>DATKLW010000033.1:0-80937 GCA_035542215.1 Thermoanaerobaculia bacterium | reverse complement strand
AGTCCGGTTTCTTGGTCGAGATCGGGCTTCGGGCTTAAGCCCGGTGCATGCCATCCTCGGCGCAGCACGATGAGCTACGCCGCGCTCTGGTCCCTCGACCCGGCCGTCGCCCACCTGAATCACGGCTCGTTCGGGGCGTGCCCGACGGCGGTCCTCGAGAAGCAGGCCGAGCTGCGCGCGCGGCTGGAGAGGGAGCCCACGGACTTCCTCGTGCGCGACGCCCCGCGCCTGAACGCCGAAGCGCGCGCGGCTCTCGGGCAGTTCGTCGGCGCGGACCCCGACGACCTCGCCTTCGTCCCGAACGCGACGACGGGCGTCAACGCGGTCGTGCGGTCCCTCGAGCTCGCGCCCGGCGACGAGCTCCTGACGACGGACCACGCGTACGGCGCGTGCAAGAAGACGCTCGATTACGTGGCGTCGCGGACCGGCGCGCGCGTCGTCGTGGCTGCTGTTCCTTTTCCGCTGCGAGACCCCGAAGAAGTCGTGTCGCCCGTACTCGCGTGCGTCACGTCTCGCACGCGCCTCGCGATGCTCGACCACGTCACGAGCCCGACGGCGCTCGTCTTCCCGATCGAGCGACTCGTCGCCGAGCTCGCGGCGCGCGGCGTGGACACGCTCGTGGACGGCGCGCACGCGCTCGGGATGCTGCCGCTTCACCTCTTGCGCCTCGGCGCCGCGTACTACACGGGCAACGCGCACAAGTGGCTCTGCGCGCCGAAGGGCGCGGCGTTCCTGCACGTGAGGCGCGACCGTCAGGAGGGCATCCATCCCGTCACGATCAGCCACGGTTACGCGGGCGGCGAGCCGCGCTTCCGCGACGAGTTCGACTGGACCGGCACGACGGACCCGACGCCGGCGCTCACGATCCCCGAGTGCATTCGTTACATGGGCGGCCTCCTGCCCGGCGGCTGGCCCGAGCTGATGGCGGCGAACAACGGCCTCGCCCTCAAGGCGCGCGAGATCCTCTGCGCGGCGCTCGGCGTCGCGGCTCCCGCGCCGGAGTCGATGGTCGGGTCGATGGCGGCCGTCATCCTCCCGAAGGCCGCGCCCGGCAGCCCCGCGGCGCGCCTCGACCGCGAACAGCTCGCCGACTGGACGCGCGCGCGGGGCGTCGAGCCGTGGTTCTTCTCGTGGCCGCCTCCGGACGGCGGCAAGCTCGTGCGGGTCTCGGCGCAGCTCTACAACTCCGAGGAGGAGTACGTGCGGCTCGCGAGCCTCCTCGCCGAGGCGCTGCGTGCCGCCTGACGTTTCCGGGCCGGACGCGCCCGCCCGCGAAAGAATCGTCGCCAAGCTCGGGACGTTCGACACGGCGATGGTGGTCGTGAGCCTCGTCGTGGGGATCGGGATCTTCCGGACGCCCGCGATCGTCGCGAAGGCCGCCGGCACGGAGAGCCGCTTCCTCCTCGCGTGGGCGCTCGCGGGGCTCGTGAGCCTCGTCGGGGCGCTGACGTTCGCGGAGATCGGCTCGCGGCATCCCCGCGCGGGCGGGTACTACCGCGTCGTCGCCGACTGCTACTCGCCGGTTCTCGCCTTCATGCTGAACTGGGCGCAGACGCTCATGCAGGGCGCGGGCGCGGCGGGCGTCGCGTTCATCGGCGCCGAGTACCTCGTCGGGCTCGTGCTGCCGCCTTCGAAACGCGGCGGAAACGCCGTCCTCCTCGTCGCGCTCCTTCTCATGGCCGTCCTCCTCGCGCTCAACGCCCTCGGCATCCGCGTGGGCGCGGGCGCGCAGAACGTCCTCTCGATGACGAAGATCGTGATGATCGCGGGCCTCGCCGGCCTCGCGTTCGCGCTCGCGCCGCGAGCCGCTGCGTCCGCAGTCCCCCCGGCCGCCCCGGCCGGCCTCGCGGCCGCGCTCATCCCGTGCTTTTACGCGTACGGCGGGTACCACATGACGATGAATCTGGGCGGCGACGTGAAGGACGCGAGGCGGCGCTTTCCGCTGGCGGTGACGGCCGGAATGCTGGCGGTCGCCGGCCTCTACCTCGCGATCAACGCCGCATACGTGCGGACGCTCGGCGTCGCCGGCGTCGCGGGCTCGACGCTCGTCGCTGCCGCGCTCGCGAAGGCGAGCCTCGGCGGAACGGGCGAGGCGGTCGTCTCGGCGCTGATCTTCCTGTCGGCCGCCGGCTTCGTGAACGCCACGGTCCTCCAGATGCCGCGGAGCTACCACGCGATGGCCGAGGACGGCGTCCTCCCCGCCGCGTTCCGGCGCGTGGACCCGAGGACGCAGGTGTCGGCGGCCGGGCTCGCGCTCTTCGGCGCGACGATGCTGATCCCCGCGTTCGTCCTCGGGTCGTTCGAGAAGCTCCTGAGCTACATCATCTTCACGGACATGGTGACGCTCGTCGTCGTGGCCTCGACGCTCTTCGTCCTCCGGCGCCGCGGCGAGGGGGCGGGCGCGTTCCGGATCCCGCTCTACCCGGTCCTGCCGGCGCTCTACATCCTCGCCCTGGCAGC
Organism: Thermoanaerobaculia bacterium; assembly: GCA_035542215.1. Lineage (GTDB taxonomy): Bacteria > Acidobacteriota > Thermoanaerobaculia > UBA5066 > UBA5066 > Fen-183. Next base: position 78,477 of record DATKLW010000033.1, on the reverse strand, counting down.
CGTCGCGGCGCACGTCGCCGTGACGGAGCCCGCGCTCGCGCTCGCGGGGACGGCGATCCTCCTCGCGGGTTGGCCGCTATTCGTCCTCGGGCGGAAGCTGAGCGGGGCCCCCTGACTTCGAAGCGTCGAGACGGCGCCCGAAGCGGCGGACGTCCCAGAACTGGAGAAGGCCGAGCGCGTTCTTGTAGCTGGGTCGCGCCGAGGAGCCCGCCCGGAGGCAGATGCGCAGCCAGTCGCAGCCCTCCTCGAGCCGCTTCCCGCCGAGTGCTTTCAGACCGAGCACGAAAGCGACGTCGCAGCGGCGCCCGGCGTCGGTCGCGCTCTCGAAGAGGTGGTCCTCCGTTTCGAGGCCAAGGAGGAAGAGGCCGTCGACCGCGTCCATCGGTCGGGTCTTCGGATCGCGGAAATGCGCGACGAGGGCCTGCGTCCGGTCCTCGGCGGCGCCGCCTTCGAAGGCGGCCGCCTGCGCGCGGAGCATCCAGTGCTCGCCGGAATCGGGCAGCAGCCAGAGGATCTCGAACATGTGCAGGTCGAACGCCTTCTGGCCGACCCAAGACGCGCTTGCGCTCCTGACGACCTCGGATTGGAACCACCGATTCGCGCCCTCGCGCCCGTCGCGCCGGACCCTGTAGCGGTAGAGGTTGAGGTTGCCGTCGATCCGCTCGTTGTGCGACCGGGCGACCATCTCCAGGAGCTCGATCGCGGTGTCGTATTGCTTTTCCTTGGCAAAGGGATCCGCGAACGAGAACAGGAACCAGGGGTTCACGCCGGCGCGCATCAACCCCTCGAACGCCGCCCGCGTTTCGGACGGTCCCTTCTTCCCGAAGACGTCGTAGAAGTCACCCACGACGACGTCGCTCCACTCGTGCGGATTGAGCGGATGTCGCGCGTCGAGGAGAACCTTAGGGGCGTCGTCGTAGCGTCCTTGTCTCCAGAGGAGCCGCGCATGCGCGGAACGGGTCATCCCGTTGTCGGGATATCGCTCCACGCTGCCGGCGGACATTGCGCGCGCCTCCTCGTGGCGGCCCACTCCCTCGAGGGCCTCGGCGCCCGACTCGACCGCGTCGCCCATTCCGGTCGACACATAGGGTTCTATGACTTTCCAGGCCTCGTCGAAGCGCCCCCCCTGAAAGAGCACGCGCTCGAGCCGCGCGGCGTACAGGGCGCGCCGCAGGACGTGCTCGTCGGGGTTGGCCGCGAGCCACTTTCGGAGATACGCCTCGGCGTCGTCGAGAAAGCCTTTCTTTCGGAGCATCCAGAGACATGAGGTCGCTGCCGAGTCGTCGGGTTTGCGCGAGAGAACTCCGAGCACCAGGGCGCGGGTCGTCGCGTCGTCGATCGCATCGAGCGCATCGAGGTATTCGATCGCGCTGAACTGCTCCCACGCCTTGGCGCCCGAGTCCGTCGCGATCACCTTCAGAGCGTCCGTGTCCCGCGCCTGGTACGCGAACCAGACGTCCGGGCCGGAACTTTCGAGAGAAGCGCGGTCCATCGATGACCGGTAGTAGCGCTCGAAGGCCACGGGGTGCATGAGGGTGTTCTTACAAAACGAGCTGAAGACGAAGTCGTTCGCCGCGCGGCTGTCGAGCACGCGCTCGAGAGAGGCCGCGGCCCGCGGTCGCGCCGGAGCGGTCGCATAGAGCACGTCTTTAAGGCGCATCCCGGTACGACGGACGGCTGCCTGCCCCAGGAACCTGAGAGTCGTCAGGTCGTCGACGAGCGCCTCTGCCTTGATCGCTCCGTTCTTCTCCGCGGCGAGGTTGCGGTACCAGCGCTGAAAGTCGGCCCCCGGGCCCGGCTCGGCTCCCTCCAGGTAATCGATGAACTGTTGGGCTGCGGGACCCGAGGAAAGACTGTCGAGATAGAAGCTCCCGACCCCGAACAGCCCCGAGTAGAAGACGGCCCGGGTCCGGGCGACGGCCACGGCTTCGTCGAAGAACGGTCCTCTTTCGCGGCCTCGGGCCGCGAGCGTGCGTTCGAAGGAAGCGAGGAGCCCCCGGCCCGGCCGCACGTCCTTCCCACCGGCCTCGGACCAGCCCGCCATCATGAGCGTCGAGTTGAGCCGGAGCTTGTGATCGAAGACGTCCTTCGCGCGAAGGGCCGCCATGATGACGGCGGGATCGTCGGCGCGTGGAGCGCCGTGGCTGCTCAGCCAGTCAAGGACTTCGGAGACGTCCGTCTTCGGCGCGAGCGGGACGGCGTACAGATACCGCAGGACGGGAGACGAGGCGGCGCCTTCGGCCGAGGCCTTGAGCTCGGCGTCGTCCCCGACGAGGAACGGGCGAAGGTCGTCGGACCGGGGGAGGCTCCGCGCAAAGCGTCGCGCTTCCCCGGGGTACCCGAGGGCGTGGGCGAGAAGCGCCTCGCGCGAGAGAAGCCGCGTGTTGCCTGCCGCTTCGGCGAGCGCGAGGACCGCGAGGGCGCGACCCCCGGTGACATCGCCCATCTCGAGGACGTCGATGGTGGCGATCTCCAGCGTCACGAACGCGAGGGACGCGAGATCGAGAAGCTCGCGACGATCGAAGCCGGCCTCCCAGCGCGCGTCGATCTCCCGGAGCGCGCGCATCGGGCGGCCCTCGAACGGGTCGGAGGCGAGCGCCCGCAGCCGGCGCAGCTCGGGCTCCGGAACCCTCTTCCCTCCGGTCGGTACCCGCGTGCCGGCCACGGTTCTCAGCGCATCCAGCGTCTCGAAGAAACCCGGGATGTCGGAAAGCTCGGCTCGGATCCCGCCACCCGCGTCGATCGTCCAGCGGCGGTCCCGGGGCGTGCACGTCGCGCCGGCTTCCGGACGCGCGCCCTCGAGCGCCGCGACGTCCTCGAACGCCAGGACGAAGCGGCGATCCGGCTTCAGAAGCGCGTCGTTGCGGACGATCGCGCGCATCTCGCGAGGAGGAATGCGCAGGACTTCCGGCTCCAGTGGCTTTGGCCGCTGCTCCATGAGCTTGCGTTCGACCGGAACGGGGGGGTTCGTCCGCGTGCGAACGACGAGCGTCCACGCGACGGAGCCTGCGACGAGGGCGGCGAGAACGGTGAGAAGAGCGATCGTTCGCTTCGGAAGACCCGACAGCTTCATGACGCACCTTCGTTCAGCCGGGCAAGGCGTGCTGGGTCTTCGATTCTAGATGCAAACGCGGCGCTTGACGCCCTCGCGGCCGCCGCCTAACTTCACTGCATGAAGTCCGCGGCACGCGCACCCGATCTCCTCGCCGTTCTGACGTCCGTGAGCACGGAGAAGCAGGCGCTGGACCTCGCGCATGCGCTCGTGCAGCGGCGTCTCGCCGCCTGTGTGAACGTCCTGCCCGTCGCGCGCTCGATTTTCCGGTGGAAAGGGCGCGTCCAGCAGGACAGCGAGTTCCTGCTCCTGATCAAGACGCTCGAGGCGAACTTCGAGGCCGTGCGCGCCGCGATCAAGGAGCTGAACGCGTACGAGCTGCCGGAGATCGTCGGCCTCCCGGCGTCGAAGGTGGACGCGGCCTTCGCCGCCTGGGTGGCGGAATCGTCGACCGGCGTCCCGAGTGACGACGACGAGGACGACGAGTCCGGCGAAGCGACGATCGACTAGGTCAGACGCCCGCGAGAGCGTTCTCGAGATCCGCGAGGATGTCCTCGACGTCCTCGATCCCGACCGAAACGCGCACGAGCCCCGGCGTGATGCCGCGGCGGAGCCGCTCGTCGGGCTCGACGCTCGCGTGGGTCATCGTGGCCGGATGCGAGATGAGGCTCTCGACGCCGCCGAGCGACTCGCCGAGAGAGCAGACGACGACGCGGTCGAGAAGGCGCCGGGCCGCGGCCTCCGAGCCGAGGTCGAACGAGATCATGCCGCCGAAGCCGGTCATCTGACGCGACGCGATCGCGTGGCCGGGGTGCGCGGGCAGGCCCGGGTAGAAGACCTTGAGGACCTTCGGGTGGCGCGCGAGCCACGCGGCCACGGCGCGGCCGTTCGCGTCGTGAGCCTTCATCCTCACGGGCAGCGTCTTGATGCCTCGCGAGACGAGGAAGGAGTCGAACGGCGAAAGGATGCCGCCGGCGGCGTTCTGCGCGAAGCCGATCTTCTCGCCGTCCTTCGCGTCCGCGCAGACGACGGCGCCGCCCACCGAGTCGGAGTGGCCGTTGAGGTACTTCGTCGTGGAGTGGACGACGGCGTCGCAGCCGAGCGCGAGCGGCTTCTGGAAGAACGGGGTCGCGAACGTGTTGTCCACGACGACGCGGATCTTCGCCCCGATGCGCTGCCCCTCGGCCCGCGCGACGTCCGCGAGCGCCTTGAGGTCGGCGATCTCCATCGTCGGGTTCGTGGGCGTCTCGACGAAGAGCATCCGCGTGGCGGGCGTGACGGCCTTGCGCACGGCCTCGGCGTCCGTCGTGTCGACGTAGTCGAACGTGACGCCGAAGTTCGCGAGGATCTTCGAGAAAAAGCGGTACGTTCCGCCGTACGTGTTGCGGCTGACGAGGACGTGGTCCCCCGCCGCCACGAACGAGAGCATGAGCGTCGTCTCGGCGGCCATGCCCGAGGCGAAGGCGTGGGCCACGGCGCCGCCCTCGAGCGCGGCGAGCTGCTTCTCCAGCGCGAGGCGCGTCGGGTTCTTCGTCCGCGCGTACTCGTAGCCGCCGCGCGGCTTGCCGAACGCCTCCTGGACGTACGTCGATGTCTGGAAGATCGGGACCGTGACCGCGCCCGTGGCAGGCTCGGGCTCCTGCCCCGCGTGAATGCACGTCGTCGCGAAACCGGGCTTCTTCGGGGAGTCGCTCATGAGAGGGCGACTCTAACAGGGGGTCGCCCGCGCTCACCCGACTGGATTATTGGCTGGGGGAAAGGGTCCAACCCTTTCCCCCAGACCCCCTATCGGGCGGGCCGCCGCTCGCGGTAGCAGTCGCGGCAGTAAACCGGCTTGCCGTTCGTGGGGTTGAACGGAACCTGCGTGGTCTTGCCGCAGGCGTCACACGTCACGTTGTAGAGCTGGCGCGCGCCGCCCTCGCCGAAGCCGCCGGCCTTGCGCTTGTCGCGGCAGTTCTTGCACCTCTTGGGCTCGTTGGAGAAGCCTTTCTGAGCGTAGAACTCCTGTTCGTTCGCCGAGAAGATGAAGGGAGCGCCGCAGTCGATGCAGGAGATGGTCTTGTCCGTGTACATCAGAACTCCAGAGAAGGTTTGCCGGTCTCACCGGAAACCGAGGGTTGGAAAAGACGGTCGACGCTCACCATCGAGCGGCGGCCGCCGGGAACTGGCGAGAGGAGCCGGGCGGAGAGTTCGGGTAGGGAGGACGGGGCTTTTTCCCTGCTTGTGCCCCCGGGGCTGGAAATGGGTCACGCCTCCTGGTCGAACTCGATCCGACGAAAGAATTACACGGCCTTCGAAGACTGTTGGGGCTGACCCTTTTGGCTCTCCGGGGCTGTTTGTTGATGGAATGAGAATCGAAAGAATCAGCAAAAGCAAGCGAAAAAGAATTTGCGACGTAGTATCAACGAGTTGCCTCGAGGCGGACGCTGTCGGCGAGGAGAGTCGACCCCGCCCAGGCGCCCACGATCAGGATGGCCGGTCCGTTGATTTTCTCGACAGAACGGAGGGATCCGGTCTCGACGACGTCGACGGCTTCGACGGCCAGGCCGGGCTCCATCTCGAGCGCCCGGCGCACCGCCTTGAGGACTTTCGCCGATTTCCTCTCTCCGAGGCCGCAGAGAAGCTGGCCGGCGAGAAGTGCGCGGAAGACGGCCGGCGCCGCGCGCCGCTCGTCCGGCGAGAGGTCCGCGTTCCGGGGCGAGATGCGCAGGCCGTCCTCTTCGCGCGGCGCGGCGTCGCCGAGGATCTCGCGCCCCGCGCCAAGCTCGCGCAGCCGCTCGACGGCGCCCACGGCTACTTCTTCGAGCCGCGCGGGACGTAGATCTGCGTGCCCCGGAACGGGCGCGTGATCTGCGCGATGAGGTCGTCGAGGTCGCCCTTCCTCTCGACGAAGTCGATGTCGTTCGTCTCGACGACGAGGAGCGGGCCGTCGCGGTAGTGGTAGAAGAAGTAGTTGTAGGCCTCGACGAGGGACTTGAGGTACTCGGCCGAGATCCCCTTCTCGAACGCCCGGCCGCGCTTCTTGATCCGCGAAAGGCACGTCTCGACGGACGCGGTGAGGTGGACGACGATGTCCGGGCGCGGGACGTTCGCGGCGAGCGTCGCGTAGACCTTGTCGTAGATCGCGATCTCGGCGTCGTTCAGCGTGAGGTACGCGAAGATCTTGTCCTTCGCGAACGTGTAGTCGGCGACGACGAGGTTCCGGAAGAGGTCGATCTGTGCGATCTCCTGCTGCTGCTGGTAGCGCGACAGGAGGAAGTACATCTGCGTCTGGAACGCCGCGCCTTTCTTTCCCGCGTAGAAGTCCGCGAGGAACGGGTTCGTGACGTCCTCGAGGATCTGCGTGCCGCTGAAACGCTTCGCGAGGAGGCCGACGAGCGACGTCTTCCCCACGCCGATCGGGCCTTCGATCGCGATGTGGCGAAGCGGAAATTCCTTCGGTGTGGGGGCGGGCACGGGAGGCGAGTTTACCGGGCCGGGAGCCTACCGGCGGAGGAAGACGTCGGCCGCCCCGCAGGCGAAGACGGCCACCGACAGCCAGCCGTTCGCCGTGAAGAACGCCCCGTTCACCCGGGAAAGATCGCCCGGCTTGACGAGGACGTGCTGGCGGACGAGGAACGCCCCCGCGAGGACGACGCCGAGCCCGAAGGGAACGCCGCCGTTCACGAGGGTGAAGACGGCGTAAAGGAGGGCGAGGGAGAGCGCGTGGAAGGCCGTCGAGACGTTCAGCGCCCGGCGGGCCCCGAGCCGCGCCGGGATGGAGAAAAGGCCGTGCTCGCGGTCGAAGGCCTCGTCCTGGAGGCTGTAGATGACGTCGAACCCCGCTACCCAGAAGAGGACAGAGAGGCCGAGGACGACCGGGGGAAGGGCGAAGGCGCCCGTGACGGCGATCCAGGCGCCGACGGGCGCGATCGCGAGGCCGAGGCCGAGGAGAAGGTGCGCGAGCGCAGTCACGCGCTTGGCGTACGAGTACCCGAGGACGACGGCGAGCGCGACGGGACTGAGCGCGAGGCAGAGCGGATTGAGCCGCGAGGCGGCAAAGACGAAGACCGCGGCCGAGAGCGCGCAGAAGACCGAAGCCTCCGCGACGGAAACGCGGCCCGCCGGGATGTCGCGGCCTTTCGTGCGGGGGTTCACGGCGTCGACGTCGCGGTCCGCGATGCGGTTGAACGCCATCGCGGCCGAGCGCGCACCCACCATCGCGACGAGGATCCAGGCGAGCGTCGGGAGCGGCGGGACGCCGCGCGCGGCGAGGACGGCCGAAAGGAGCGCGAACGGGAGGGCGAAGATCGTGTGCGCGAACGTGACGAGGGAGAGGTAGCGCTTCACGTGCGGGCGGGTGAGCGGACGCCCGTCCAGCGGAAGCCGGCGGTGTCGACCTTCACGTCGAGGAGGTCCGCGACGCGCTCGAGGTAAGCGTCGAGCATCTCCTCGGCCGTCCGCGCCGCGTAGAACGCCGGGACGGGCGGCGCGACGATCGCGCCCGCGCGCGTGGCCGCGAGGATGTTCTCGGCGTGGACGAGCGAGAGCGGCGTCTCGCGCAGGCCGAGGACGAGGCGCCGCCGCTCCTTGAGGCAGACGTCGGCCGCGCGCTGGAGGAGGCCGCGCGACGTGCCGTGCGCGATCGCCGCGAGCGTGCCCGCCGAGCACGGCAGGACGGCCATGCCGCGCGTCCTGTACGAGCCGGACGAGATCGGGGCGTCGATCGCGCTCTCGGAGTGGAGGACGAGCTTGTCGCGCGCGTCGGCGCCGATCTCCGCCGCGCCAAGGAAGGAGTCGGCGGACGTGATCGAGGCGTCCAGCTCGTCGCGCGCGACGACGAGGGCGCGCGGGGAGACGACGACGTGGAGGCGCTCGACGTCGGGCGACGCCGAGAAGAGCCTGAGGGCGCGCAGGGCGAGGCGCGAGCCGCTGGCCCCGGAGATTCCGAGGATGAGGTCGTTCGGTCCGCCGGCGCGCCGCGTCATCGCCCGATTGTCCACCACGACAGGTTTTCCTGTCGCGGCTTCCCTTTTCGTGCGGGAGAAGAGAAGAGATTTTCTTAGAAGGGAATAGGGCAAGGCAGCCGGCCCGCGCGACAGGTTTGCTTGTCGCGCTCCGGCGCTGCCCGCGGACCCTTTCTAAGAAGAAGTTCTTCTGCGCCAGTTCGTTGCGCTTCGGCCGCGCCGCGCGGCACCGCCCGTGCAGCCGCAGGGGCCGGAGGCGATGGATGAGCTGAGACCGAACGCGCACCCGGACGCGCCGGGACGAAGCGGAAGGAACACCCCCGAATCCCGTTCACGTTCCCCTCTCTTTGCCCATCCCCCGAACAACGAAACACGAAACGAAAGGAGCATTCGATGTCTCTCCGTCCGATCGTCCGCGCTCTCGTCGTCCCCGTCCTCGGCCTGTCGCTCTCGGGGCTTGCGTCCCACCCGGCCGTGGCCGAGGGCGAGGCGCCGCTCTCGCACAAGGTCGTCAACATCAACCAGGCCACGAGCGCCGAGATCGCGCGTCTGCCGCGCGTCGGCGCGAAGCTCGCCGACCGCATCGTCGAGCACCGCACGCAGCACGGCGCCTTCAAGCGTCCCGAGGACCTCATGCAGGTCAAGGGCGTGGGCGAGAAGTTCTTCACGACGCTCAAGCCGTACGTCACGGTCTCCGGCCCGACGACGCTCGTCGAGAAAGTGTCTTCGAAGGGCATGCGCGCGAAGGCGGCTACGAAACCCGCCAAGGCCGCCAAGCCTGCCAAGACCGCTTCCGCAGGGGCAAAGGCCTCGAAGACCGCGAAGGTCAAGGCCTGACGCCCTCCCACCCCCCGGGACGGCGCGGCGAACCGCACGAGCGAACGGCGCCGCGCCGTCCCCCCTCCTCAACCCTCAAGGAGGTTGCATGCATCCAGGGTCGATTCGCGGACATACCCTCGCTGAGCTCACCGCCGTCCTCGCCATCCTCGGCCTGATCTTCGCGATGAGCGTCCCGGCGCTCTCCGGGATCCTCGCGGAGGAGTCGCTCGGCACCGCCTCGCGCGAGGTGGCCGCCATCCTCCAGACCGCCCGCGCGCGCGCCGTCTTCCAGGGTGCCGAGGTGGGCGTGAAATGGGTCGCGAACGCGGGCGACCTCGTCCTGACCGTCTACCAGGACGGGAACGGAAACGGCGTCACGACCGCCGACATCAAGAAGGGGATCGACAAGCTCGTCGCCGGGCCGTACTGGCTCGGGAGCCGCTACCCCGGCGTGAACTTCTCATTCGTGCCCGGGATGACCGGCCCGGACCCCGGCGGCGCCGCGATCGGGAACCTCTCGGACCCGATCCGCTTCGGGAATTCGAACATCTGCTCGTTCTCGCCGGTCGGCCACGCCTCGCCCGGCACCGTGTACCTCTCGAACCGCAGGAGCCGGCAGGCCGCCGTCCGCGTGACGCCCGCGAACGCGAAGATCCAGATCTGGACGTGGCACGGCAAGAAGCTGAAGTGGATCGCGCGGTGGTGAGGATGAGTTTCGTATACTTCGTCATCCTCTCGGGAACTCGCGTCGAAAGGAGCTTGATGTGCGCAGAGCCGTCCTCGCCTCCCTCGTCCTCGCCCTCGGCCTGACGTCCGCCGCCGCCTCGGCGATTCCCGTGACGTGGACCCTGCAGGGGGTCACGTTCACGGACGGCGGCACGGCTTCGGGCTCGTTCGCCTACGACGCCGACACGAACACGTACAGCTCCGTGAACATCACGACGACGCCGGGCAGCGTCATCCTCACCGGCGCGACGCTGGTGTACGTGTCGCCGGGGTTTGCTCCGTCGAACGACTCCGTGCTCACGGCCGCCTCGAACGCCGCTGACCTGACGGGCACCCGCGCCTTCGCGCTCTTCTTCGGCTCGGCTCTCACGAACGTCGGCGGCACGGTGAGCATCGCTTCGGGCGAGGAAGCGTCCTGCGCGAACTCGACGTGCAGCGCGCCGACGGCGCCCAACCGCTTCACGAGCGCCGGTTCCGTGTCCGCCCAGACATTGGAAATTCCTGCGCTTTCGGCGCGGGGCCTCGCCGCGACCGCGCTGCTTCTCGCCGCGGCCGCGCTCCTCGCTCTCCGCAGGAGTCTCTAGCGCGCGAGCGCGGCTTCGGCCGCCGCGAGGCGCTCGGGCGTCCCGAGGTCGAACCACAGGCCGTCGGAGGCGGCGTACGGGACGAGCGCGAACGCGCCGTCCCCGGCCGCCGCCGAGGGAGCGAGGACGTCCTTCGCGAGCTCTGCGAAGCCTTCCGGGATCCGCGGGACGAGCGCGTCCTTCGCCGCCTGAAGGCCCGTGAAGAGCCACGGTCCGGTGGCTCCGGCGGGCCTCGGGCCGCCGACGGCGGCGAGACGGCCGGCCGGCGTTCCCCAGAGCGGCGTGTCGCGATCGGGGTTTTCGTTCGGGAGGACGGCGAGCGCGGAGACGACTCCCGCCGCGTGCCGCGCCGCGAGGAGCCGCCCGAGCGGGAGCGTCGTCAGGACGTCGGCGTTCGCGACGACGAAATGCTCGCCGAGAAGGCCGCGCTCGAAGGCGCAGCGGATGCCGCCCGCCGTCCCGAGGATCTCCGGCTCGAGGGACCACGCGACGGGGACGCCGGCGTACGCGTCGCCGACCGCGGCGCGCAGCACGGGCGCGAGGTGGTGGGCGTTGACGACGAAGCGGTCCGCGCCCTGGCCGAGGAGGTGGTCGAAGACGTGGAAGAGGATCGGCCGCCCCGCGAGCGGGAGGAGCGGCTTGGGCGTCGTGAGCGTCGCGGGCCGGAAGCGCGTGCCGAAGCCGGCGGCGAGGACGAACGCGATCACGGCTCCACCCGGAACACCATGTCGGCCGGCAGGGAGGCGTCCCGCTCGCGCGCCGAGAGCCAGAGCGCGATGTACGACTCCGCGATGAAGTCCGCCTCGGCGACGCCCAGCTCTCTCGCGAGCGACCGGACCGCGGCATCGGGCCCTTCGATCTCGGCGAACGTCCCGAGCGGCGTCTCGTCCACGACGACGAGCGGCCGCGAGGGATCCGCGAAGGTCCAGGTGGCGCGACGTTTCTCGTACCGGAACCACGCGCGGTAGCCGAGCGCCTCGAGAACGGCGGCCACGGATCCCGGGTCGTCCACGGCGCTCTCGAGCTCGACGCGGCTCTTCACGCCCGCGGCGACCTCCGCCCGCCCCTTGAACGTGAGGACGCCGCGCCCCGCGACCGTGCGCACGCGCAGGGCGCAGCCCGAGTCCCGGAGGGAACGGGCCGCGTCGTCGAAGAGGACGTTCGACTCGGCCTCGGGCGGCGCTCCCGCGGCGCCGAGCGCCCGCAGCCGGGACTCGAGCGCGGATCGGTCCGCGACGCGGAATTTCGTCTCGATTTCGCGCGGGCCGTGCATGACTTTCGGAGACTCGCGGCCGCACAATACGCCCGTGCCCCGCTACCGGCTCGCGGGCGTGCGCGCGCGCGCCCCGAAGATCGTGAACCTCGCGACGGTTGCGCGGCTGCTCGGCATCCCCCGCGACGGCCTCTCGGACTTCGCGCTCGTGCGCCGCTCGCTCGACGCCCGCCAGAAGCCCAGCCTTTACTGGGAGATCGCCGTCGAGTTCGCGTCCGAGACGCCGCTCGACCTTGCGCCCGAGCCGCCGCTGCGGCTCGGGCCGGCCGAGCCCGTTCCGGCGCCGGCCCTCCTTTTGCCGAAGCTGGACACGAAGGCGAAGGTCGCCGTCGTCGGAACGGGTCCGGCGGGCCTCTTCGCGGCGCTCGCCCTCGTGGACGCCGGGATCCCGGTCACGATCCTCGAGCGCGGCGACCCGGCCGAGGACCGCTACCGGAAGGTCATGAAGTTCTGGACGTCGGGAGTCTTCGATCCCGAGTCGAACGTCCAGTTCGGGGAAGGCGGCGCGGGGACGTTCTCGGACGGCAAGCTCACGTGCGGGAAGAAGCACGACAGGATCAAGGTCATCCTCGAGACGTTCCACCGCTTCGGAGCGCCGGATTCGATCCTCGTGGACGCCAAGCCCCACATCGGCACGGACCGCCTCGTCGTCGTCCTGCGCAACGTGCGCAAACACCTCCTCGAGCACGGCGCGACGCTCCGCTATCGCGCGAAGGTCACGGACCTCCTCACGCGGCGGGACGGCGCGCTGGCGGGCCTGAAGCTCGAGTCCGGGGAGGAGGTCCCCGCGGACGTCGCGATCCTCGCGCTCGGCCACTCCGCGCGCGACACGATGGACATGCTCCTCGCGCGCGGCGTCGCAATGACGCGCAAGCACTTCGCGATGGGCGTCAGGATCGAGCACCCGCAGGACGCCGTCGACCTCATCCAGTATGCGCAGGTCTCGACCGATTGCGGCGTCATGCCGGCGGACTACAAGCAGGCCCACGTCGCGTCCAACGGCCGCGGGATTTACACGTTCTGCATGTGCCCCGGCGGCGAGGTCATCGCGTGCTCGTCCGAGGCCGGCGGCGTCGTCACGAACGGGATGTCGCGCTACAAGCGCTCGTCCGGGTACGCGAACGCCGGAATCGTCGTCCAGACGAAGGACGAGGACTTCGACGCGATGGGCGGGCCCGCGCTCCTGCGCGGGCGCGAGCTGCAGCGCCGCGTGGAAACGGCCGCCTTCACGGCCGCCGGCGGCACGTATGCGGCGCCCGCGCTGCGCGTGACGGACTTCATGAAGAGCCGCGAGAGGCCCATCTCGCCGCGCCCGCTCCCGAAGACGACGTACGGGCCATGGGTCACCGCGGTGCCGTTCGACGGGATCCTGCCCGAGCCGTACCTCGAGGCGCTCACGGACGGCCTCCGGGCCTTCGACCGGAAGATGCCGGGGTTCATCTCGGAGGAAGCGGTGCTCTTCGCGCCCGAGTCGCGCACGTCGTCGCCCGTGAGGATCGAGCGCGACGGCTGGTGCGAGAGCCCGTCCGTTCGCGGCCTCTATCCCGCCGGCGAGGGCGCGGGCTTCGCGGGCGGCATCGTCTCGGCGGCGCTCGACGGCCTGCGCGTCGCGCGGCACGTGCGCGCGAAGCTCGCGGGCGAGACGCTCGACGCCGAGAAGTCGACGATCTTCAAGGGGCCGGAATACTGACGACGGGGCGGGTCCGGCGGGACTAAGCTATCCGGGGAGGCGCGTCATGCTGATCGCCCTCGCAGTCCTGGCCGCGCTCGAGACCGCCTCGCCGGCCCCGTCTCCCGTCGTCGAGGTCACGCTCACGGGCGCCGCCGGCGCGCCGGTCAGCGCCGCGCCGCGCACGCTGTCGGACGTCGCGCGCGAGCGCCGCGAGGGCCGCAAGGCCGTCGGGGGGTTCTCGGCGGCGGAGACGACGGTTTCCCGCGCGCCCGTGCGCTTCCCCGCGTTCGCGTGGGCGGAAGAGGAAACGACCCCCGAGCCCGAGGTCGTTCCCGGACCCGAAACGCCCGAACCGTACGTCACCGGCTGGGGCGTGTGGCCCGGTGGCTGGATCGGCGGCGCTTCTCGGCCGCGCCCGCATGTGAGTCCCCGCGCGCATCCGACGTCCCGCCCGGCCGCAGGCGCGGTGCGCAGGCCCGCGTTCCGGTCCGCCGCCCGCATGCCGGGCTTCGCGGTGGGAGGAGCGTCCCGCAGACCATAATCGGCGCCCATGCGCCGCGTCCTCGTCGGCACCGCCGGCCACATCGACCACGGCAAGAGCGCTCTCGTCCGCGCCCTGACGGGCACGGACCCGGACCGGCTGCCGGAGGAGAAGGCGCGCGGGATCACGATCGACCTCGGCTTCGCGCACGCGTCCTGGGACGAGACGACGTTCTCGTTCGTGGACGTGCCGGGGCACGAGAAGTTCGTGCGGACGATGGTTGCGGGCGCGCAGGGCGTGGACCTCGTCCTTTTCGCCGTCGCCTCGGACGACTCCGTGATGCCGCAGACGAGAGAGCACCTCGACATCCTGAAGCTGCTCCGGGTCTCGACGGGCGTCGTCGCGCGGACGAAGTGCGACCTCGTGGACGAGGAGACCGGCGCGCTCGTCGAGGAGGAGATCCGCGCGCTCGTGAAGGGCTCGTTCCTTCAGGACGCGCCGATCGTCGCGTGCTCGGCGGTGTCGGGCGCAGGGCTGGAGGCCCTCAGGAAAGAGCTCCTCGCCGCCGCGCGCCGTGTCGTGCGCGAGGACCGCTCGCGGAAGGTGCCGCGCCTCTTCCTCGACCGCGCCTTCACGATGAAAGGCTTCGGGCCGGTCGTCACGGGAACGCTCGACGCGGGCCGCATCGCGGCCGAGGACGCGCTCACGCTCCTGCCCGAGGCGCTCGACGTTCGCGTCCGGCGCGTCGAAGTCCACGGCGAGGAGCGGCGCGAGGCGTTCACGGGCGAGCGCACGAGCCTCAACCTTGCGGGCGTCGACCGCTCGCAGCTCAAGCGGGGGCAGGCGCTCGTCCCGCGAAGCGCGATGGATGCGTCCTCCGTTTTGACCGCCGAGGTCGCGGTCCTCCCCGGCCTCGGGGCGCCGCTGCCCGACGGCGCCCGCGTGCGCGTGCACCTCGGGACCGCGGACGTTGCGGGCCGGCTGTCCCTGGTCTCGGCCGGACCGGCGGCCCGTGCGGATGCGGGTGAACCGGCGGCCCGTGCGTTCGCGCCAGGGGAAACGGCGTTCGCGCAGATCCTCCTCGAGTCGAAGGTCGCGGCCCGCCCCGGCGACCGCTTCATCCTCCGGCGCCCGTCTCCGGCCGCGACGCTCGGAGGCGGGCGCGTCCTCGACGCGGGCCGCCCCCGGCTGAGGCGCCGCGCCGGCGCGGATGCCGCGCTCTCTTCGGTCCTGTCGGTCCTTTCTCAGGGCGACGAGCAGGCTCTGACCGACCTCTTCCTCCTCGAGGCCGGCCCGGCGGGCCTATCGGCCGCGCGTCTCGGCGCACGCCTCGGGCTCGCGTCGGCGGCCGCGGCGAACCTTCTCGAGGCGCTCGCGGGCTCCGGCCGCGCGCTCAAGATCTCGCCCGCGCTCTTCGCGCACGCGTCCGTCGCGGCGCACCTCGCCACTCGCGCGGCCGCGCTCTTCGCCGAGCGGAGAAAGGCGGCCTCCGGCGCCGCCGCGCTCGGAAAAGGCGAGTTTCTCGCGCGTCTCGTCAAGGGCGTCTCCCCCGCCGCGGCCGACGGCTGGCTCGCGACGCTCGCGGCCGGCCGCGCGATCGCGCTCGAGGGAGACCGCGTCGTGCCGCCCGGAGCCAAGGCGGCCGACCTCTCGGGCGACGCCGCGTCGTTCGCGGCGAAGCTCGAGGAGCTCTACCGCAAGGCCGGATTCGAGCCGCCGAAGGGCGTCGACGCGGCCCGGCTTCTCGGCACGAAGCCGCAGGTGGTGGACGGCCTCGTCTCGCACCTCGTGAAGTCGGGTCTCCTCGTTCGGCTCTCGCCCGACCTCGTCGTGCACCGGGACGTCGCGGCGGCCGCCGAGGCGAAGCTCGAGAGCGTCAAGGGCCAGACGCTCGCGGTCGCGGGCTTCCGCGACCTCCTCGGCCTGACGCGCAAGACGCTCATTCCGCTCCTCGAGTACTTCGATTCGCGGAAGAAGACCCGCCGGCTCGGCGATCTCAGGAAGGTGGAATAGAGCGCAGGTTCTTCTTCAGGCTGCGCTCGGCTTTCTTCTTCGCCGAGTCGATCGTGTAGTCCAGCGTCGCGTCGAGCGTCATCCACGAGGCCACGGGCTTGCCGCCCGCCTTGCCGGGGGTGAACTTCCACTTCGCGGCGCTCTCCTTCAGCCAGCGCACGAGGAGGGGCTCGGCGTCGCCCGTCGCGAGGATCCGGGAGACGCCGCCCTGGTCCGAGATTTCGACGAGAGCGGTCACCCGGGTGCGCTGGCGCGTCGCGTCGAAGCTCCACGGCGTCTTCTCGGCGGCGGGGAGCGCGTCGAGCTCCTCCACGGAGACGGCCCCTTCGTCCTTCGGGTCGATCGCGGCCGGATACCGCGCCATCCAGGCGTCGCCGGCACTCTCGCGGAAGACCTTCGCGAGAGGGTCGTCCTTCTTGAGCGGGTCGAGCGCAAACGCGCTGAAGACGCCCTTCTCGAGAGAGACGTTCAATTCGAGGATCTGCGTCGCCCACGTGGCGACGGGCCGCCCGCCCTTCGTCGGCGGCACGTAGCGCCACTTCGGGGCGAGCGTCGGGAGCGGCGTCGTGAACGCTTTGAGGGGAGGCTCCACCGCGGCGATCTCGCTCACCTTCCCGGTCTCGAGGACGCGAACGGCGAGGGCGAGCGGGACGCGCACTTCGAGGTCGGCCGGGTTGAGTCGCGCGACGACCTTCGGCGGCTCGTCGAGAGGAACGAACAGGGGATGGGAGTAGGCGATCTCGGCGAGAGCCGGGCGCACCGGGTCGGGCAGAACCTCCACGGGCTTCAGCGCCGGCGCCTGCGCGTGCAGCGCACCGCTTGCGGCGAGGGCGGCCGCCGCGACGAGGATCCCGCAGAGCCTCCGCATGGACCGATTCTAGGGCCTTGCCGGGTTCCTACTTTGCTTCCGCCCAGTTGAGACCGGTTCCCACGTCCACCGTGAGCGGCACGCTCAGGCTCGCGGCGCCTTCCATCGTGCGCCGCGCGACGGCCGCCGCCTTCTCCACGAGCGCCGCCGGCGCCTCGAGGACGAGCTCGTCGTGGACCTGCAGGAGGAGCCGGACGCCGGGAAGCTCGTCCGCGAGCGCCTTGTCGAGCGCGAGCATCGCGATCTTGATGAGATCGGCCGCCGAGCCCTGGAAGGGCGCGTTCATCGCCATGCGCTCGGCGTTCGCGCGCACGTTGTGGTTGCGGTCGTGGAGGCCGGGGATCGGGCGCACGCGCCCGAAGATCGTCTCGGTCCCTCCCGTCGCCCGCGCCTTCTCGAGGATCGCGTCGAGGCACGCCCGGATCTTCGGGAACCTGTCGAAATAGGCCGCGATGAACTCCTTCGCCTCCGCGCGCGGGACGCCGAGCTGCGCCGCGAGCGCGAACGGCCCCATCCCGTACAGGACGCCGAAGTTGATCGTTTTGGCGCCGCGGCGCTGATCCGGCGTGACGAGCGCGGGGTCGATCCCGAAGATCTTCGCGGCGGTCGCGCGGTGGATGTCCTCGCCGCGCCGGAAGACGTCGATCAGCGCCTCGTCGCCGGAGAGGTGCGCGAGGATCCGGAGCTCGATCTGCGAGTAGTCCGCGGCGACGAGCTTCGTCCCCGGCGCGGCGACGAAGGCGCGGCGGATCGAGCGGCCGGCCTCCGTCCGCACGGGGATGTTCTGGAGGTTCGGCGCGTTCGAGGAGAGGCGGCCCGTCGCGGCGACGGCCTGGTCGTACCGCGTGTGGATGCGGCCGTCCGAGGCGAGACAGGCAGGCAATGCATCGACGTACGTGCCCTTGAGCTTCGAGATCTCGCGCCACTCGAGGACGAGAGCCGGCACGGGTCCGCTCGAGAGCGCGGCGAGCTCCTCGAGGACGTCGGACCCCGTCGCGTACGACTTGGTCTTCGCGGTCTTCTTCCCCGCCGGGTAGGCGAGCTTCTCGAAGAGGACGCGGCCGAGCTGGAGCGGGGACCCGATGTTGAACGGCTCCCCGGCCGCCTCGTGGATTTTCGCCTCGAGCGCCGCGAGGCGGGAATCGAACTCCTTCGAGAGGCCAAGGAGGACGCCGCGATCCACGGCGATTCCCGCCTTTTCCATCCGCGCGAGAACCGGGACGAGCGGGACCTCGATCTCCTCGAGGACGCGCAGGAGCGGCGAGCCCTCCCGGAGCCGCGGAGCGAGCGCGTCGGCGAGCGCGAGCGGCAGGAGCACGCGCGGCGCGAGGTAGCGGCGGCCCTCCTCGGTGGCCAGCGTCGCGGCGGACGACGCTTCGCCGCCGTTCAGGTCCTTCGCGGACGGGACGCTCTCCGGCGGGAGCTGAAGGACGCCGCGCGCGTCGCCCGCGAGGTCGTGCGCGTGGATGCCCGGCGCCACGACGTAGCTCGCGAGCATCGTGTCGAAATAGCGCGCGGGCGGCGCGATCCCGAGCGCGTCGGCGGCGAGGAAGAGGCGCTTGGCGTCGTGCGCGACGACGGGGACCTTTGCGAAGAGCGCCGCGAGCGCCTTCGCTCCGGAGGCGTCGAGCGCGAAGGCGGCGCTCTCACCGCCGGGGACCGCGACCGCGGCGGCGAGCGGCGGCGCGGGCCACGGCGCACCGGGCCCGCATTCGACGTGGACGGACGCCCGGCCCGCCTTCACGGCCGCGGCAACGAGCGCGTCGAGGCCGGCGACGTCCGCGATCCACCGCAGGCCCTCCCGAGACGCGTCCGAGGAGGGGGATTCTTCGAAAAGTGAGAGGGTCGAGGGCTCGGGAGACGCCATCGCCTTTCCCGCAGGGCCCTTCGCCGGTCCGGCTGATTCGACGAGCTCCTTCTTGAACTTCCCGAACCCCATCTCGTCGTAGAACGCCGCGAGCTCCTTCACGGCCTGACCTTCGACCGGACGGATTCGGAAATGCTCGAGGAGACGGTCCTTCGGGGCCGGGAGCGGGCGGTCGCAGCGCACGGTCGCGAGAACCCGCGAGCGCAGGGCGTCCTCTCTTCCACCTTCCAGGAGATCTCTCTTCTTCCCTTTGACTTCGTTCAGCCGCTCGTACACGGCGTCGAGAGAGCCGAACGTCCCGACGAGCTCCTTGGCCGTCTTCTCGCCGATGCCCTTGACGCCCGGGATGTTGTCGGACGAGTCGCCCATGAGGGCGAGGACGTCGATGACCTGCGACGGCTTGACGCCGAAGAAGTCGAGGACGCCCGCCTCGTCGAGGAGGAGGTCCTTGACCGGGTGGAAGACCGCGACGTCCGGGTCCGCCACGAGCTGGAAGAGATCCTTGTCCGCCGAGCAGATCTCGGCGCGGAAGCCGGCCTCCTTCGCGACGACCGCGATCGAGCCGATGAGGTCGTCGGCCTCGAAGCCCGGCTCCTCGAGGACGGCGAGGCCGAGGAGGCGGCAGAGGCGCTTGGCGTCCTCGATCTGCGGGACGAGGTCGTCCGGCATGGCCTGGCGCTGCGCCTTGTACGCGGCGTCCAGCTCCTCGCGGAACGTCTTCTCGTACCGGTCGAAGCACACGGCGACGGCCGCGGGCTTGCGGTCCGCGACGTACTTCCGCCACATGTTCAGGAAGCCGTAGACCGCGTTCGTCGGCCTGCCGCCGGGGCCGGTGAGGCCGCGGATCGCGTAAAACGCGCGATAGAGATAGTTGGACGCGTCGATCAGCGCGAGCGTGGGCTTCTCGGGGTTCGCCATCGCGGGCGAGTCTAATCCGCGGCGCACGTAGAATCGGGGCGAGGCGCGATGTCGGCTCTCCCGTCTCCCTCCGGCTCTTCCCTTCCCGCGGCGCCTCCGGTGACGAATGGCCGGGTCGCGTCCGCGCTTCTCGCGCTGGCCGCCGCCGAGGACCCGTTGAGCCGCGGGGCCGCCGAGTACCGCGCCGCGGCGCGGACTCTCAGGCAGCTGGACGCGGATCTCTTCGGGCGGCGGATCTCGGTCGGCGCGCTGCCGGGCGTGTCGCCCCGGGCCGCCGACGCGATCGCGTCCTTCCTCGCCTGCGGCTCGGACGAGAACGTCGGCGACGCGCTCGCGGCGATGCTGGACCGCGCCGACCCCGCCGCGCACCGGAAAGCGGACTTCCTCTCGCGCGCCGACGTCGACCGAATCCTGTCGGCGCCGGGCGGGATCTCGCACGCGGACCTGCGCGGCGACGCGCACCTGCACACGGACCGCTCGGACGGCCGGATGGCGCTCGGCGCGCTCCACCGCGCGCTCGAGGCCCGCGGCGACTCGTACGCCCTGCTGACGGACCACGCGCGTGACTGCGCGGTGGCGGGAGGTCTCTTCCCCGCCGACTTCCGGGCTCAGCGGCGCGAGGTGGACGCCCTGAACACGCGCGCGGGCATGTTCGAGATGTTCGTGGGGGCCGAGGCGAACATCGCGGAGGACGGCTCGCTCGACGTCACGCCGAAAACCGTCCCCGAGCTCGACGCCGTCGTCGCGTCCGTCCACACGGACCTCCGGAGCGGGCGCGACCAGACCGCGCGCCTCGTCCGCGCGATCGAAACGCCGGGCGTCGCCGTCCTCGGCCACCCGAAGGGCCGCCTCTACGACCTCCGGAGCGGCGTGCGCGCCGATTGGCCGCGCGTCTTCGAGCGCGCCGCCGGGCTCGGCGTCGCGATCGAGCTGAACGGCTGCCCCGAGCGCCTCGACCTTCCGCCCACGCTCGCGCGGCTCGCCGCGGCCGCCGGCTGCCTGTTCTCGATCTCGAGCGACGCGCACGCCGCGGCGCACCTGTCGTTCCTCGACTACGGCCTCGCCGTCGCGCGCCTCGCGGGCGTCCCCGCCGAGCGCGTCGTGAACACATGGTCGCGCGACCGCTTCGCGGACTGGCTCGAGGAGCGGCGCGCGGGCTGAACCGTCAGGAGGCGAGGCCGCTTGCGCGGGCGAGCGTGCGGGCCTTCTCGAGCGTTTCGCCGGCCGTCTTCTCCATCAGGTCCGCGTCCTCGCGGAAACCGCGCGCAAGATCGGCGTCCGAAACGCCGGGCAGGTTGATCCTGACGTTCGCGAGCGCGGCGAGGACGGCCGCCCACGCCGCGAGCGCGCCGGCCCACGCGTCCGACGCGCAGTTCGGGTTGCCCTTCTCGAGGACGAGCGGCGCCGCCTTCAGCGCCTCGTGCGCGAAGAACGCGGTCTGCATCGGCACCGTCGTCGCGAGGATGTTCGCGGCGTCGATCGCTTTCTGGCGCGCGGCCTTGTCCGCGTCCGTCTCCTTCGGAAGCCGCCGGGCGGCGAGGATCCCGTCGAAGGCCTTCGTGTCCTCGTCGATCAGCTCGAGGAGGCGCTTGCGCGCGCCGTCCAGCCGGTCGACGAGCGGGGCGAGCTCCTCCCACGCGGCCTTGTACTTCTCCTTGCCGAGCGTCAGGCGGACGACCATCGCGAGGAGGCCCGCGCCGTTCGCCCCGCCGGCGGCCGCGGCCGAGCCGCCGCCGGGGGCGGGACTGTCGGAGGCGAGGGCGGCGGCGAAGTCTTCGATGGAAAGGGAGGCGAGGCGGCTCATGCCCTCAGCGTAGCAGGCCGCGGCGCACGACGTGGCGGCCGGCCGCGACGACGTCCGCCACGAGGTTGACGCCCCAGTGGTAGACGAGGTGCTCGAGGGACGGGCCGTCGAGGAGGACCGCGTCGCCGGCCTTTCCGGCCTCGAGCGTGCCGCGGCGTGCGCCCTCGCCGAGCGAGGCCGCTGCGTTCAGCGTCATCGCGGTGAGCGTCTCTTCCACCGTGAGCCCCATTCCGACGGACGCGAGGAACGCAACAGCGGGCAGCGACTCCGTGTACGACGACCCGGGGTTGCAGTCCGTCCCGAGCGCGACCGGCACGCCCGCGGCGATCATCTTCCGCGCCGGCGCGTAACGGTTCATGCGCAGGAAGACGGACGTGCCTGGGAGGAGCGTCGCGACGACGCCGGCCTCCGCCATATCGGAGATGCCATCGTCCGTCGCATAGAGGAGGTGGTCGGCCGATGCGGCGCCGACGCGCGCCGCGAGCGAGGCGCCGCCGAGCGGCGTGAGCTCGTCGGCGTGGACGCGCGGGACGAGGCCGAGGGACTTCCCCGTCTCGAGGATCTCGGCCGACTCGGCGAGGGAGAAGACGCCCTCTTCGCAGAAGACGTCCGCGAAGCGGGCGCCGTCTTCCGCGAGCGCCGGGAGGATCTCCTTCACGCATTCGTCGACGTAACGGCGCCGGAGCGCGTCCGATCCGCGCCTCTCGGGCGGGAGCTCGTGCGCGGGCAGCGCCGTGGGCGCGACGCCGACGGCGTGGCCCTTCGCGCCCACGAGGATCGCGGCGAGCTGCTTCCTCTCGTTCGCGAGGTCGAGGCCGTAGCCCGTCTTCGCTTCGCAGAACGTCGTCCCGTGGGCGAGCATCCGGTCGAGCCGCTCCCTGACGTTGGCGGCGAGCGTCTCGACCGGGGCGGCGCGCGTCGAGGCGACCGTCGCGACGATGCCGCCGCCCGATGCCGCGATTCCGGCGTACGTCTCGCCCTTGAGGCGCCGGTTGAACTCGTCCTCGCGAAAGCCGTCCCACGGGAGATGCGTGTGCGCGTCGACGAAACCGGGAACGGCCGTCTTGCCGCGCCCGTCGAGGATCGTCTCGCCCGGCACCGGCGATTCGCCGAAACGGCGGACGAACTCGGTGTCCGTGCCGGCGAACGCGATGCGCCCGTCCTCGAAGCGCAGCGCCGCATCCGTCACGCGCCGGATCGCGCCCTGCGCGGCGCCGCCGCGGGCTGCGGTCCCTTCCGGCGTCGCGAGCTCCGCGAGGTGCCGGACCGTCAGGACGGACGTCAGCCGGCCTCTCCTTCCCTTTCCTTGCGCTTCGGGCGGTGGACGGAGATCGAGGCCTCCATCTCGTCCTCTTCCTTGTCGAACTTCAGGACCTGCTGGAAGAGGTCGAGCATCCCCTGGAACTTGATGTGGAAGTTGCGGCGCTCCATGCGGAGCTCGCGGATCTTCTTCTCGGTCTCCGCCATCCGGTCGAGCGCCTGCTGGACCATCTTGTCGGCCTTCGTCTCAGCCTCGCCGACGATGCGGCCGGCGTCCTTCTCGCTCGTCTCGCGGAGGCTGTCGGCCGAGCGCTGGGCGAGGAGGAGCGTCTCCTTGAGCGTGACCTCGGTCTCGCGATGGCGGCCGTTCTCGTCCCTGAGCCGGGCGTTCTCGCGCTCGAGCTCGTCGATCTCGCGGGACATCTCCTCGAAGTCCTCCGCGAGAGCCTCGAGGAACTGCGAGACCTCGGCCGGGTCGACGCCGCGGAAGCGCTTCGGAAACTGTCTCTTGCGGATCTCGAGAGAGCTGATGGTGGGGCGCATTTCCGGATTATAAAGCCTTTGTAGTCAACCTAATGCACCCGGTAGTCGCGCCCGGGTCCGACGACGGTGAAGCGCCGTCGGCGGAAGGGATTCCGCATCCGCGGGAAGCGCGGACCGCCGCGCGGACCGCGCACGAAGAGCCACGCGACCGGCAGCCCGCCGAGGACGAAGAGAAGGCGAAGGGGAGACCGCGTCGCCTCGAGCTCGGAAAAGACCACGAGCACGAAGGCGAGCGCGGCAAAGGCGAGCCTCGTCATCGGGAAGACTCCGAAGAAGAGGAGACTCTGCGAAGGCCCCTCGAGCATCCACGCGAAGATCAGCGCGAGAACCGTCGGCGCGAGGCCGGCTCCTCCCCCGACGAGGAGCCCGAGCGCTCCCGCGAGAAGCGTGGATACCCCGAGGAAAGCCCCGAACCGCCGCGATCCCCACCGCGGCTCCATCTCGCTGCCCAGCTGCCACAGCAGGAGGAGATCGACGAGGACGGCCCCGATGGACCCGTTCACGACGGCGTACGTCAGGAGCCTCCAGACCTGTCCCGCGAGGACGTCGCCCGGCGAGAGGACGAGCCAGAACGCGGCGGCGGGAGCCGCGAGCGTCAGGAGGTAGCCGGCGACGACGAGGACGAGGAGCGCGCGCGTGACGGGCGGAATCCGGCGCCAGCCCGGGGGCGTCGCGAAGCGCATCTGGTAACGCGAACTCACGAGAGAGAGATTAGACGAAGACTTTTCTTCTCTCTCCGAAAATCGCGCTGCCTACCCGAACGTGCGTCGCCCCTTCCTCGATCGCGACCTCGAAGTCGTCGCTCATCCCCATCGAGAGGCCGGAAAGGCCGAGCGACTCCGCGAGCGTCCGAAGCGCGGCGAAGTGCGGGCGCGTGTCGCCGGGCGGCGGGATCGCCATGAGGCCGGCGAGGTCGAGGTTCGGGAGGCTCCGCACGGCGTCCACGAGGCCGGCCGCCTCGCCGGGCTCGACGCCCGACTTCGTCGCCTCGCCGCCGAGGCGCACCTGCACGAAAGCGCCGAGCCGTTTCCCGAGCGCCGCGGCGGCACGGTCGATCCGGCGCGCGAGGTCCTCGGAGTCGAGCGTCTGGACGACGGACGCGACTTTCGCGGCGCGGTTCGCCTTGTTCGACTGGATCGGACCGATCAGGTGCGCCGCGGAGCCGGGCGCGAGGAACGGAAACTTCGTCTCCGCTTCCTGGACCCGGTTCTCACCGAAGGCCGCGACGCCCGCGGCCTGGGCGGCGAGGAGGTCGTCGAGCGGGTACGTCTTCCCGACGGCGACGAGGGTGACCGAGCCGGGCGCGCGTCCGGCGCGGCGCTCGGCCTGGGCGATCCGGCCGCGGACGTCCGCCACGCGCTGCGCGATCTCCGCCGCCCGGGTCACGCGAGCGTCCGGTGCCCCCGGGCGCGCCGCGCCTCGGCGTCGAGGGCGCGGTTCGCGAGGGCGTCCGCCTCGTGGTTCTCCGCGCGCGGCACGTGAAGAACGCGCAGCCGGCGCAGTTTTCGCGCCTTGGCCCGCGCCTCCGTCAGGTATGCCGCGAGGTGCGGCGCCTTCATCCGGTACTCACCGGAGAACTGGCGGAGCACGAGCTGGCTGTCCGCGCGGATCTCGACGTCCTCGGCGCCCGACGCCATCGCGAGGTCCAGCGCGGCGAGGAAGCCGCGCCACTCGGCGACGTTGTTCGTCGTCGTTCCGAGGGCCGCGGACGCCTCGAGGCCCGAGGGCGACCACACGCCGTACGCGGACGGCCCGGGGTTCCCTCTCGAGGCCCCGTCGAAGTAGAGGACGAGGGGAGCGGCGGCGGGAGCGGGAGCGGCGCCGCCCGCGCGTCGCCCCGCGGCCGTCATGCGCCCGCCCAGTAGAGGATGCGCTTGCAGCTCTCGCAGGTCACGGTCTCGCGCCCGAGGCGCAGGTCCGAGAGGAGCTGCGGCCGGAGCCGCACGTGGCAGGCCGAGCAGGCCGCGGTCTGCGTGCCCACCATGTCGACCTTCGCGACCGCGATCCCCGCGCGGACTCGGGAGAGCCGGTCGAACGTCGAGAGGAGCCGGTGGTCGAGCTCCTCGCGGAGCGCCTTCGCCTGCGCCTCGGCCTTCGCGATCTCGTCGGTGAGGAGCGCCTGCTCGGCGCGCCACTCCTTCATCTGCTCTTCGTAGCCCGCTTCCTCGGCGGGGAAGGCCTCGTTGCGGCGCTCGAGCTCCGCGGCGGCGGCCGCCGAGGTCTCCTCGAGCGCGAGGATCTCGTCTTCGCGTGTCCTCACGTCGCGCTTCACGACGTCGAGCTCGTTCAGGAGGGCGCCGTACTCGCGGTTCGTCTTCACGGACTGGAGCTGAGTCTGGTATTTCTTGAGCTTCTCGTTCAGGTCCAGGATCTCGCCTTCGAGAGCTTTCCTGCGCTCCCCGGCCCGGGCCAGCGTCTTTTCGTTCTCCTCGCGCTGCGCGCGCGCCTCCCGATACGCGGCCTCGACGTGCGCGAGGTGCTCGGGCGTCTTCGCCCGTTTCTCGATTTTCTGGTGGACCTCGATGAGAACTTCCTGGAGAAGAAACAGCCTGTCCAACGCCCCCGTGGTGCCCGTGCTCAACGTCTCGCTCCCATCTCTCGTGGTGATGTCACGAAGAAAAGGCCCCTGAAAACGAAAAACGGGCGCTCGACGGCGCCCGCCTGGACGAACCCCCGGCGCTCGGAAGCGCCCGCGGGATCGGAATGAATTCGTCGCGCCCGGATTGTCGA
Organism: Thermoanaerobaculia bacterium; assembly: GCA_035542215.1. Classification (GTDB taxonomy): domain Bacteria; phylum Acidobacteriota; class Thermoanaerobaculia; order UBA5066; family UBA5066; genus Fen-183. The sequence continues at coordinate 52,921 of DATKLW010000033.1, read as the reverse complement.
TCTCCCTCTGCCGCCGACCTGGTGGGTCCGCCTGGATTCGAACCAGGGACCCGCCGGTTATGAGCCGGTGGCTCTGACCGCTGAGCTACGGACCCCGACGGCCGAATTCGAAGGATAACACGGCGCGGAACGACGGGCGTTACTGCCCGACGTCCACGAACGGCCGGAGCTTCTTGGCCCGGGACGGGTGCCGGAGCTTCCGGAGCGCCTTGCTCTCGATCTGCCGGATGCGTTCGCGCGTGACGTTGAAGCTCTTGCCGACTTCCTCGAGCGTGTGCTCGGAGCCGTCGCCGACGCCGAACCGCATGCGGAGCACCTGCTCCTCGCGCGGCGTGAGCGTCTTGAGCGTCCGGCGCGTCTGCTCCTTGAGGTTCGCGACGATCACGGCGTCGATCGGCGAGATGACCTGGCGGTCCTCGATGAAGTCGCCGAGGTGCGAATCCTCCTCCTCGCCGATGGGCGTCTCGAGCGAGATCGGCTCCTGCGCGATCTTCATGATCTTGCGGACCTTCGAGGCCGGCATGTCCATGCGCTTGGCGATCTCCTCGGCGGTCGGCTCGCGGCCGAACTCCTGGACGAGGGAGCGCTGCGTGCGCGTGAGCTTGTTGATCGTCTCGATCATGTGGACCGGGATCCGGATCGTGCGCGCCTGGTCCGCGATCGCGCGCGTAATCGCCTGGCGGATCCACCACGTCGCGTACGTCGAGAACTTGTAGCCCCGGCGGTACTCGAACTTCTCGACGGCCTTCATGAGGCCGATGTTCCCTTCCTGGATGAGGTCGAGGAACTGGAGGCCGCGGTTCGTGTACTTCTTCGCGATCGAGACGACGAGGCGCAGGTTCGCGACGATGAGCTCCTGCTTGGCCTGGTCGGCCTCGTCCTCGCCCTCGCGGATCTGCCGCATCGTCTTCTTGATCTCGTCGTGCGAGACGCCGTACTTCTCCTCGAGGTCCTTGAGCATCTGGCGGTACTTGGAGACGCGGCGCTTGTAGAAGTCGCGGCGGACCTCGTTCTTCTCCTTCTTGATGTTCGCGAGATCCTGCCGGATCGTGGCCTCGGGCATCGCGAACTGCCGGTCGATGTCCCGGAGGATGTTCACCATCCGGAGGAGCGTCGCGGGCGTGAAGTCGATCGCGTGGATCAGGCGCGCGATCTCGGAGATGCGGCGGTCGATCGCCGGGTCGACGACGGGGACGGGCTTCGTCGGCGGGACCGGTTTGCCTCCCGCCTTGTGCTGCGCCCGGGACTGCGCGAACGCCTTGACCGTGAGCTTCTTCGGCTTCGGCGCGGGCTTCTTCTTGTCGGCCAGCTTGCGCAGCTCGCCGTCGATCTTCGCGATCTTCTTGAAGTGTCCGAGGATCCCCTCGATCCGGTGCGCCGTGCGCGGGTCGATCTCGTCGGCATCCTCGAGGGCCGCCGCCGCGAACTCGAGGAATCCGCGCGCGACGTTCTTGTCTTTCTTGGCCTGCTCGACGATCCGGAGGATCTCCTCGAGCACGACGCGGTTCGTGGAAAGCGCGCGGTAGATCTTCGCCTCGCCGTTCTCGATGCGCCGCGCGATCGAGACCTCGCCTTCCCGGTCCAGGAGCTTCACCGTGCCCATCTCGCGCAGGTACATGCGGACGGGGTCGTTCGTCTTCTCGACCGTGGCCGGATCGGGGACCGTCGTCTCGGTGCCGGGCGCCGCCGCCTTTTTCGTCGCCTTCTCGGGGACGTCGACGACCTCGATGCCGAAGTCGCCGAAGCGGATGTAGATCTCGTCGAGCTCCTCGGGAGCGTTCGCGAGCTCCTCGGGCAGCGCCTGGTAGATCTCGTCGTACAGGAGATACCCGCGCTCCTTGCCGAGGTTGATCAGCGTCCGGACTTCGGGGTGTTTTTCTTCTACGGTCACCGGTGTCTCACTTCCCTAAGCGCCCGGTTCCCCGGGCGCCGTGCTCAGATTCGTCTCTGCGTCTCGGCTTTGAGTTCCGCCTTGAGGCGGCGGATTTCCTCGGCCAGTTCCTGTTTCCGTCTCGTCGCGGCTTCGCCCGCCTTCTGGTCTCCGGCGGAGGAAGCGTTCTGGATCTCGGGCTGGAGATTGCGTGCCGTCTCCTCCAGCAGACGTATCTTCAACTGCATCAACGGGATATGGATGCGGCTGAGCCCCTCCGAGCCCGCCGCGATTCCACTTTCCGCCCTCGGATTGCTCTCCCGGAGGAGGAGCTGGGCGGCCACGGGCCCTGCATCCGCCCCAAGATGGGTCGTAAGTGACGAAAAATCAAGGGTTCCCGGCTGAGACGCAAACTCTTTCACGGCAATAAAGACTTCCCGGGCAGTCGGATGTGCGAAAAGCTCGGCCGGAATCCGCCCCACGAGGGGTGCGCTATCAGGCCAGTCGGAGAGGATGGCGGAAAGTACCCTGGCCTCCTGTTCCGGCAGGTCCTGAGGTGGCGCCACCGGGTCCTTCCTAACCGCCGGGGGGGCGGCTTTCTTCCCCTCGGCCGCCGGCCCTCCCTTCGAGAGGACCGCGAGGGGGACGCCCGCTCCCCGGGCGAGACCCGTCAGGAACTCGTTTCGGAGGACGGGATCCGGAGCCGCCGAGAGGATCTCGACCGCCTCGCGCAGCTTCGCCGCCCGCTCGACGGGGTCGCTTCCGGCAGGGGGGACTCCGGCGAGGAGCGCGTCCAGGAGCGGCCGCGCCGCTGCAACCTCCGACCGGAGCGCGTCGGCGCCGTGCGCAGCCAGGAACGAGTCGGGGTCGTGCCCGTCCGGCAGCGCGAGGAGCTTCACGTTCGCGCCGCGGGCGAGGAGAAGCGGGAAGGCCTTGTACGCCGCGGCGACGCCGGGGGGATCGCCGTCGTACGCCACGACCACGGTCGCCGCGTGGCGGGAGAGGAGGTCGGCCTGCGCGGGCGTGAGCGCGGTGCCCATCGAGGCGACCGCCCACGCGAGGCCGGCGCGCTCGCACGCGATGCGGTCGAAGTAGCCCTCGACGAGGAGGACGGCGTCTTCCTTGCGGATCGCGTCGCGCGCGCGATCGAGGCCGTAGAGGAGCTTGCCTTTCGAGAAACGCGCCGTCTCGGGCGAGTTCAGGTACTTGGGCTGTTCGTCTCCGAAGGCGCGGGCGCCGAAGCCGAGAACTTCCCCGCGCGGGTCGCGGATCTCGACCGTGAGGCGGTTGCGGAAGCGGTCGTAGACGCGGCCCGTCTCGGGGTTCTTCTGGAGGAGGCCGGCGTCCACGAGCGCCTCTTCCGTGAAGCGGGCGCCGAGGGCGCCCTTGAGCGCGTCCCACGAGTCCGCCGCCGCGCCGAACCCGAACGCCGCGCCCTCCTCGGGCGTGAGGCCGCGCTTTTCGAGAAGCGCGCGCGCGGCGGGGTGCGACCCGAGGCCCGCGCGGAAGAACGCGGCCGCCGCCGCGAGCGCCTCGGAGGCGCGCGAGTCGCGCCCGCGGTCGGCCCGGGTCCCGCTGCGGCGCACGGGGAGCGTCACGCCCGCGAGCCGCGCGAGGTAGGCGACGGCCTCCGGGAAGTCCATGCGCTCGGTCTCGCGCACGAACGTGATCGCGTCGCCCTTCGCTCCGCAGCCGAAGCAGTAATAGAAGCCCTTGTCCGGGTGGACGTAGAAGGACGCCGACTTCTCGCCGTGGAAAGGACACAGGCCCTTCCACGACTTCCCCATCTTCTTGAGCGAGGTCGAGGCGCCGATCAACGCGACGAGGTCCGTCGCGTTCAGGACCTCGCGCTTGACGTCGTCGTTGATGTCGTACTGCTGGTCAGACATCGAGCCTCGCGATCGTGACGGCAGGGCCGCCTTCGGCCGCGTCCGCGTATCGGAAGGATGCGACGCCCGGGTGCGTCGTCAGGAACTCGCGCACGGCGGCCGCGAGGCGGCCCGTTCCGTGCCCGTGGACGAGGCGCAGCGCTCCCTTGCCCGAGAGGAGCGCGTCGTTGATCGCGCGCTCGACGAGCGGAAGCGCGGCGTCCACGCGCTGGCCGACGAGGACGAGCTCGGCGGTCGCGACGACGGCGGGGGAGGCCGGCGAGAGGTCGGACGGGCGGGCGGCCGGCGCGGGAGCGCTCTTCGGCCTGACGGCGGCGCTCGCGGCGGGCGAGAGCGACCTCACGTCCACGCGCATCCGCTTGCCCTTGATCTCGACCTCGGCCTCGCCGCGCGGCCCGAGCGTCAGGAGCCTCCCGACGGTTCCGAACGGCGCGACCTTCACCTCCATGCCCGGGGCCACGGGCCCGGACGGCGTCTCGGGCTCCTCTTCGCCGAAGAGGCCGAGCGCCGCCTCGCGCGCGCTCTGCGTGACCGTCATGAGCGCGCCCCGCGAGACGCTGCGGCCCGCCTTGAGGTCCTCGCGCATCCGCTCGAGCTCCTGGCGCGTCTTCTCGCGGAGCGCAAGGAGCGCCTTCTCGATCTGCTCCTTCGCCTTCTCCTTGACCTTCGCGCGCTCGAGGGCGAGCGCGGCGCGCTCTTTCTCGAGATCCGCAAGGCGCGCCTGGGCCTTCAGGCCCGCCGTCCGCGCGGCGTCGGCTTCCTCGCGCGCGCGGCGCGTCTCGGACTCGAGGCGCTGGAGCGCGGCGTCGGCGGCCATCCACTTGTCGCCGAGTCTCGCCTTCGCCGCCGAGAGGACGCGGGCGGGAAGGCCCGCGCGCTCGGCGACCGCGAGGGCGCGCGACCGCCCCGACGCGCCCGGCCTCACGTGGAACGTCGGCCGGCCCGCCTTTTCGTCGAACTCCATCGCGGCCGAGAGAACGCCGGGCCGGTCCTGCGCCCACTCCTTGACCGCGGAGAGGTGCGTCGTGGCGATCGTGAAGCCCGCGCGCGCAAGGTCTTCCTGGAGGACGGCGATCGCGAGCGCCGCTCCCTCGTCGGGGTCCGTGCCGCTCCCGAGCTCGTCGAGGAGGACGAGGCTCCGCGGCGTTGCCGAGGCGAGGACCCGCGCCGTGCGCGTCATCGCGGCCGCGAAGGACGAGAGGTCGCCGAGGAGATCCTGCGCGTCGCCGGCGACGACGAGGACGGCGTCGAAAACCGGAAGAGTCGAGCCCGCGGCGGCCGGGATCGCGAAGCCCGACTGGGCGAGGAGCGAGAAGAGCCCGGCCGTCTTCATCGCGACGCTCTTGCCGCCCGCGTTCGGTCCCGAGAGGAGCAGCGTCCGCACGCCCTCGGGCAGGTCGAGGTCGAGCGGCACCGCGTCGGAGTGCCGCGCCTCGTCCTCGCCGAAGACTTCGGCGCGCAGCTGGGCGAGGCGCTTGTCGAGGAGCGGGTGGCGCGCGGCCTTGAGGACGAGACGGTCGCCGAACTCCGGGAAGACGCCGCCCGTCGCGGACGAAAACTCGGCCCGCGCCTGCGCGGCGTCGAGCTCCGCGAGGACCTCGACGGCGACGAGGAGCTCGGGCCTCCGCTGCGAGAACCGCGCCGTCAGCGCGACGAGGATCCGGTGCACCTCCTCGCGCTCTTCCTCGAGCGCCTCGGCGAGCGCGTTGTTGTCCTCGACGACGGCGAGCGGCTCGACGAAGAACGTCTGGCCCGAGCCCGACTTCTCGTGCACGAGACCCTGCACGGCCTCGCGCCGGTCCGACCGCACGGGCAGGCAGTAGCGCCCGCCCTTCTCCGTCACGTAGCCGCCGGAGAGCGCGTCGCCCTGGAGGCGCGCGAGCTCGTCGAGCTTCCGCACGACCTCGCGGCGGAGGCGGTGGATCGCGGCACGCAGCGCGTAGAGACGCGCGGAGGCCGTGTCCTTGATGCGCCCGTCGGATTCGAACGTCGGCTCGCGCTCGGCGAGGAGGTCCTCGAAGGACGCAAGAGGGCGCAGGAGCTCCGTCAGGTCGGGAAGCTCGGCGTCCTCGACGGGGACCGCGACGCGCGCGCCCTCGGCGCGCTCGACGAGGAGGAAGAGGTCGAGAAGGTCCTCGGGGCTGAGCGCGCGGTTCGCGGGCCCGAGGCGCGCGACGAGCGGCGCGCCCTCGTCCACTCCCGCGAGCGCGATCGCGGGACGCACGGCGCGGCGGCGCTGCAGGTCGCGCGTGACGCCGAGACGCCGGGCGACCTCGAACGCGTCGGCGGACGGCGCCGTGCCGAGAAGGCGGGACCGGCCGCGCTCCGAAGAACAAAAGCGCCCGGCGAGCCGAAGCACGCCGGGCCAGTCGAGTTCGGAGTGAGCCTGGGAGGAGGACACGGACCGGGAATTTACATCCCGGTGCGGCGCTCTTCGGCGAGTTTGCGGAGCATCTTCTTGCGGGCGGCGATGGCCTTGCGTTTCCGCTTGGCCGAGGGCTTCTCGTAGTGCTGACGCTTCTTGAGCTCGGAGAGGATGCCGGACTTCTCGCACTTGCGCTTGAACCGGCGCAGGGCGTTCTCGAACGACTCGTCCTCTTTGACGTGGATCAGCGGCACTTCTGGAATCCCTCCTTCCGCGCCCCGACTGGTCCGGACACGAGCTCCGGACGCGGGCAAACCCCACATGCTAAGCGCCGGGGCGCCGTCCGTCAATCCGGGCGATGAGGACCGGCCCAAGTCGTTCCGCTTGAATATAATGGCGGGATACGACGCCGCATGGGCCCGGGAATGGCGCCGTCAGGAGAAGTATGTCGGTGGATCCCGCTGCGACACGCCGGTTGATCGAATCGCTGTCCACGCACCTCGAGGACCACCTCGCGACGTGGAAATCGGGCCTCGTCGACGCACGCCGGGACATCGAGGCGCTCCTCGCCGCCCTGTCCGAGAAGATCCCCGCGCAGGCCAAGCCGCTGTTTCCCGAGGACCTCGTCGCCCTCATGCTCGAGGACGCCGCGCCCGCTTCGTCTTCCGCGCCCCGGGTCCCGGCTCCTGCCGCGCCGACGGCGCCCGCGCAGGCGGACTGGACGGTCGTCCGCGGCTCGTTCGCGGCCGTCGAATCCGCGCGCACCCAGGTCGACGTTCTCTCGCGCTTCCTCGCGCAGACGCAGGCGCACGCCTCGCGTGTGGCGCTCCTCGTCCTGCGCAACGAGCGTCTCACGGGCTGGAAGGCCGTCGGGTACGACGCGACGGGCGGCCGCGACGAGGCGGTCCGTTCCGTGGATCTCTCGACCGAGGATGACCCGTTCGTCGCCGGCGTTCTGAAAGGCCAGCGCTCGATGCTCGCCGAGCCGCCCGACGAAGGCTCGCCGCTCCGCCGCGCGCTCTCGGGCCCCGCCCCCGCCCGGACGCTCCTCGTTCCGATGGTCATCCGCGACCGCCTGGCCGGGCTCGTCTGCGCGGACGAGCTGCCGGGCGACGACGGCCGCCTGAACGAGGCCGCGATCGAGGTCCTCACGTTCGTGACGGGACTCGCCGTCGACCTGCTCGCCGCGCGCAAGAAGATCCCGTCCCCGACGCTCACCCCCACCGGAGAGCAGATCGCCCGCTTCGAGCGCATCCAGCCCGGCGCCACGATCGCCGCGCCTGCGCCCGCGCCGCCGGACCTCGATTCGCTCTCGATGGCGCCGCCCGCTGCGACCGTCGCCGCGCCGCCGGTGCCGCCCGGCGCGACCGTCGCCATGCCCGTGCCTCCGCCCCCGCCTCTTTCCGCTCCCGCGCCGCCGCATCCGCGACCCACCGACGCGCGTGAGGCCCTGCGCGCGATCGAAGAGTCGGGCAAGCGCGCGATTCCGGCGCCGCGCCACATGTTCTCGGACCCCGGCCTCACGAGCGCGATCCCCGCCATCGGGGCGCCGCCGCCCCCGCCGATGCAGGCGCCCGCGGCATCGCCTTCGTACCCGTCGATCACGCCGCCGCCCGCCGCCGTGCGCTCGAAATCCGGCATTCCGTCGCCTCTTTCGGGCGCGTCGACGGGCGACTTCACGGGCGCCTTCGAGGCGCTCCGCGCCTCCAGCGCGGCTCTGCGCAGCTCGGCGCCCGGCGCCGAGGACGTCACGGCGCAGAAGCCGGCGCCGCGCACGGGCGTCTCGGCGGTGCTCCCGCCGAAGGACGCCGCCGTCCGTCCGATCTCCGGTTTCGTCCCGCGCGGCCGCGCGGGCGTGGCCGACGGCCCGCAGCGCTCGCTCGACGACGCGCGCCGCCTCGCCCGCCTCCTGATCTCCGAGATCAAGCTCTACAACGAGAAGAAGGTCGACGAAGGCCGCGCCGCGGGCGACCTCTACGAGCGCCTGAAGGACGACATCGAGCGGAGCCGGCAGGTCTACGACGAACGCACGCCGGAGCACATCCGCCGCGAGAACGACTTCTTCCGGGACGAGCTCGTCCGGATCCTCGCGGACGGGCGCGCCGAGTCGCTCGGATCGATGGGCTGAGCGGGCTTCCCTGAGACTCGCCGCCGCCGCGCTCCTCGCGGCCCTCGCCGCGCCCGGCCCGCCGCCGGACGCTCCCGCGCCGGACGCCCCGCGCCTGCCCGCCCTGCGGCGGGGTTTCGCGTCCGCCGCGGCTGCTCTTGCGCGCGGTGACGGCACGGCCCCGGCGCTCGTCGCCGGGCTCGACGGCGCGCCGCTGGGTCTGCCCGGCCTCGCGCCGTGGATCGGGCTTTCCGCCGGTCTCGCCGCGAAGAAGACGTCCGTCCCCGCGCTCCTCGCGTATGCGTCCTCGGTGAGCGAGGTGCTCGCCCGCGAAGCTCTCGGCGAGGCCGCGCGCCTCGCCTCGACGGCGGCCGAAAGGCGTGCGGTGCGCGAGGCGCTTCTCGCGCGCCCCGAGCCCGATCCCCGCCTCGCCCGCGCCTCGATCGCGCGCGCTCTCTCCCTCGCGCGGGCGGCGGAGTCGCGCGAGGCCGGGAGGCGGACGCTCGCCGCACTCGTCGGAAACTGGCCGGACGCGCCCGAGCGCGCGTCCGACCTCTTCGACGACGTCGACCGCGCGGAGCTCGACGCGGCCGCGAAAACCGCGCCCGCCGCGGCCCGCGCGGCCCGGGCGCGGGCGGTCGCCGCGCGCGATCCGAAGCAGGCCGCTGCGCTTCTCAAGTCGCTCGGCGTCGCGCCTCCCGCCGGCGTCCGAACCGTTGCCGCGGAGGCCTGGCTTTCGGCCGGCAGCCCGAGGGACGCGCAGCGGCTCCTCGCGCTTCCGCCGCCCGACGGGATCACCGATCCGGAGGTGGCGCACCGCGCCGCGCTCACGTGGCTCGCCGAAGCGCGCGCCCTCGCACCGGCTCCGGCCCGCCGCGCGCGCCGGCGGCGGGGCAAGAAACCGGCACCGGCGAAGGCCCCGCCGGCGCTCTCGCCCGCGCAGCGCGCGCGCGCCGACGCGCGCCTCGCCGACCTCCCGGCCCTTCTCGCGCGGGCGCTTGCCGACGAGGACCGCCGGCGCGTCCTCGAGAGCGGTGTCCGGCTCGCCCTTCGCGCGGACCGCGCCGAAGAGGTGAAGAGCCTTCTCCCGCGTCTCCTCGAGATCGACCCGGGAAACGACGCGGGCGCCGCCGAGTCGTTCCGCGCCGCGTTCGACCTCTACACCGCCGGCCGCTTTTCGGAGGCGGGGCGCGCGTTCGAGGAGCAGGCCGCGCTCTGGCGCGACGTGAACGTCCGGCGGCGCGCGACGTACTGGGCCGCGCGATCTAAAGAGCGCGTCGGCGACGGGCCCGGCGCGCGCGCCCTCTATGCGAACCTCGTTCCCGGCGCCGCGCCCGACCTCTACGCGCGCTGGGCCGCCGCGGCTCTCGGCATGTCCGTCGCCCCGCCCGCGCCCGCCGCGGCCGGCGACGCGCCGGCCGAGAGCGAGACTCCGCTCGCCCCGTCGCGCGAGTTCATGCTCTGCGGTTTCCCGGACCTCGCCGGCGATGCGGCCGAGCTCGAATCGACGCTCGATCCCGTGTTCGCCGCGCGCGTCGCCGCCGGCACAGGCGACTACCGCCGCGCGGCCTCACTTCTGAAGCGCCGCTATCCCGAGCTCGGCACACCCGAGGAAGGCGCCGTGCCCGCCGACGCGCGGCGCGCCTTCTACCCGTTCGCCCACGCGGCCCTCGTCGAGGCCGAGGCGCTGCGGGCAGGCGTCCCCGTGTCGCTTCTCTTCGGCGTCATCCGGCAGGAAAGCGTCTTCACGGCCGACATCCGCTCGAAGGCGGGCGCGCTCGGCCTCATGCAGGTGATGCCCGCGACGGGCCGCACCCTCTTCCGCCGCGAGAACGGCGGCAAGGGGCGGCCAGACCTCAGGGACCCCGGCGAGAACGTCCGGCTCGGCGCGTCCTACCTGCGGGACCTCCTCGACGAGTTCCACGGCGACACGGCGTCCGCCGTCGCGGCGTACAACGCGGGGCCGGGACGCGTGCGCTCGTGGAAGAAAACGGCGGGCACGCTGCCGTCCGACGAGTTTCTCGAGTCGATCCCGATCGCCGAAACGCGCGTTTACGTCAAGCGCGTCCTGTATTTTCAAGGGGCTTACGCCGCGCTCTACGGCCTCCCGCTCGACACGCAGATCCGGCACCTCGAGACCGGGGCGCCGCCGGCGCCGTAGGCCGCCCTCACCCCTTCTTCATGGACTCAAACGCGGCGAGGGCCGCCTTGCGCGCCTCCGCGTGGTCCACGACCGGAGCGGGGTAGTCCCGCGGCGGCGGCGAGAGCGTCCACGGCGCGTGGAGGTCCGCCGCGCGCGCCGCGACGCCCGCGAGCTCCGGCACCCAGCGCTTCACGTACGCCCCGTCCGGGTCGAACGTCCGCCCCTGCAGGACGGGATTGAAGATCCGGAAGAACGGCTGCGCGTCGGTGCCCGATCCCGCGGCCCACTGCCAGCCGCCGTTGTTCGAGGCCGGGTCGCCGTCCGCGAGGTGCCGGCGGAAGAACGCCTCTCCCCTCCGCCAGTCCAGGAGGAGGTCTTTCGTCAGAAACGACGCGACGATCATCCGCACGCGGTTGTGCATCCAGCCCTCGGCGAGGAGCTGGCGCATCCCGGCGTCCACGATCGGGACCCCCGTGCGGCCCGCGGCCCATGCCGAGAATCGCCGTTCGGCCTCGTCGCCGGAGACCCACGGAAACGCGTCGAAGTCCCTGCGGAAGTTCTCGGTCAGGACACGCGGAAACGCGTGGAGAATTCCCGCGTAGAACTCGCGCCAGCAGAGCTCCTTCACGAACGCTTCGATCCCCCTTTTCCCGGGGGGAGCGGCGTCCCGCCAGGCCGCGCGCGCTTCCGCGAGAACGCGGCGCACGCCGATCGTCCCGAATCGCAGGTGCGGCGACAGGCGAGACGTCCCGGGGAGGTCCGGCCGGTCGCGGTCTCCCGAGTAGCGCTCGAGCGCGGAGGCGCGGAACGCGTCCCACGCGTGCCGAGCGGCGGCCGCTCCGCCCCGCGGGTTGCGCGGCGCGCCCGTCTCGCGGAATCCGCGCACCTTCCCGAGCGGAACCGACGGAAACCCAGGGGAGAGCACGGCGGGGGGCGAGGGGACGCGTGCGGGCTCCGGAGCGGGGGCCGGTTTGTCGGCCTCGAGCCAGCGGCGCGAGAAGGGCGTGTAAACGGTGAACGGCCGGCCTTCTCGCGTCGCGATCTCTCCCGGCGGGAGGAGGAGCAGATCCTCGACGGCATGGAGGGACGTCCCCTGCGCCGCGAGCGCGCGCCGCGCCTCGCCGAGGAGCGCGGCGCCGTGGGGCTCGTGGTCCGCGTGCGTGAAAACCGCATCCGCGCCCGTCTCGCGGCAGAGCGCCGCCAGGGCAGCGCCCGCCGGGCCGTTGCGCACGACGAGCCGGCCGCCCTTCGCGGCGAGAGCCGATTCGAGCTCCGCGAGGGACTCCGCGAGGAACGCGAGGCGCGGCGGAGAGAAGTCCTCGGTCAGGTAGTGGCCGTCGAGGACGAAGACCAAGACGACCGCGTCCGCGGCCCTGAGGGCCGCGTCGAGGACACGGTTGTCGTCGAGGCGGAGGTTCCGCCGCAGCCAGACGACGGCGACGGGCACGCCCCGGATCTTAAGCGGCGGTGACGGTGGCCCGGCCCGGAGCCTTCAGCGCGACCTTCCGGCAGGCCCCGCAGAGCCCCCAGATCTGGTGCGAGTGCGAGGTCGCGACGAAGTCGTGCTCCTTGCAGACCGCGTCCTGGCGCTTCTCGATGGCGCCGTCGATGAATTCGACGACCTTGCCGCAGTTCGTGCAGACGAGGTGGTCGTGGTGCTCGCCCTTGCGGAGCCGCTCGTAGCGGTACTTCTCCTCGTTCAGGCGGACGCGCCCCACGAGGCCGCAGCCGTAGAGCAGCTCGAGCGTGCGGTAGATCGTCGCCCGGCTGATCTTCGTGCCGCGCTCGCGCATGCGGCTCACGAGGTCGTCGGCATCGAAATGCCGGTGCGTCGAGAAGATCTCATCGAAGACGGCCGTTCTCTCGCGCGTGACCTTCAGGCCCTTGCGCTTCAGGAACTCGTCGAAAACGCGGCGTTCGTCGGTGTTTCCGCTCATGGTGGAGAGACGATGCCCTCCCCGGCGCGCGATTGGAATGGTGCAGTTGCATCTGAGTCCAGACGCAGGAACCTCGAAATTCCTGAAATCCGGGGGGGTCAGCCGCGCCGGAGCGCCCGGAGAGGGAGGAGCGGGGGCTGGCCCGGGACGGGGCGCGCGAGGCTCGTGAGCCGGGCGAGGACGCCGTCCTTCGCGAGCCCCGGCTCCTTCTCGAGGATCCTGAGGGCGGCCCCGGCCACGAGGGAGGCCGCGAAGGACGTCCCGCCTGCCCGTTCGTGCATCCGGCTGCCGCGGAGACACGGCACCTCCAGCGGGACCGACGGGGCGAGGAGGTCCGGCTTCAGGACGCCCCCGACATCGCCGACGCGGGGTCCCCGCGCGGGACGGCTCTCCGCGACGTCCCAGCCGCCGACGGCGATCGCGTCCCTCGCGCGCGCCGGGGAGACCACCTCGTTCGCGCGGTCCCAGCCCGCCGCCGCGACGACGAGGATGCCGTGCGCGGCGAGCTCGGCGACCAGGCCCGTCACCTCGCTCCTCTCCCCGCGGACCTCGGCGTCGTCTCCGAACGGACAGAGCGCGACACGGACGCCGAGGGCCGGCCCGTGGGTCGCGAGCCAGCGGTACGCGCGCACGATCGCCGCGCGCGGGACACGCCCGCCTTCGCCGACCTTCACGAGCACGACCTTCGCGCGAGGCGCCGGGGAAACGAGTCCGCTCGCCCGGCCGCTCCCGGCCGCGAGGAGCATCGTGCGCGTGCCGTGCTCGGCCTCCGTCCCCCTCGCCCCGTACCGGAACGGGACGACGCGGCGAGAGGTGGCGTCCACGCAGGCGAGGACCCGCCTTGCCGTGAGGTCCGGATGGCGGTGAAACCCGACGTCCAGAACGGCGAGGACGGGGGAAGCGGCGGCGGGTGTCGTCACGGCCGGGGAGTGTAGCCGCGTAAGATCTCTCCACCATGCCCGAAGGCGGCGGCCCTCCGGCGCCGGAGCGGATCGACCACTACAGGATCGTCCGCCGGCTCGCGCTCGGCGGCATGGCGGAGATCTTCCTCGCGACGGACGAGAAGACCGGACGCCGCGTCGCGATCAAGAAGGTTCTCTCGCACCTCGCGACGGACCCGGACTTCCTCGACCGCTTCTTCCACGAGATCCGGATCCAGATCTCGCTCAAGCACCCGAACATCGTCGAGCTCCTCGACTGCAGCCCGACGCCGTCGAATGCGTACATCGTCATGGAGTACGTGGACGGCGGCGAGTTCTACGCCCTGCGCCAGGAGACGGGCCGCTTCCCGTGGGAGATCGCGCTCCACGTCGTCGACGAGGCCCTGAACGGCCTCGCGGCCGCGCACCGCAAGGGGATCATTCACCGCGACATCAAGCCGCAGAACGTCATGTGGACCCGGGATGGCGGCGTGAAGATCGGGGACTTCGGGATCAGCCACGCCGAGCACCTCACGCGCCTCACGATGACGGGAACCGTCGTGGGAACTCCCGCCCACATGTCGCCCGAGCAGGCGCGCGGCGAGGACCTCGACGCGCGGAGCGACCTCTTTTCCATGGGCACGGTCCTCTACGAGCTCCTCTGCGGCTACAACCCGTTTACCGGCGACTCGATCGCCGTGACGCTGCGCCGCGTCGCGGAGACCGAGCCCGAGCTCCCGTCGCTCCTCGATCCGACGATCCCTCCCGCCGTCGACACGTTCCTGCGCGGGCTCCATGCCAAGGAGCGGTCGCAGCGCTTCCCGGACGCCGCGGCGGCCTCGACGGCGCTCCGGGCCGTCTTCGAGAAGGAGCACGTCGAGAAACCGGGCGTCCTGTTCCGCACGTTCCTCGACGATCCCGGCGCCTTCGTCGCCGCGCGCAACCGGCGCCTCGCCGAGGAGTCCACCGCAGCGGCCGAGTCGCTCATGAAGAACTCCTCGGCGCGTCCCGAGGAGGCGCTCTGGGCCGCCTACCGGACCGTCGCCTGCGTTCCCCACGATCCGAAGGCGCAGGAGCTTTTCCGGACGGCGGCGCTGCGCGCGGGCCAGCGCGTCAAGCCCCTCGACAACGCGAAGATCCGCTCCCTCGAGGAGGACCTCAAGAAAGACCCCGACAACCTCGCGCTCCTCCTGCAGCTCGCCAAGCTCTACAGGCTCGAGCACGACTTCGTGAACCTCATGCGGTTCTTCCGCAAGCTCCAGTCCCTCGCGCCGCCGGACCCGTATACGCAGGGGCAGATCTCATCGCTCCTCTCGTCCGACCTCTCCGCGAGCGCGGCGCGGCCCGCGCCCGCCTCCGTGCCCGCGAGCCCGCCGACCCGGCCCACCGCGCGCCACGGGAAGCCCGGCCCGCGCCTCCAGATCGCAGTCGTCGCCACGGCCGTGCTTGCCGTCGTCGCCGCCGGCAGCTGGTGGGCGCATCGCGCGCCGAGGCTGCCCGAGGGTCTCGCACCGGCACGCGCTCCGGCCGCGTCCGACCCCGCGCCCGGGCCGGCCGGCCTCTCCGCCGCGGACGAGCCGCTCGCGCGGGTCCTCGAGCGCGGCGCCTCCGCCGAGAAGGAGAGCGGCCCGGCGGCGGCTTTCGACATTTACGCCGAAGCCGCGGCGAAGACCCCGCGCGTCGAGACGCGGGCCGCCCTTCTGCGCACGATGCTGGACCTCGCGCGGCGAACCGGCGACGAGGCCCGCGTCCTCAAGTCCCTCGATGACCTCGCGGCGATCCCTGCCGCCCGCGGCGAATCCCTCCTGAAGCGCGGCGAGTACTTCGAGAGCGTCCGGCGCGACGGCGACGCCCTGCGCGTGTACGAGGAGGCCCGCTCCGGAACGGACGCCGACGCGGCCCGGACCGCGACGCTCCGCCTCGCGCAGGCCGCCGAGCGCGGACGCGACACCCTCCGGGCGCAGACACTCTACGAGGAGATCCTCCGCGCCGAGCCCGGCTCCGCCGAAGCGCTCCCGGCCCGCGTCGGACTCGCGGGCCTCTACCGCGCCGCGGGCCGCACGGGCGACGCGCGGCGGCTCTACGACGACATCCTCCGCGTCGCGCCGCCCGGCGGCGATGCCGCGAAGGCCGCGGAGACCGCGCTGAAAGAGCTCGACGCGGCGGCCCCGCCGGAGAAAGGCGAGAAATCCCCGTGAAATCCCACCGAAAGGTCCTCACGCTGAACGTCCCGGCCCGCATCGGCTTCGTGAACATCACGCCCGAGGTCGAGGCCGCCGTGAAGGAGAGCGGCGTCAAGGAAGGCCTCTGCCTCGTGAACCCGATGCACATCACGGCGTCCGTCTTCGTGAACGACGACGAGCGGGGCCTCCACGCGGACTACGAGCGCTTCTTCGAGGCCCTCGTCCCGCACGAACCCGTGAAGCAGTGGCGGCACAACGACACGGGTGAGGACAACGCGGACGCGCACGTCAAGAGACAGCTCATGGGCCGCGAGGCGGTCGTCGCGATCACGAACGGCCGCCTCGACTTCGGGACGTGGGAGCGGATCTTCTACGGCGAGTGGGACGGACGCCGACCGAAGAGGATCCTCATCAAGATCATCGGCGAGTAGCGTCCCCCTCCCAGCCCTCGGCCTCGAGTCCGAGCGCGATGAGCGCGTCCGCGAGGCCGGACGCTTTCGTCGCGTCCTTCCCGAGGCTCTCGGCGAAGCGCGCGCGCACGGTGGCTTCCCGGGCCTCGTCCCGGACGGGGCGGCCCGTGGCCTTCTTGACCTCCGCGACGCGGCGGCAGAGCTCGAGCCTTCGGGCCGCGAGGGCCGCGATCGAAGAGTCCACGGCGTCGATCGCGCGCCGCACGCGTTCGACGGAGCCCGTGCGCCCCGGCAGGAGCCCGAACTCGTCGAGGAGCATTTCGAGGTCTTCGGGCAGCAGCGCCTGGGGCCCGTCGCACAGCGCGGACTCGGGCGCGTCGTGGACCTCGATCATGAGTCCGTCGACGCCCGCGCCCCACGCGGCGCGCGCGAGGCCGGGGACGAGCTCCTTGCGGCCCGCGGCGTGCGACGGGTCCGCGAGGAGCGGCAGGTGCGTGAGGGACCGCGCCGCGAGAAGGCCGCCGAGGTCGAGCGTGCCGCGCGTCGAACGCTCGAACGTCCGGATGCCGCGCTCGCAGAGGAGGACGCCCTCGCAGCCCGCGGCGAGAATGTACTCGGCCGCGCTGAGCCATTCCTCGACTGTCGTCCCGAAGCCGCGCTTGAGCATCACGGGGCGACCGGCGGCGCCGGCCTCCTTCAGGAGGTCGTAGTTCTGGCAGTTGCGCGCGCCGATCTGGAGAACGTCCGCGAGGCGCGCAACCGGCTCCACCTGCGCGGGGGCCATGACCTCCGTGACGATCGGCAGGCCCACCGCGTCGCCCGCGTCCTTCAGCCAGCGGAGCGCCTCGAGGCCGTGCCCCTGGAACGCGGACGGCGACGTCCGCGGCTTGAAGACTCCTCCCCGGAGCGCGGTGGCGCCGGCGCGCGCGACCGCTTTCGCAAGGCGCATCACCTGCTCGGGCGATTCGACCGCGCACGGGCCCGCGATGACCGCGCGCTTCCCGCCCCCGACCGCGAACGCGCCGGCCGTGACGACCGTGGCCGCGCGGACTTCCGTCGCCCTCGGGGCGTCCCTGAGGCGCGGCGGAGGAACGTGGTCGGGCGCCGGGCCGAGCCAGACGAGCGTCTCGCCCGACGTCGCCACGAGTCCCGCGGCCTTCGCGAGCGAGGCGGCGGCGACGGTTGCGAACCCGCCGACGGCCGCGCCAGGCCGCCCGGCGAGCATGAGGATCTCCGCGCCGGCGTCGTGGAGGGCCGCGGCGAGACGTGCCCCCGAGAAGAAGAGCGCCCGGACGGTCGGTTCGGCGTCCGAGCGGCGCGCGACGGTCCAGAAGCGCGTCGCGTTCGGTTTCACGTCGGACACGTCCTCTTCGAGAACGACGAGGCCGGCCTCCAGCGCGGCCTCCTCCGAACAGACGGCCGCACGCGCGCCGCCGAGCTCGGCGACGCGCCGGGCGGCGAATGCCGTGTCGTGCGTCTCGACGGGCACGGCGTCGCGCCGCGCGAGAAGGCGCGCGCATTGACGGAGCACCGGCGGCTGCGAGTGGATTTCCCTCACGCTCTCCTCGGCGACGCCGGAGGGCGCCGCGAGGACGAGGCGGACGGGGATCGCGATCTCGTCGCGCACTTCGAGCGGAACTCCGCCGGCCTCGAGGGCGCGGGCGAGCGCTTCGAGCGGCTCGACGACGGGCCCCGCGCCGTGCGTCGCGGCGGGGAGGACCGCGACGTCCACGTCGCCCGCGAGGAGCGCGCGGAGGAGGCGGTCGAACGTCGCGTACGCGAGCGGCCGGCCGGCGCGCGCGGCCGCGCGCGCGGAAAACGAGCCCGGCTCGCCCTGGTAGCCGGCGCGCGGCGTCGGGACGTCGGTTGGGCCGCCGGTGTTCGATCCGTCCATGGGAAGCCTCCTTCGAAGCGAAAAGAAAAAGGCCCCCCTCCGTCGTCTCGGAGGGGGGCCTCGGGAGTCACCCGGGGTTGGTGTCGCCTACGTGGCGGCGCCCCTCCTCGCCGGCGTATAGAAATACCCGGCAACGGCGAAAAGGGCGAAGGTGTTGGGCGCGTTCACGAGTCGAAGAGATTACCCCGTCCGTCAAGCGCGGGCCCCGGGCCGTGCTCGGGGCCGCTCCTCGGCGCGGGCGCTATTTCAGCTTCGCGCTCTCAATGATGACGGGATAGGCGTAGCCCGCGCCGAAGTCCTTGTCGACCGAGACGAGGCCGGTTACGGTCACGACGTCGCCCACCTTCGCCGTCGCCGCGCTCGTCACCGTGAGGTCGTTGGTCTTCGTGGTCTTCGAGCCCGAGCCGTCGCGCACGTGGAGCCAGTTCCGGCCCATCACGCCGGACGTGACCTTGACGACCTTCGCCTGAACCGTGACTTCGGTGCCCTTGAGCGCGGTGCGCTGCGCGTAAAGCTCGGCGACCGTTTTCGCGTTCGCGCCTTCCGCCTTCGGAACCTTCACGTCGGGTGCGTCGGCCGGACCTCCCGCGGCCTGGCCGTGCTGAGCGGCCATCTGCTGCGGGGTCTCGCCGCCGGTCGTCCCCGCCGTGGGCGGGTGGTCGGACACCATCGGAAGAGCGGCGGCGGGCGCGCCGGTGGCCGTGCCCGCGGCGGGCGACGCGCCGCCGGGGCCTTCGAGGACGCCGAAGAGGATGTGATCGAACGTGCGGTTGAGCGTTTTGCTCTGGAATCCGTCCATCACCATCGCGTTCGTGACCGTGACCGTGTCACCCTTTTTGACTTTCGTCTTGCTCACGGCGGCCCAGACCTCGCCGCTCGAGGTCTTGAGGCGCAGGTACGTGTACTCGGACGCGTCCATCGTCTCGAGAATCGCGCCGGAGACGGTGACCATCTGCGGGGCCGGCGCGGCGGGCACGACGCCGGACGCGGAGGCGGAGGCGGAAGCCGCGGGAACCTCGGGCTTCGTGGCCGGCGCGGCGGGCTGCTTCGCGCAGCCGGCGAGGACGGAGAGAGCCATCAGGCAGACCGGAACACGCATGAAAGAAAACTCCTTTGGAAAAGCGCTTCAGGAGGCCGTGTCCGGAATGAGCCAGGACAGGACCGTCGAGACGATGGAGACGATCAAGGCGCCGAGGAAGGCCGCCGGCCAGAACCCGGCCACCTTGAAGTCGATCCCGAACTGGGCTCCGACCCACGCCGTGAGCATGAGCATGAGGGCGTTGATGACGAGCGTGAAGAGGCCGAGCGTCAGGAGGATGACGGGACAGCTCAGGAGTTTCAGCAGGGGACGGACGAACGCGTTCACGAGGCCGAAGACGACGGCGACCGCGAGGATGGACCCGGGGCCGCCCGCGTGGATGCCGCTCACGAACGACGCCGCGACCCACAGGGCCGCCGCGTTCACGAGGATCCGGAGGAGAAATCTCATGTCAGTCCCCGGGCGGCATTCTACGGCCCCGGCCGCGGACCGTAGAATGACGCAGATGTCGGATCGCAAGTACCGCTCGAAGGGCTATCAGGACGGCGCCCGGACCGGCGGCACGGGAACGTCCGGCGGGGGCGGCGGCTTCTTTCCCGACCGCCCGGCTCGTCTGGAGGGCGCTCCCCGCGGCCGCGGGGCCGACCCCCACCGCGACGAGGTCTTCCGGTGCAAGGTCTGCGGCGAAAAGAACGACGCCGAGGTGGCGATCGGCTCGGCGTGCCGCAAGTGCGGCGCCGCCCTCCACGCCTGCAGCCAGTGCCGCCACTTCGACGGGGCCGCGCGCTGGCAGTGCCGCCAGCCGATCCCGGCGCCGATCGCCGCAAAGTCGAAGGCGAACGAATGCGCGCTCTATGCGCCCGTCGTGAGCATGGACCTGACCGGCGCGAAAGCCGCGGACACGCCCGACGGCGCCCGGTCCGCTTTCGACAAGCTCTTCGGCAAGCGCTGACCCTCTGAGACGAAAACGCGGGGCGGACGAACCGCCCCGCGCGTCGCCGGTGTCCGCCTCGCCGTTCAGCCCTTCAGGAACTCCCCGACGAGGTGCTGCCACTTCTCCTCGGAGAGGAGAGCGGGCGCCTCGACGACGAGCTCTCCGCCGTCGGCAGCGAGGAGGCCGAGCTCGGTCTCGAGCGCGTGCGAGAAGCGCGCCGTCTCGTCCCGGAACCACGCGCGCGCGGCGGGTCCCGTCGGAAGCGTGAGGAACGAGGCCGTCGCGGGCTTCATCGAGAAGAGCCAGCCGTTCCGGTAGCGCGAGTCCTCGAGGATCGAGGGATCGCGCTGGACCGCCTGGTTGATCGCGACGACGGTGCCCGACACCGGAGCCGTGATCGAGGCCGAGCGGCCGCCGCAGTTCACGGTCGCGGCGGGGAGGCCGGCGGCGAGGACGGTTCCCGGCCGCGGGAGCGAGACGCTCGTGGGCGCGTGGAGGAGCCGCCCCGCGATCTCGTCGAGTCCGACGCGGACGGTGCCGCGGCCCTTGCGCGCGAGCCACGTGTGGCCCGGCGCGTAATGGTGCGCCTCGGCGAGCTCGAGCCCGGCGAGGTCGACGAGGCCGATGCGCCGGTCACGGAGCTTCTGCCACGCGGTCCACAACGCCCAGACGGCGATGATCGGCAGCGTGCAGACCGCGAGCACGAGCAGGAACGCGAGGAGCCGTACGACGAGGCCCGCGAGGAAGATGCCGGCGAGCTGGAGGAATTCGAGAGGCGTCATGGGTCACCTCACCTTGCCTTGTGGCACGTTCCGCAGTCGTCCCAGAGCCCGTGAGCGGTCTTGCCGTCGTGGCAGGAGCCACAGCTCTTGCCCTTTTCCATCTCGGCGTGGCGGATCGCGGCGGGGGCGGCCGAAGAGGCGGTGCGTTTGACGATGGAGAAGAGTTTCGGGTGGCAGATCGTGCAGTCCGGCTGCGAGGCATCGATGTGATCTTCGTGCCGGAAGATCACGACTCCCGGGCTGCCGTCGCCCTGGGGGAACGCGATGTCCTTCGGGAGGTTCGGGAGCGCCCCCGCGAGCAGCGTCGCGGAAAGGGAGAGGAGGAAAGTCGCCGCGAGGAAGCGGAGGCGTGTGTTCATCGCGGACTCCTCACTCGCCCTTGAGAGACGTCCGGACCAGAGAGTCCCAGTTCGCGGGGTCGATCTCGCGGGCGATTCCGTGAACCGGCGTGCCGCCATCCTGGAGGACGATGCCGAGCTCGGGGCTCATGCGGCCGGCGAGCACCTGGGCGGCCGCGTCGAGGAAGCGGCGGGCCCCGTCGCCGGAGACGAGGTTCTTGAGGTTTGCCGTGAGCCAGCGGGGCTCGACCTTGAGAAGCCAGCCCGTGCCGTAAGGGTCGCGGACCGCGTCGGACGGATGGGCGCGGACGAATTCGTTCAGCGCGACGACGTTGCCGTCGACCGGTGAGAGGACGTCGAAGGACTTGCCGTCCGCGACGACCGAGAAGGCCTTCTGCCCCTGCCGGAGGGCGGAGCCGACCGCGGGGAACTGGACGGAATCGAGCGGGCCGATCATCTTGTGCGCGAAGTCGTCGAGACCGACCGCCACCGCGCCCCCGAACGTCTTCGCCCAGGAGTGGCCGCGGTGCAGGTGGACGTTCGCCGGGACCTGGAACCACGAGAACGCGAGGGACTCCGCGGCGGTGGCGCCGTTCACGAAGCGCCAGAAGGGGATGAAGAGCAGGAGATACGAGACCGCGAGCACGTACTCGATGGCCTTGGTTGCGTGCGGGCTGAGGAGGTCGTTCGCGTGCATGTTCTTCTCTTTCTTCTCAGTGGCTGCCGCGCCAATCCGGATGCTCGCGAAGGACGGGCATGCGGTTGACGATCCAGCGGAAGGCGAGAACGCCGCACGTGAGGAGCAGGATCGTGAGGACGATCTCGCCCATCGACGGGACGTACCGGTCCGAGGCGGGGACGTTCCAGTTGTAGGCGATGAGGGACACGTTGATGCGGTTCAGGACGACGCCGAGAACCGCCATGACGGCGGCCGCGCGCGTGAGCGTGACGCTCTGCGTGCGGACGGCGAACGCGAAGAGGAGCGACGGCAAGAGGATGAAGCCGACGAGCTCGAGCGCGAACCAGGCGCCCCAGCCCGTGAACAGGAGGTCCCACCGCCCGGAGACGACGAGGCCCTGGAGGCGGATGAAGAAGGTCGCGAAGAGGACGACCGCGCCGCCCTTGGCGAGGCCGAGCTGCAGCGCGTCGAGGTCGACGGGCGCCTCGGGGTCGAGCTCGTCGCGGAACGCGCGGCGCGAGACCGTGCTCTCGAAGATGATCATCCCGATTCCCGCGGAGATCGAGGAGATGAAGAAGAAGACGTGGAGATACGGCGAGTACCAGAGCGGGTGGAGCTTGCCCGGCACCATGAGGAAGAAGGCGCCGAGCGAGGCCTGGTGGAGCGTCGAGAGCGTGATGCCGAGGACGACGATCCCGATCGTGAGCGTTCCCATGATGCGGCGGGCGCGGGCGAGTCCGAGCCACTCGAGTCCCGCGGGAAGCATCTCGAGACCGAGGACGATCAGGTAGGCGAACGCGCACATGCCGACTTCGAACATGACGGCGGTCGTGCCCGGCGTCAGGAAGAGCTGGTAGGGAAGCCGCCACGGCTGGCCGAGCTCGACGATGAGGCCGCTGATCGCGCAGACGTAGCCGAGGAACCCCGTCAGGATCGCGGGCCTCAGGATCGGCCGGTACTGCTCGAGGCCGAAGACGTAGACGGTCGCGGCCACCGTGTAGCCGCCGGCCGCGAGCGCGATGCCGCAGATGATGTTGATGCCGACCCAGATGCCCCACGGGTTCGTCTGGGAGAGGTTGCTCACGGCGCCCATTCCCTTCCAGTAGCGGTAGGCGAGAGTGGGGAGGCCGATCGCGAGGATGGCGGCGTAGATCGCGTTCGTCTTCGTCAGGAGGCTCTTCGCGTAGGTCTTCGCGGGCATTCCGAGGCAGATCTTGTCCAGAACGAACGCGGGGAAGGGGACCGGGCGGTTCAGGCCGTCGCTCATCACGTTACTCATGACCGTCTCCTTTGCGCCCGTTTCCTTCTTCCGCGACGTCGTGGCGCCGCTTGCTGAAGGTGTAGAGGCCCATGAGGAGGGGCGGCCACAGGGTCGCGACGAGGGGGACCGCCGAGAGCGCGCCTTCCGCGAGCTCCGGGTACGACCTCTTCTCGATTTCGCCGGGGAGGGCGAGGCTCGTGAACGGGACGTCCGAGAGGTAGAGCCAGCTCGTTCCCCCGGCTTCGTCCTCGCCGTAGATCTCGTGCGTGTACCGCGTCGGGTTCTGGTAGATGCGGGTCCTCGCTTCCTCGAGGAGGTCGGCCCGCTTGCCGAACAGGAGCGCGCCCGAAGGGCAGGCCTCCGTGCACGCGGGCGGAAGGCCCTGGCCCTGGCGCTCGGCGCAGAAGGTGCACTTCTTCACGAGCGGGGCGGCCTTCGCGTATTCGTATTTCGGGACCGAGAACGGGCACGCGATCATGCAGTACCGGCAGCCGATGCACTGGCCCGCGTGGTAGACGACCGGGCCCGCCGGCGTCTTCTCGAGCGCTCCGACGACGCAGCCGGACGCGCACGCGGGCGACACGCAGTGCATGCACTGCATCTTCGCGTAGCGGTCCTCTCCATTCGGGCTCTTCTCGGTCGACTTGTTCACGACCGTGAAGCTCGTGGGGCCCGTCCGGCGGCGCGACGCGAACACGGCGGCGTCGCCGGGCTTCTCGGGCTCGGCGAGCTGGTTTGCCTCGGAGCAGGCGGCCTCGCAGGCGCGACAGCCGACGCAGCGCGTCGTGTCCACCAGGACCGCATTGGCGGTGGTCTTTGGGGCGCCCGGTGTCATCGCCGACGAAAGCGCACGGCCCGCGACCGTGGCCGCGCCCGCAGCGCCGGCGATCCTGAACAGGTTGCGGCGGTTGAGAGTCATTGCGTTCTTCTCCTCAGGACGGACGGACCCGGCTCTGATGGGCCAGCGCAAGGAGCGTCAGAACGGCGAGAAGGGCGAGCGGGATGGTGGCGATCATGACGGGACCTCCCTCCCGGAAGCGGCCTCGCGGCTCGCCTCCGTATTCACAACCCTGTCGTCGGCGCCGGCCCCGAGCCTCTGGGCCATCTCGCGGTACATCGCGCACTCCTTGAAGGAGCCGGCCAGGCAAGGGCCCTGGGACACGAGCTGGTCACGCGGCACCATCTTCTTGGTGGGGCAGGCGTCGCAGTAGAGCATCACCACTTGTTTCAGCCATGGGCAGGTGGTCGTGGTTTCGGTCAACATGGCACTTCTGGTAGCGCAAGGACCAGGCCACGCGCGGACGCGGGCCGCTTCAGACCTTAACTTGTGAGGGAAGAACTGTTTATGGACCAGAAAGCGAAAACGCGCGGTGGTCCGCGCGTTCGTTTTCTCTACGGGGGATTGTGATTCTCATCGGCTCGGCGTTGAGGGTTCGAACTCCCCGCCCTCTGCGCGTTTCAGCCCGTACTTGCGAATTTTGGCGTAGAGGGTCACCCGGTCGATGTCGAGGATGCGGGCCGCCTGCGTGACGTTGCCGCCGCTCAGTTTCAGGACGCTCCCGATGTACTGGCGCTCGATCTCCTCGAGGGACGCCGGATGCTCCGGCATCGGCCTCGCTCCCACGCCCTCCTGGAGGTTCAGGCCGAGGTGCCGGGCCTCGAGGATCGGCGCGTCCGAAACGACGATCGCACGCTCGAGGACATTGCGCAGCTCGCGGACGTTGCCGGGCCACGCGTGCGCGAGGAGGATCGCCATCGCTTCGGGCGAGACGCCTTCGACGGGGCGCTTGAGCTCGGAGCCGAGCTGCTCGAGCAGGCGCTCGACGAGAAGCGGGATGTCCTCCTTGCGCTCGCGCAGCGGGAGGAGCGTGATCGTGATGACGTTCAGCCGGTAATAGAGGTCCTGCCGGAAACGCTCTTCCTCCACCGCGCGTCTCAGGTCCCGGTTCGTCGCCGCGATGATCCGCACGTCGACGGGCAGCGACTCCGTGCCGCCCACGCGCGTGACGCGGCGCTCCTCCAGGACCCTCAGGAGGTCGAGCTGGAGCTTCGCGCTGATGTCGCCGATCTCGTCCAGGAACAGCGTCCCTCCGCTCGCGGCTTCGAATTTCCCTTCCCGCCGGCCGTTCGCGCCCGTGAAGGCTCCCTTCTCGTAGCCGAAGAGCTCGGACTCGAGGAGCGTCTCCGTGAGCGCCGCGCACGACATCGCGACGAACGGCTTGCCGCCGCGCGGACTCTCGGCGTGGATCGCCCGCGCGAGGACCTCCTTGCCCGTGCCGCTCTCCCCAAGGACGAGGATCGTCGACGGGCTGTGGGCGGCCGTCTTCGCGAGCTCGAGCGTCGCGAGGAGGGCCGGACTCTTCGTGACGAAGTCGTGGAAAACGTACTCCTTCTTGAGCGCCTTCCGGAGGATCACGTTCTCGCGGACGAGGGCCTGCTGCGCGACGATCTTCTCGACGACGAGGCTGACCTCTTCCGGGTCGAAGGGCTTGACGACGTAGTCGAACGCGCCGGACTTCATCGCGTTCACGGCCGTGTCGACCGTGGCGAAGGCCGTCATGATGAGGACCGAGGTGTCCGGCCACTTCGCCTTGACGCGCCGGAGGAGCTCGAGCCCGTCGATGCCGGGCATCTTGAGGTCCGCGAGGAGGATCGACCACGAGCCCTCTTCCATCATCCGGAGCGCGGAAAGGCCGTCCGGCGCCGTCCCGATCGTGTAGCCGTCCTTGCCGAGCCAGCCCGAGAGGGACTCCCGGATGATCTCCTCGTCGTCGACGATCAGGATTCGCGTGCTTTTCTTACTCATGGGGATCTCCGTTTTCCGAGAGTTCGCGGCTGCGGGCGCGGCAGGCGCGGCAAAGGGCGGGGGACTTCGCGTCGACGTGGCGCAGGCTCGGCGAGCGCGCCATCGCACAGCGCGAATCGGGGCAGTGCAGGAGCCCGAACGTGTGACCGAGCTCGTGCACGGCTTCCTTCTGGAGGCGCAGCGCGATCCGCGCCGCCTCTCCGGGGATCAGGGGCGTGTCGCCGAGGCGGGCCGTCGAGACCACGGCCGCGCGGCCGTTGAGCTGTGCCTCGCCGAAGACGAACGTCAGAACCGGAATGAAGAGGTCCGCGTCCGTGACGCCCAGGATGCGGTGCGCCCCGTCGTGCCGGTCCTGCAGCCAGGCGAGGATCCGCGTGGAGGAGTGCTGGCCGCGCCGCGCGTCGAACGCGGCGACGGGCCTCTCCTGGGCGAGCCGGACGCGGGCCGCGAGGTCGAACTCGCGCGCGACGCTCCGCCGCACGCCTTCGAGGATCTCCGGCGCGGAGTCCGTCCGCCCGATCCACAGGAGAAGGACCTCGCTCACACGGCGGCGCCCGCCGGCGCCGCCGCCTTCCCGGCAAGCGGCAACCGCACCGTCATCGTCGTGCCTTCGCCGCGACGGCTCTGCACCTTCATCGACCCGCCGTGCTTCTCCACGACGCCGTAGACGACCGAGAGGCCGAGACCCGTCCCCATCGGTTTCGTCGTGAAGAACGGGTCGAAGATCCTCGACAGGTGCTCCGGCGCGATGCCCGCGCCCGTGTCGGCGATCGCGATTTCCACGGCCTGGCCGTCCTCCACCCTCTTCGAGGTCACGGCAAGCGTCCCGCCCTCCGGCATCGCGTCGCACGCGTTCAGGATCAGGTTCACGAAGACCTGCCGCAGCTGGCCGAAGTCGCCGCGCACGACGGCCGGCCCGTCGAACGCCCGGGTCAGGACGACCTGCTGAAGCTGCAGCTTGTGCTGCGTGAGAGAGAGCGCCTCCTCGAGAGCCGCGACGGCGTCGACGGAGAGGAGCTCGATCGGCCGGGCTCGCGCGAAGTCGAGGAGGCTGCGCACGATCCGCGTGCAGCGCTCGGTCTCGCGCTGGATGAGGCCGAGGTTCTTCAGGCACGCGGCGCGGGCGTCCTCGTTCACCTCGCCGGCCTCGAGCGTGCGCGACATGAGGCGCGCGAAGGTCAGGACCCCCGCGAGCGGGTTGTTGATCTCGTGCGCGATCGACGCCGACAGCGTGCCGAGCGAGGCGAGCTTCTCGGATTGCACGAGCGCCTCCTGAGCATGCTGAAGGGCGGCCGTGCGGTCCTCGACCTGTTGCTCGAGGTTCTCCGCCGCCTCTTCCAGCTCGGCGCGTGCCCGCCGGAGCGACGCGTTCATCTCGTTGAACGAATGCCCCAGCCGTCCGAGCTCGTCCTCGGTGCGGATCGCGAGCGGCGCGGCCGTGTGGCCTTCCGCGAGGTCCCGCGTCGCCGCGAGCATGTCCGAAACGGGCCGCACGACGAGAAGGCGGACGATGGCCGAGACGAGCGCCGTGAGCAGCACGAGCGCGACGAGCGACAACCCGACGATGCGCCACGTCGCGGCCGAGCGCCGGTCGTCGACGTCGCGCAGGGAGAGCGCGACGTCGAGGAGGCCGAGGACGCGCTGGTCCTTTGGGGAGGCGTGGCAGCCCGCCACCGCGCAGTCCTTCTCGTTGTAGATCGGCGTCACGAACGACAGGACGCGGTGGTCCCCGACCGTGGTGATGCGGCTGCGCGTCGCGGGATCCGGGTTCGTGACGGGCGCTCCCGGCCCCCCGTGACACGGCGCGCACGCGCCCGCGCTCTTGTCCGCGATCCGCCCGATCTCGGACCGGTCCGTCGAGTACACGGTCGAGCCGCGCTTGTTGAAGATCCGGACGCTCTCGATCGAGCTGTCCTTGCGGAGGCTCTCGTGACCGACGATCTCGACGATCCGGTACGCATCTTCGCGCTGGTTCCGAAGCATGAAGTCGTGCGTCGCGCTGCGCACGGTTTCGGAGAGGATCGAAGCGCTCCCCTGCGCCCGCGCGACGAGCTCCTCGTGCTGGGCGCGGATCGTCAGCGCCGCGACGAACGCGACGGGGACGAGGATCGCCGCGGCCGCCGTTGCCGTGATCTTGAAGCCGAGGCGCCGATGGAAGGGGATGCGCGAGAGAGTCATCCACGGTCAGTGTCCGGGCCTGCCTCGGGGCTCGTCCATCCCTCATTTGAACCATGCCGATTGCGTCCGAAGACTGGAGGAATGCGTCCGGAGGCCCAAAAGACGCGCTTCTCGCGCGCCCGGACCACCCGGGAGGCTCGCGGCGCGACCGCTTCTAGAATCGGCAAATGCGGACGCAGAAGGAGAGTGCGCCCCTCGCTCCGGGGCGGAAGACCTCCGCCCGGAGCGCCGCCCTCATCGGATCCGGCGCCGCGGCTTACCTCGGTCTCCTCGCTCTCGCGGCCGGGCGCGTCCCTCCCGGCGTCGCGGCGGATCCGGTCATCGAGGCGCTGCGCGGGCTCCGGCTCGTTCTCCTGCGCCGCTTCGAGGTCCTGACGGTCTCGATCGGCCCGTCCGCCGAGACGCTCTGGCTCTACCTGACCGGCGCCGCGGTCGCGGTCTTCGGCCCGACGCGGACGTCCTTCCTCGTCCCGAGCATCCTCGCGGCCGCCGGCACGCTCGTTCTCGTCGCGGCCCTCCTCCGGCGTATCCGGCCGACGCTCCCCGTCGGGATCGCGCTCCTCGTTCCCGCGTCCTCTCTCTGGCTCTTCCACTCCGGCGAGGTCGGCCTGAGGGCGATCGCCGCTCCGCTCGTCCTTCTCGGCGCATGCTTCCTGCTCGACGACCGGAGAGAGACCGGCGTCGCCGACCGTCCGTTCGCCGCCGGCGCGCTCTTCGCGCTGGGCGTTTACGCGTACTCGGCGTGCCGCCTCCTTCCGATCGCCTGGGCGCTCCACTTCGCGCTGCGCTGGCGCCGCACGGTCGGGACGCGCCCCGCCCTGCGCCGCGAGGCGCGGCGCGTCGTCCTCGGCTTCGCGCTCTTCTCGATCCCGAACCTTCTCCTTCTCCTCCGCGCGCCCGGCGCCCTCCTCGACCGGGGCTACTACGTTTCGCGCGGCACGCCGTTCGAGAAGATCGGAAACGTCCTCGCGACGTTTCTCATGCCGTTCGCCTATCCGGACCGCTACCGCGTGTGGCTGGGATCCAGTCACGTCTTCGACGTGACGGGCGTCGCCCTGACGGCGAGCGGCCTCGATCCGTTCGACCTCATCGCCGGGCCGTTCGCGCTCCTCGGCCTTTTCGCGTGGCGGCGCGGGAAAGAGCCCCAGGCGCTCTCGTTCCTCTTCGTCGCGTGGCTCTCGGGCTGCGTGCTCCTCGGCCTCTACGGTCCGAGCCTCACGCGCCTCCTGATCCTCCTCCCCGCCTGGCTCGTCTTCACCGCGCTCGGCTGCGACGCGCTTCTCTCTCGCGCGCCCCGGCTCGCGATCCCGCTCGCGGCGCTCTTCGCCCTCTCGCTCGCGCTTCAGGCGCGGGCTTGGGTCGTGACGTTCGGCCGGTCGGACGTCGCCGCCCATTATTTCCACAAGTCGGTGACCGCGATGGCCGAGCGCACCCGCGACCTGACCGCCGGCGGCGCGCGCGTCCTCCTCGTCGCGCGCAACGGGCGCGACGTCGTGAAGTACTTCTGCTGGAGCCGGATCGAAAAAGTCTATCTCGTGACGAAGAGAGAGGGGGCGCCCTCCGACGCCGAGATCCCGCTCGAGGGGTTCGCGCCCGACGTCGTCCTCGTCGAGCGCGACCCGGACTTTGACGGCTGGGAAGCGCGCGCCGGTCTCGTCCGCGTCGCGCGAACCGACGCGTTCACCGAGTACCGGCGTACAGGGCCGGCCCGCCCCCCGACCCTGCGCAGCAACATGTGGCGACTCTGGTCGCCGATGTCGCTCTGAGCTCCAATGGCCGGCCGCTTCTCGTGGCAGTCCGTGAGACCGCGGGGGCATGGCGAGGCCCTGGGGCTCGCGGCGGCGGCGGCCGCCGGCGCCGCCTGGCTCCGGCAGCGGCTTCTCGGCTACCCGCCGGGCTACTTCCTCCCGGTCGACTCCGTCTGGCCGGTCACCGCGGCGACGTTGCTCGCGCTCGTCGCCTTCGGTCTCTTCCTCGCCCTCGCGTTCGCCGCCCCGGTCCTCGCGCTCCGGCGGCCCGCAGCCGGCGACTCTCCCCGCGCCGGTGTCTTCGGCCCCGCAATTCTCGTGGTCGCTCTGTCCGTCGCCCTCCGCGGCGCGTTCTGGCGCGAATTGCCCGGAGCCCCCTGGACCGACGGCGTGCACGCCCTCCACGATGCGGCCTCCGCCGGTCGCTTCCTGTGGCCGTGGGAGGCCGTGTCGCTCGCCCCCGCCCCGTTCGGCCCCTCGAACATCCTCCTCTTCGGCGGGATGCTGGACGTCGCGAGGGTGCTTCTCGTGCTGGCCCCCGACCGCCAGCTCGCCTACGCCCTGCTGTCCGCCCTGCCCGGCGCGCTCATCCCGCTCGCCCTCTTTCTCCTGACTCGCCGCCTCGCCCCGCCGCGCGCCGCGCTCATCGCCGGTGTCTTCGCGGCGACCGCGTTTCCGCTTCTCGTCCAGGCGCGCTGGGGCTGGGACCAGCAGATGATGGTCCTTCTCGTCGTGCTCTCTCTCGAGCGCGCCGCGGCCGCGCGGGACTCCGGGAGAGCCGGGCCTCTTCTCGCCTGCGGACTCCTCGCGGGCCTCTCGCTCCACACGTACGTCGGTTCGATCCCCGCGGTGGGCGCGCTCGCCGTCTTCCTGTTCGGGTCCTTCCTTCTCCGCCGCCAAGCCCGCGCGTTCGGCGCCTTCGCCGCGGGGCTCGCGCTGCCGGCTCTCTTCCTCGCGCTCGTGTACGTCCGGCGGCCGGACGCTCTCGGCGGACGGGCCGCCGCCATCCGGCTCCGGGGCAGCCCGTCGGAGGTCGCATGGAGCGTCGCGGAGAACGCCGCGGACTACGTCGGCCTGCTCTCCTTCGCCTGGGACCGGAACACGCGCCACGGCGAGGGGGACACGCCGCCGTTCAACGCGTTCGTCGCGGCGCTTCTTCCTGCCGGTCTCGCCGCCGCCTGGAGCCGGGAGAGGGGCCTCCTCCTCGCGGTCCTCGCGGGGTCGCTCGCCGGAGGCGTCCTGTCGTCTCCGCTGGAGGCTCCGAACGGGTACCGCGCGGGCCTCGCGCTCGCGCTCGCCCTGCCTCTCGCGGCGGCCGGCCTCGACGCTCTCGCGCTCCGCGCCCCGCCGTCTCTCGCGCGAGCGGCCCTGCCTCTCGTCGTCGTGGTCGCGTCTGGTCTCTGCGACACCACGCGTTTCCTGCGCTGGGGCCTCTTGAGCCCGACGGCCCCGCGCTTCGGCCAGCGGGCCGCCGCCGCAGGCGCGTTCGCGTCCTCGGTGGGGCGGCAGCGCGTGGCGGTCGACCCGGGCATCCTCGCGCGGGAGGATTCTCCCTTCCTCGTCGCGTTTCCGGTAGATGCAACCCGGCCGCTCAGCCCGCTCGAGCTTCTTCCCATGCGGGCGCCGGACACGGGCGCGTGCGCCGAGTTCGACTGGATCGTCACGTCGCGTCCGCCGCGGGGCCTGTATACCGTGAGGCTGGGCTTTCCGGGCACGCCCGAGGGTTCGGTCTTCGCGGCCCGCTGCGGGCCGTCTCGCTAGACTTCGTCGATGTCTCCCCGCCGCGCGGGCCCTTTCGTCCTGCTTTTCCTCGCTTGCGTCGCGGCCTGTGCCCCCGTGTTCGTCCTTCCCGGCTGGCCGGAGAACCACGACCGCGTCGCCTGCTTTCAACGGGTCGAAATCTTCCGCCGCGCGTTCGCGGAAGGGAGCCTCCTCCCGCTCTGGACGCCCCTCGCCGAGAACGGCCATGGCTCGCCCTTCCCGTTCTTCTACCACCGGCTCTTCAATACCCTCGCGGGCGGCCTCGCGCTCGCGACGGGCTCGACGCTCGCCGGCGTCCGCGCCGCGATCCTGCTCCTTCTCTTCGCCGGCGCGCTCGGAATGCGCCGGACCCTCCGCGCCGCGGGGCTCGCTTCGTTCCCGGCGACGTGCGGCGCGCTCCTTTTCGTCTTCTCCAACTACGCCTACACGGACTGGGTCGTCCGGGGAGCGTTCGCGGAGTTCGCGGCGTTCATGCTCGTCCCGTGGCTCTTCGACGCCGCGCTCGGCGTCGTCGCGGGGCGTTCGCGGGCCGGCTGGGCGCTCGGCGCCGTTCTCGCCCTCCTCTTCTTCGCGCACTCCGTGATCTTTCTTTTCGCGTCGGGGTTCGTCCTCCTCG
The DNA here is from genome assembly GCA_035542215.1 of Thermoanaerobaculia bacterium. GTDB lineage: Bacteria > Acidobacteriota > Thermoanaerobaculia > UBA5066 > UBA5066 > Fen-183. The sequence continues at coordinate 21,061 of DATKLW010000033.1, read as the reverse complement.
CCTTCGCGGGCGCTCTCGCGTTCCGCCAGGGGCGGGCGCGGGCGCTTCCCGCGCTCGGCCAGGCCGCGCTCGTCGTCGCCGTCGTCGCGGGGCCGTTCCTCGCCGGGATCCGGGTCTTCGGCGCGGACGCGGATCTCGACGTCTTCCGGTCGGGGCAGTTCGCCGTCTTCCGGAACTTCGTGCCGTTCGCGGACATGCTGTACGACCGCGTCGGCGGCTGGACGTCGAGCACGGCCGGCTATTCGGTCGAGATCGGGCGCGGCTTCAACTCCCTCGCGATCGTCTGCTGCGCCGCGGTGGCCGCGCTCGCCGTGTGCCGCCGCCTCCCGACGAGCCGCCTCCGCGAAACGGGCCCCGCGTGGTTTCTCGCGCTCGGCGCGGCGGCTCTCTACGCCGTCCTCGAGTCGCCGGTCTCGGCGCCGCTCTACCGCCTCGCGCCACCCTTGCAGTTCGTCCAGTTTCCGTGGCGTCTGCTCACGTTTTCGACGGCGGTTTCGATCGTCCTCCTGTGCCTCTCGATCGATCTCCTCGCCGCGAGCTCGCCGAGCGCCGCCGTGAGGCGCGGACTTCACGCCGCGCTGCTCGCCGCCGTGCTCTTCCAGGTCTGGTACGGCGTCGGGCGGCCGCCGCCGCCCCGGCTCATCGCGGCGGACGAGATTGCCGCGAGCCTCACGCCGGCGCGCCTCTCCGCCACGCGGCACAGCGACGCGTTCCGGCCGCGGGGCGCGCCCCCGCCCGAGCCGCGGCCGCTCTTCGAGCCGGCGGGCTGCGTGATCCGGGAGGCGAGCCCCCGTGCGGCGCTCTCCGGACTCGAGGACGTGCCGGAGATCCGCCTCGCCGTCGATTCGGATCCGGACGCCGTTCTCGTCGTCAACTGGTTCGCGAGCCCCTTCCTCGCCGTCAGCGCCGGGCGCGGGGGCCGCGTCGAGACGACGGAGGGCGGCACGATCCTCGTTCGGCCGCCTCCGGGCCCGAGCGAGATCGTGCTCCGCCGATGCGGCCTTTTCGAAGCGCTTCGGACGCGGCTTTTCGGACGCTGAGCGGGCCTCGGGTCAGCTGCAGCCGCTCGTCGACCCGCAGTTCAGGCACTTGTAGCAGGCGCCGCTCCGGACCATGAGGCTCCCGCACTCGTGGCAGCTCGGGGCGTCGGCGCTGTTCTCGAACGTGAGGCGCGACGCGGAGACCGCGGGCGCGGCGAAGCCGATCGGCCGCGCCTCGGCCGTTTCCGCGGCCCCGCCCTTGATCGCGGCGATCGCCTGGAACGCGGCGGCGATGGGGCCGGCCGCCGCTTCCGAGACCGCCGTGAGCGTCGCCGACGACGTGAGCGAGGGCGGCCGCGTCGCGGGGCCGGGCTCCTCGCGCGAGATGATCCCGACCTTCTCCTTGAGGTCCGCGGTCAGGAACTTCGACGCGAGCCAGCGGAAGATGTAGTCGACGAGGCTCTTCGCGATCGGGATCTCGGGGTTCTTCGTGTAGCCCGCCGGCTCGAAGCGCATGTGGCTGAACTTCTCGACGAGCGCCTCGAGCGGCACCCCGTACTGGAGCGTCAGCGAGATTGCGGTCGCGAAGGCGTCCATGAGGCCGGAGATCGTCGAGCCTTCCTTCGCCATCGTGAGGAAGATCTCTCCCGGCATCCCGTCCTCGTAGAGCCCGACCGTGACGTATCCCTCGTGCCCCGCGACCGAGAACTTGTGCGTGATCGCGCGGCGCTCGTCGGGCAGCTTGTGCCGGCGCAGGGCGGGCGCGACGGCGGCCGCGGCGGCCGGCGCGATCGTGTTGCCGCGCGCGTCGCGCGTGCCCTTCACGGAGTCGTCGTTCTTCGAGGCCGACGTGTTCAGCGGCTGCGTGCGCTTGCAGCCGTCGCGATAGATCGCGATCGCCTTCAGCCCGAGCTTCCAGCCCTGCATGTAGACGTCGGCGATCTCCTCGACCGTCGCGTCGTTCGGCATGTTGACGGTCTTGCTGATCGCGCCCGAGAGGAAGGGCTGCACGGCCGACATCATCCGGACGTGGCCCATCGGCGCGATTGAGCGCGTGCCGCCGAGCGCCTTGAACGCGCAGTCGAAGACGGGGAGGTGCTCGCTCTTCAGGCCCGGGGCGCCTTCGATCGTGCCCTTCTCGTCGATGTGGCGGACGATCGCGTGCATCTCGGCGTCCGAATAGCCGAGGCGCGTCAGGGCGTGCGGGACGGTCTGATTGACGATCTTGATCGTGCCGCCGCCGACGAGCTTCTTGTACTTCACGAGAGCGAGGTCCGGCTCCACGCCCGTCGTGTCGCAGTCCATCATGAAGCCGATCGTGCCGGTGGGCGCGAGGACGGTCGCCTGCGCGTTGCGGTAGCCGTGCTGGCGCCCGGACTCGAGCGTGAGGTCCCACACGGCGCGCTGCGCCTCCCAGAGCTCTTTCGGGACGCCCGGCCTCGCGACCGCGTACGCCGCGTCGCGGTGCATCGAGATGACCTCGAGGAACGCGTCGCGGTTCGGCGGGTACATCGCGAACGGCCCCATCTCGGAGGCGATCTTCGAGGACGTCAGGTAGGCCTGCCCGTGCATGAGGCTCGTGACCGCGGCCGCGTAGTGGCGGCCCTCGTCGCTGTCGTACGGGAGGCCGTTGAACATGAGGAGCGCGCCGAGGTTCGCGTAGCCGAGGCCGATCGGGCGAAAGTCGTGCGAGTTCCGCTCGATCGCGGGCGTCGGGTAGGACGCCTCGGAGACGAGCATCTCCTGCGCCGCGAAGACGACGTCCACCGCGTGCGCGAACTTCTCGACGTCGAAGCCGCCGTCTTCCAGCGCGAACTTCATGAGGTTCAGCGACGCGAGGTTGCAGGCGGAGTCGTCGATGAACATGTACTCCGAGCACGGGTTCGACGCATTGATCCGGTGCGTCGTCTTGCACGGGTTCCACTTGTTGATGAGCGTGTCGTATTGCATGCCGGGGTCGCCGCAGACCCAGGCGGACTCGGCCATCTTCACGAGGAGCGACTTCGCGTCGAACGTCCCCATCGGCTCGCCCGTCGTGACGGCCTTCGTCGTGTGCGTGCCGCCGGTCTCGGCGGCGCTCATGAACTCGTCCGTGACGCGAACCGAGTGGTTCGCGTTCTGGAAGGCGATGTTGCTGTAGACCTCCCCGTTGAACGAGCCGTCCCAGCCGGCGTCGATGAGGTCCCAGGCTTTCTTCTCTTCCTTCTCCTTGCAGAGGATGAATTCCTCGATGTCGGGGTGGTCGACGTTGAGGATCACCATCTTGGCGGCGCGGCGCGTCTTGCCGCCCGACTTGATCGCGCCCGCGAAGCTGTCGAAGCCCTTCATGAAGGACACGGGGCCGGACGCGATGCCGCCCGAGGAGAGGGACTCGGTCGAGGAGCGCAGCGAGGAAAGGTTCGAGCCCGTGCCCGAGCCGAACTTGAAGAGCATCCCCTCGGTCTTCGCGAGGTCGAGGATCGAGGACATCGAGTCGCCGACCGAGTTGATGAAACAGGCGGAGGCCTGCGGCTTCGGCTCGACGCCGACGTTGAACCAGACGGGCGAGTTGAAGCTCGCGACCTGGTTCACGAGGATGTGCGCGAGCTCGTCGGAGAAAGCGTCGCGGTCGGCGCCCGTGCGGAAGTAGCCGCCCTTGACCCCGAAGCCCGTGATCGTCTCGACGACGCGGCCGATGAGCTGGCGGACGGAGCGCTCGCGCTGCGGCGTGCCCGGCTTCCCGGAGAAGTACTTCTGCGCGACGATGTTCGTCGCCGTCATCGACCAGGCCTTCGGGACCTCGACGTCCTTCTGCTCGAAGAAGACCTCGCCCTTCTCGTTCGTGATCGCGGCCGTCCGGAGCTCCCACTCGATCGCGTCCCAGGGGGGCGTCACGCCGTCCGTGTAAAGGCGCCGGAACGTGAGCCCACGGGCGCCCGGCCGCGGGGTGGGGCCGCTCGTCGTTTCCGTCTTCGCTCCGGCCTTCGTCTCGCGCGTGTTCATGTTGCTCATGGACGGAAACGCCTCCCTCTCACCTTCTGATGACGTGAGCGGTTTGTCCTGTTTTTGCCGCCACCCGGCGGCACCCGTAGCCCTTCGTCTGACCGGAGAGGACGACTGTTCGCGATCGCCGGGGTCGATTCAGGTCTGTCGGACAAGGTAGTGCTGCTGAGACCGAATTTCAAGGGGAAAACGCAAGGGATAGTGTTTTTACATTAAGAGGCCACTAGATGGTGGGGTTTTTCACCGCCGGGGGAATTCGACAACCCGCCCGCCTCGTTTGACTTCCGCGGGCGTTCGCGGCCATATTCCGCAGGCGGCGCGCGCGCCGATGGAGGTTCGTCAATGTCCAGCGCTCCCGAGACCGCCACGCAGGTCACGTCCCCTTCCGTCTTCGTCCTCAGCGTGACGGATCGCGCCGTCTCGAAGGTGAAGGAATTCGCCTCGAAGATGCCCGACGCCGCGAACAAGCCGCTCCGGGTCTTCATCCAGGGCGGCGGCTGCTCCGGTTTCCAGTACGGGTTCACGTTCGACGACAAGCGGCCGACGGACCACGTCCTCGCCGTGAAAGACATCGAGGTCGTCGTCGATCCGGCGAGCGCGCTCAAGCTCCACGGCTCCACCGTGGACTTCGTCGAGGACATGCGCGGCGCCGGCTTCGCGGTCGAGAATCCGAACGCGACGTCCGGCTGCGGCTGCGGAAAATCCTTCAGCTGAAGAATCGCTCCATCCTGAGGATCGTCTTCCTGACGGTCTTCATCGACCTCCTCGGCTTCGGGATCGTGATCCCCCTGTTGCCGCTCTACGCCGAGAAGTACCACCCGTCCGCGCTCGCGTTCGGGCTCCTGATGTCGAGCTACTCGGCGATGCAGTTCATCGCCGGCCCGCTTCTCGGCCGCCTCTCGGACCGGTACGGACGGCGCCCCGTGATCATCTTCTCCCTCCTCGGGACGGTCGTCGGCTACCTCCTCTTCGCGTTCGCGCGCTCCCTCCCGATGCTTTTCGCCGCGCGCCTCCTCCCGGGCGCGACGGGCGGGAACATCGGGACCGCGCAGGCCGTCATCGCCGACTCGACGGCGCCGTCCGAGCGGACGCGCGGGATGGCGATGGTCGGGATCGCGTTCGGCCTCGGCTTCATCTTCGGGCCCGCGATCGGCGGCTTCTCCGTGCACCTCGGCGAGTCCGCGCCGGGCCTTTTCGCGGCTGCGCTCTCGGCAATCGCCTGCCTCTGGGCGTTCCTCCGCCTCCCCGAGACGCGGCCCGTGGACATGGTCGCTCCGTCCGCGCCGCTCTTCTCGGCGGGTTCGCTCTTCAAGGCGCTCCGGCGGCCGGAGATCGGCGCCCTCATGCTCCTGTCCTTCGTGACGACGACCGCCTTCGCGAACTTCGAGTCCACGTTCGCGCAGTTCCTTTCGCTCCGGCTCGGGACGGGGCCGTCCACGGTCGCGTGGTTCTTCGTCTTCGTCGGCGTCTGCTCCGTCGTCGTCCAGGGCGGCCTCGTCCGGCGGCTCGTGCCCCGGTTCGGCGAAGCGCGCCTCGTCATGGCGGGCTGCGTCCTCCTGATCACCGGGTTTCTCGCGTTGCGGTTCGGGACGAACGTCCCGCGCCTCCTCGCGGCGATCGCCGTCATCGCGCTCGGGATCGGGATCACGACGCCGACGCTCTCGTCCCTCGTCTCCCGCCGCACGGCGGCGACCGAGCAGGGCGAGATCCTCGGGGCCTACCAGTCCATGGCGTCGCTCGGCCGCGTCTTCGGTCCGTTCGCAGGCGAGAACCTGTACCTGCGCATCGGCGCCGACGCCCCGCACTGGGCCGCCGCCGCGCTCCAGGGCGGCGCGCTCGTCCTTTCGGCCGCCGGCCTCTTGAAGGACAATGAGGACGCGCCCCCGCGCGCGGAGGAGTCCACCCCATGACGCCGCAGGTCCCCACCGCCCACCAGCTCTCGCGCGACTGCCCCGCGATCCGGATCCCGTCGGGCGAACCCGTCACGCTCAAGGCCGGCACGGACGTCTTCCTGACGCAATCGCTCGGCGGGACTCTCACCGTGCAGGCGCCCGCGCTCGGCGGCCTGTTCCGAATCTCCGGGGAGAACGGCGACGCCCTCGGCATCACGGCCGGCGAGGCGGACGCCGCGCCCGCGGCCCCCGCGGGCCCCGTCAGCGAGGACGCGCTGTGGAACTCCCTGAAGACCGTCTACGACCCCGAGATCCCCGTGAACATCGTGGACCTCGGCCTCGTCTACGACCTCCGTGTCCTCGCCGCGGAGCGGGGCGGCACGCGCGTCGAGGTCAAGATGACGCTGACGGCGCCCGGCTGCGGGATGGGCCCCGCGATCGCCGCCGACGCGCAGTCCCGCGTCGCGCACGTGCCGGGCGTGAAGGAAGCCGAGGTCCAGCTCGTGTGGGACCCGCCGTGGAGCGCGGAGATGATGACGCCGGAGGGCAAGCGGATTCTCGGGATCGCCTGACCAGTTTCCTCGGGATTACGCGCGTTACTGCAGAGGGACGCGCCCCGCGAAGCCCTCGTCGTACCCGTGGAAGAACTCGAGGGACTCCTCGGGCCACTTCCAGCAGTAGTACCCGGCACCCGAGTCGAAATCGACGAGCCACGGGCCCTTGACCTCGATCCCGAGGGCCTCGACCTCTTCGCGCCAGCCGTTCAGGATCCCCTCGACGGCGCGCTCCGTCCGCGCCCGGATCGTCTCGGCGTCCTCGTCCGACACGGCGTCGAGGCCTTCAAGGGCCTCGAGCGCCCGGCGCGTCTTCTCGCGCACGGCCGGGAGGAGCGCCCGCGCCTCGTCGAACGTGAAGGTCTTCCGGGAGGGCTCGGACACGGACCCGAGGATAGCGCGAGATCCGAGCCTATGATGGCGCCGTGAACCCGCTCGCGAAGGACGCCCAGGCCGCCGACGAGGCGGCCGTCCGGCTCAGGCGGACGCTCCACGAGCGGCCCGAGACCGCGTTCGAGGAGGTCGAGACCGCCCGCCTCGCCGCGGAGCGCATGCGCGCGCGCGGTCTTGCCGTGCGCACGGGCCTCGGGAAGACCGGCGTCGCCGCCGTCCTCGACACCGGGCGGCCCGGGAAGACCGCCCTCCTGCGGGCCGACCTCGACGGGCTGCCCGTCGAGGAGAAGACGGGCCTGCCCTTCGCGTCGGTGAACGGCCGAATGCACGCGTGCGGGCACGACGGGCACGTGGCCGCGCTGGACGAGGCCGCCGACCTCCTGCTCCTCGATCCTCCCGCACGGGGCCGCGTCGTCTTCGCGTTCCAGCCGGCCGAGGAGGGCGCGGGCGGCGCCGCGTCGATGATCGCCGACGGCGTCCTCGACGATCCTCGGCCCGACGCCGTCTTCGGCATCCACCTGTGGACGTCCCTTCCGCTCGGCGTCGTCGGTGTCGCTCCGGGCGCGATGATGGCCGCCGTCGACGAGTTCCGGATCGACGTCACGGGCGCAGGCGGCCACGCGGCCTCTCCGCACGAGACCCGCGACGCCGTCGTCGGCGCCGCTCACGTCGTCACGGCGCTTCAGACCGTCGTCGCGAGACGCCTGTCTCCGCTCCAGGCCGCCGTCGTCTCCGTCACGTCCGTGCACGGCGGCTCCGCATTCAACCTTCTCCCGGGGTCCGTGACGCTGACGGGGACCTGCCGATCCTTCGACGGCGACGTGCGCGACCGGCTCGGCGCTCTCATCCCGGAGATTGCCGCCCACGCCGCGGCCGCCTCGGGCTGCGCGGCGAAAACGGTCTACACGCGGCTCTCGGCCGCTCTCGTGAACCACCCGCTGGAGGCCGAGCGCGCGCGGCGCGCGACACGTGCCGTCCTCGGCGAGGGCCGCGCGACGGGAGAGTGCCGGACGATGGGCGGCGAGGACTTTTCCGAGTTCCTCCTGCGCGTCCCGGGCGCTTTCGCGTTCGTCGGCGCGGCACGGACCGACGGCGCGCGCGGGCCTCACCACTCCCCGGACTTCGACTTCGACGAGCGGGCCCTTCCGCATGCGGCCCGCCTCCTCGCCGCGTACGCCCGCGACGTTCTCTCGGCCTGACCCGCTTGGTCCTCGCGCTCGTCGTCTACGGCGCCGCCGTTCTCCTCGTCGGCCTCCTCTCGGCGCGCGCGGCGTCGCGCTCGACGGACGCGTTCCTCGTCGCGGACCGCGGGCTCGGCGCGTTTCGTGCGGGCGTCGCGCTTTCCTCGACGGTCATCGGGGGTTCGACGACGCTCGTCCTTGCCGCCCTCGTCGCCGAAAGGGGTCTGCCCGCGCTCTGGCTCGACCTCGCGGGCGCGCTCGGCCTTCTCGCGCTCGGCGCCTTCCTCGCCCCGCGCGTCCGGGCGACGGGCGCGACGACGATCGCCGAAGTCATCGGGCGGACCTACGGCCCGGGCGTCCGGCGCATCGCCGCGGCGCTCGTCGTCTGCGCCGAGATCGTGTGGTTCGCTCTCCTGACCGAGGCGACCCAGACCGTCGTGGTCGCGACGACGCCGTGGAACCCGTCGCGCGTTCTCGTTCTCACCGCCGCGCTCTTCGTCGCGTACACGGCGCTCGGCGGCCAGCGCGCGGTCGTCGGGACCGACCTCCTTCAGTTCGCCCTCATGGTCGCCGGACTCCTCCTCGTCGCGTTGCCGCTCGCGCTCGCCCATCTCGCACGTACGCCGCCGCCCTCGCGCCTCCTCGCGTTTCCGACCGGCGCCGGCCTCGGCTGGGGGGACGTTTTCGCGCTCCTCGTTCTCGTCGGGCTGCCGCACGCGGTCGGAAGCGACGTGTGGGCGAAGGCGCTCTCGGCCCGCGACGCGTCGGCGGCGCGGAAGGCTGCCTTCGGGGCGGCCTTCGCGAAGCTCGTCTTCGGCCTCGCGACCTGCTCGATCGCTCTCGCGGGTGTCGCGTGCGGAGTCGGCGGCCCTCCGGCGGAGCTTTTCCCGCGCACCGTGTTCGTGCTCGCGGGCCCGGCTCTCGCGCCGTTCCTCCTCGTCGCGCTCGTCGCCACGATGCAGTCCTCCGCGGACTCCGTCCTCCTGTCGGCCGCGGCGGCAACGGCGCACGACCTCGTCCCGCGCGCGGACGTGCGGCTTGCCCGAATCGCGGTCGTCGCGTACGGAGCGGCCGGGCTCCTCGTCGCCCTCGTCCTGCGCGACCTCGTCGAGACGTTCCGGCTGGGTTACACGCTCTTCGCGTCCGGGCTCATCCTTCCGACGCTCGCGGCGTTCGTCCCGGGCGTCCGCGTCGACCGGCGGTTCGCGGGCGCGGCGATGCTGCTCGGCGGCGCCGCGGCGATGCTCGAGCGCTTCCTCCACGTCGCCGGTGTGGACCCCGTCCTCGCGGGGACGGGCGTCAACGCGGTGGTGCTCCTCCTCGGTCTCAGGCGAGGCCGGTGACGCGGAGCGCGGCGGCCACGACGGCTCGCCGCGACGCTTCGGGGCTCATGGCCTCGGCGCCGTTTCCGTTTCGCGCCGCGACGAGCGCCCCGTCCATGAGGACGAGAACGAACCGGGCGGCGGCGTCGGATCCGTACCCGCCCTTCTCGCCGACGTCCGCGATCGTCTTCGAGAGGTGCCGCGCGCGCGCGTCGTCCGGCGGTTCTTGCGCGCTGCCGTCCGCCGCCGCCGGCCCGGCGAGCCTGTGCAGAAGGCTCAGACGGGAAAGCGCGGGCCGTGTCCACGCGTAGTCCCAGAGCGATTCGACGACGGCGGAGAGGCGCTCGGCTGCCGAACCGGACTGCCCCGACGCCGCCATCTCACCCGAGAACGCCGCTTCGAGAACCGCCCGGTAGAGGCGCTCCTTGTTCCCGAAATGATAATGAAGCGTGGCCACATTTACGCCGGCGCGAGTCGCGACCTGGCGGGTCGTGGCGCCGGCAAAGCCGGATGCCGCGAAACTCTCCTCTGCCGCCTCGAGGATTTCCCGGCGTGTCTCCGCTGGATTTCCGCCCTTGGGGCGGCCCACGTTGCGCTTCTTCATGCCGTCGATCCGATGCCTCGCCATGGTCGGATCATAAAAAATCGGAGGATTGGTCTGCAACGAGCCGGGTCCCGGCAGACCCCGGAGCCGGATGTTAGCGTCCGCCGGTGTGACCGTCCCGAAAGCAGCTCCGTTCCGGGTCCGGACCGCCCGCGCCGGCGAGTGGCCGAAGTCGGGCCCGGACGCCGCCCTTCTCGCAACGGACCCCGACGGCGCTCTCGTCGCTTCCTCGGAAGACGGCCGGGTGCTCGGGCGCGCGGCCGCGGCCGTGCGCGAGGACGCGCTCCTGCTCGCGCGCCTCGAAGTCGATCCCGCGCACCGCGGGGCCGGCGTCGGCAGCGCACTTCTCGAGGCCGTTCGAGCGTACGGCGCGGCGCGCCGCGCGCGCGCCCTCGAGGCGCTCGCTCCCTCCGGCCCGGAAGGCGTCACGTTCCTCCTCCGCGCCGGGCTTTCGCTCCGCACGCTCGTCCTCTCGTTCACCGGCGCCCCGCCCACGCGCGCCGGGAGGACGGTCCCCCTCGAACCCGTCGGCTTCGGCGCGCCACTCTCCGGATGGGTCGCAGACCTCGACCGCGAGACTCGCGGCTTCGCGCGCCCCGCCGAGTGGGAGCGCGCCGTCGCCAGGGGCGAGGTCCTCGCGCTAAAGCGGCGCGGCCGGCCCGAGGCCGTCGGCGCCCTCCGGTTCTCCGGCGCGACGGCATGGATCGGGCCGGCGGCGGGACGCAGCCCCGAGGCCGCCGCCCAGCTCTTCCTCGCCCTGGCCGCGCGCTCGGGCGTGTCCGGCGCCTCGCGGCTCGTCGTTCGCATTCCCGCGGAGGCCGCCCCGATTCTCGAAGCCGCCCGGCGCGCGGGGCTTACCGCCGGCGAGGCGATCCCGCTCCTCGCGCTCCGCAGACGCGGCGACTTCCGGCGCCTCGCCGGCGCGCCGGGGCCCCTTTTTTGAGGTGAGGGTGCGGCGATCGGCGACACTTCCCGGCACGGGCCGGTGCCATCCGGCCCCTTTTCGTCGATTCCGAGTCAAAATCTCAGCGAGAGGAACAGCCTGCATGCGCCTGCCCATTCGATTCGCACTCGTCGCCGCGCTCCTGACGCCCGCCGCCCTTCTCGCGGACACGCCCACGACGACGCAGTGGATCGTGACGTCGGCGAAGGCCACGGGCGCCGGCGGCAATCAGTACGTGTCGTCCCTTCGGATCGTGAACCCGGGCGCGTCCCCCGCCCCCGTCGACCTCACCTTCCTGCCCGCGAGCGACGGTTCCGTCGACAACGGGACGAACCCCGCGAAGGTCAGCGTCACGGTGAACGCGCATTCCACGCTCGCGATCGACGACATCCTCGGGACGAAGTTCGGCGTGACGGGCGCCGGCGGCATCCTCGTCCAGTCGACCGGCATCGTGCCGGTCCCCGTCTGGGCTCTCTCCCAGACGCTCGTCGTGAACGCCCTGAGCTCGACCGGCGTTCCCGGGACGAACGGCTTTGCGATCCCGGCGCAGAACACGGATCAGATCGTCGCCGCCGGCGAGACGGCGTACATCCCGTACGTCTCGTCGTCCTCGAGCGCGACGAGCGGCTACCGGACGAACGTCTTCCTCCTGTCCGCGGACACGACGGGCCCGACCGTCGTGACCGTCGCGCTCGTCAAGAGCGACGGGACGATCCTCGGGACGCGCGACATCACACTCGCGCGGCTCGCCCAGACGCAGATCAACGGCATCGCCGCCTCGTTCGGCTACACGGCCAACGACACGAACCTCACGGCGACGGTCACGGTCAAGAGCGGCGGCCCCGTCGCGACGGGCGCCTCGGTCATCGACAACGCGATCGCCTCGATCAGCTACTCGCCGCCGGTGAAGGTGGCGAAGGCGAACAACGGCGCGTACGGGCTCCTCCTGAACGACGGCGGGTACGACTTCTCCGGGCGCCTCGACATCCTGGCCGGCGCCGGCGATTTCCTCTCGATGTCGATCGTCGTCCCGAACTGCAACGGCCAGGCCTACGTCTTCCCGTTCCAGGCGTTTGGCGCCTCGCAGGGTACGAACGCGAACACGAGCTTCGTCACGCAGGCGGACGGCTCGATCTCGTTCAGTGGCGCGCAGCCGGACGCGGCCTTCAGCGGCACGATCTACTCGAACGTCGACGGCTCCGTCTACGGGAGCGTCACCTACACCCGAGCGAGCGGCACGAACGGGGCGCCCTGCCCGGGCGTGAGCATCCCCGCTCCGTACACGTTCAACGGAACCAAGGCGTTTTCGCTCCCGTGACCCGCTTCGCCCGGCGCGCTGCGGCGGCCCTCGCCGCGGCGGCCCTCGCCGCGACCCCCGCACGCGCGGCCGACCTCTACGGGAAGCCGCTTCGCGGGCTCACGGCCGTGAGCGTCGCGGCCGTCGTGGCGGCGCCCGGGAGATTCGCCGGCAAGAGCGTCCGCGTCGAGGGCAGGAACGCGGGAGCCGCCGGCAAGCCGGCGCTGAAAGAGGGCGATGCCGTCCTTCCGATCGTGACGGATGGCTCGTACGAGCTTCCCGCGGGCCTCTCGGGCGGGACGCTCGCCGCCGAAGGGCGCGCGCATTCCCGCGACGGCGGCGCCGTCTTCGTCGCGACGGGCGTCGAGGTCCGGCGCTAGACTTCCGCGCGTGAGAAAAGCGCTCCTGTCCATCGCGGTCCTCGCCGCGCTCGCCTCCGCCGCGTCCTGCCGGCGCGTCGAGGAGACGCGCTCGCTCAACTTCGACCCCGAGACGACGGCCGGCTCGCTCGGCCCCGGCTGGGACGGCTTCGAGAAGGCGGACTCCGGCGACACGTTCGTCTGGGTCCACGGCAAGGAAGCGCGGCTCGTCGTCCAGAGTCGCGCCGACGGGGACCGTCTCGTGCGCTTCCGCTGCTGGCCGTTCGGCTTCCCGGGTGGTCCCGCGCAGACGCTGACGTTCTTCGTGAACGACCGGAAGATCGAGACCCTGACTCTCGGGGGCGACGCGCGCGTCTACGGCATCCCGACACCGCGGGACGCGTGGAGGCGCGGCGTCAACGAGCTGAAGTTCGCTTTTGCATACGCGGAGTCCCCGAAGGACCGCATTCCGGGCGCGACCGACGAGCGCACGCTCGCCGCGGCGTTCGACTGGCTCGAGATCCTCCCGCACGTCCCCGCCCGGAAGTGACTCAGCGCTCCTCGTCGGAAGGGATGTCGGGGTAGGCCCCCCGCAAGGCGTCGAACACGCGCCGCAGGATCTCTCCGCCGGCGGGCGGGACTTCGCGGAAGACGTACGTCTCGTTCTTCGTCGAAAGGCGCCATTCCGTGCACGGCGCGCCGGGCGCCCCATGGCACCGGATCGCGTGCCCGGTCAGCCGGCGAACGGGCAGGACGAGGTTCTTCCCGGGGTTCACGCGGTCAGACCAGCGGACGAGGTCGTCCCTGAGCTCGAGGACGCCCGCGTCCCACCGGCTCCGAAACAGCACGAGACCCGGGTTTCGGCGCGCCAGGCCCTCCCAGCGGAACGGCGCTGGCGCCGCGGGCGGCGTCTCCTGGCCGGCCCCGGGCCGGGCCGGAACCGCGAGCAGCGCGACGAGCGCGAGGACGGGCGGACGCGCGCGGCGCATGCGGGAATTGTAGACGCCGGGTTTCCCGTTATGCTGGGTCGATGAGGCGCTTTCTCGCGACGCTCGTTCTCGCCGTTCTCGCGGCGCGGGGCGCCGCCGCTCAGCAGCCCGACCCCCTGACGACGCGGCTCAAGCGCTACACGGAGACTCCCATCGCGACGTTCCAGGGCTCCGAGTGCGTCTCGATCCAGGCGCCGAAGAGCATCGTCTGGCGCCTTCTCGTGGGGCCCGAGACGGTGAGCACGTGGCTTCTCGCGGGCGTGCCGGGCGTCGAGCCCCGGCGCGCGTCGTACGGCAAGGGCCCGACGGCGACCAAGGGCGACGTCCTCTCGATCGCCGCGACGACGGCGGACGGACCCCGGCGGATCGACCTCACGGTCATCGCGCTCCAGCCCGGGGAGCTCCTCGCCCTGCTCGTGAAATCGGACGACGCGGCCCTCCTCGACGCGAAAGTCGAGCGCCTGACGCTCGCGTTCTTCGTCGACGGGCGTGCGGACGGCACGACGGACCTGACGTGGGCCTCGCACTACGACGCGGATTCGCCGTTCTCGGCCCTCCTGTCTCCGACATACATGCGGGGGCGCCACGCGCGCAAGCTCGCGGCGCTCAATCTCTTCAAGGCGATCGCCGAAACGGCGGCGAGCCTCCCGTATCCGCCGCTGCACGACGTCCCGACCTCGCCCCAGCCGACGGCTGCCCCGCGCCGGAAGAAATGAAAAGGGGGCGCCGAAGCGCCCCCGTTCTCCAGCCGGAGCGGAATTCCTAGAGGATGACGCCCTTGATCGGGACCTTGACCTCGGCCTTCGCCTTGTCGCTCGTCCGGATCGTGAGGTCGCCCTCGAAGACGCCCTTCTTGATCTTCTGGTCGACCGTGAGGACGACCTGGACGCGCGACTTGTCGACCGGCACCACCTCGGCCGAGATGCCGGGGACGCTCGTCTCGGCCTTCATGACGGAGAAATTCTCCACGGCCGCATTGTTGTTCACGAGCATGACGTTCCGCTTTTGAGGATCGCCCTTCGGGTCGAAGTTCCCGAAATTGATCGAAAGCGGCGTCACGGACACCGTCGGCTTGATGAACCCGGTAATCTGAAGCTCGATCTCGGGCTGCTTCTTGACGCCGGTCGCGACCTTCACGGTGCCGCCGAGCAGGCCCTCCGGCGCGTCGGGCGCCGTCGTGACCGTGACCTTCCACTGGTTCGGGCCGTGGTCCTTCAGAAGCTCCTTCTCGGGCACGGGCGCGAGCCTGACGCGCAGGAAGGAATTCGGAGCCTCGGCCTTCGTCGGCTTGAAATCCGGCTCGTCCGAGACGAGGACGACCTCGGCCGACGACGCCTCGCCCGAGAGCGCCGTGATCCGGAAGAATCCGTAGGGAAGCGCGTCGACGAACGGCTTCACGACGGCCGAGAGGAAGAGCGTCTTCTGCGGGACGGTCGGGTCGTCCGTGATGAGGAGCGCCGTCTTCGAGATCGGGCCCGAGAAGTTCTTCGTGTCGACGGTGAGGGTCACCTTCCCCTCTCCGCCCGGCTTGATGACCTTGTCGAACTCGGGAACCGTGCAGCCGCACGACGGCTTGACGTCCGTGATGTGGAGGTCTGCGTTGCCCGTGTTCTTGAGGATGAAAACGTGCTTGATCGGCTCGCCCTTGGCGACCTGGCCGACGTCCTTCTTGTCCTCGGCGATCACGAGCTTCGGGCCCGTTGCTTCCGCAGCCTTCGTCTGGGCGGCGAGAAGGGACGGCAGGGCGGCGAGCGCGAGCCCGGCTGCCGCGAGCGCGGAGACGAATCGAGAGCGGCGGGGAGAGATCATGTCCGGGAGCCTCCTTCGGGAAGGGGCGGCGGCCGCGCCGGGCCCCATGAAAAACTCGAAAATCGAACCCTGCGAGTATACGTGGGACCCGCCGGGCAGACCTATGGATGCGCCACGAAGGCGCCGATTGACGCCTCCTAGGGCGTCTAGCAAACTGCGCGCCCGGTGCCCGCAGCCTCTCGCACGTTCCACCTCGTCGCGGTGGGTGGGACCGCGATGACGCCGCTGGCGGCCCTCCTCCTTGCCCGCGGCGAGCGCGTGACGGGCTCCGACGGCCCGCTCTACCCTCCCATGTCCGACCGCCTCGCCGCGCTCGGCGTCCCGGTCCTGCCCGCCTACTCCGCCGGGAACGTCGCCCCGGACGTCACCGAGGTCGTCGCGGGCAACCTCGCGCGCAAGGACAACGCCGAGGTCCTCGAGGCCCTGCGCCGCGGGCTCCGCGTGCGGTCGATGCCCGAGACGCTCCACGACGAGATCCTCGCCGGGCGGCACCCCGTCGTGGTCGCGGGAACGCATGGCAAGACCACGACGACCGCTCTCACCGCGTGGCTCCTCGCCGCGGCCGGCCGCGACCCCGGGTACCTCGTCGGCGGCGAGCCCGCGAACTTCTCCTCGCCCGCGGCGCTCGGGACGGGCGCGCCGTTCGTCGTCGAGGGGGACGAGTACTCGACGTCGTACGCCGACAAGGGGCCGAAATTTCTTCACTACGCGCCCCGGACGTTCGTCCTGACGTCCGTCGAGTTCGACCACGCGGACCTCTACGCCGACCTCGACGCCGTGAAGGCGGCGTTTCGCGCGGGCGTCGCGCTCGTCCCGCCGGACGGCCGCGTCGTCGCGTGCGCGGACGACGCGAACGTGCGCGACGTCCTGCGGGTCGCGCGGGCGGAGGTCGTGACGTATGCGCTCGATCGTGTCGACGCGGACGTCCGGACCACGAGCGTGAGAGAGACCGAAGAAGGGATTCTCTTCGAGGTTGAAGAGCGTGGGGCTCGCGCCTCCGGAGGATCTCCGTCGCCTCCTCTCTTCCTTCCTCTTTCCGGCCGTCACAACGTCGCGAACGCGCTCGCCGCGATCGCGGTGGCACGGGAGTTCTCTCTTTCGTTCGAAGAAATCTCCCGCGGCCTTTCGTCCTTCCGGGGCGTTCGCCGGCGGATGGAGGTGCGCGGCTCGGCGCGCGGCGTGACCGTCGTGGACGATTTCGCGCACCACCCCACCGCCGTCGCGACGACGGTCGCGGGCGCGAAGCGCCGCTTCCCGGGCCGGCGCGTCTGGGCGGCGTTCGAGCCGCGCTCGATGACGGCCGGGCGCGCGGACTTCTTCGAGCCGTACGTCCGGGCGCTCGCGGAGGCGGACGCGGTCGCCCTCGCGGCCCCGTTCCATGCGGCGCGCCTCGCGCAGCCCGGCGGCCCCGGGTCGCTCGACGCGGCGGCGCTCGTCGCGCGCCTGCGCGCGGCGGACAAGCCCGCGCTCACGGCGGCGACGCCCGACGCGCTGGTCGCCGCGCTCGTCCCCGAGCTCCGCGACGGCGACGTCGTCCTCGCGATGTCGTCCGGATCGTTCGGCGGGTTCTGCG
This sequence comes from Thermoanaerobaculia bacterium, assembly GCA_035542215.1. GTDB lineage: Bacteria > Acidobacteriota > Thermoanaerobaculia > UBA5066 > UBA5066 > Fen-183. The sequence goes on along the minus strand of DATKLW010000033.1, from coordinate 4,183 downwards.
CGAAGCTCCTCGCCGCCCTGGCCTGACGGCCCGGCGCGTCAGGCTCCTTCCCACTCCGCCGGGTCGAGCGTCCCCTCGAAGACGACGCGCGCGTCGCCCGCGAGCGTCACGTCCCGCGCGACCTCGCCCGCGAACCGGAAACCGACCTCGAGCGTCTGCCCCGAGCGCGTCTCGAGAGAGACCGGCGCCGTCGCGCGGCCGAGCGCGCAGGCCGTAACGGCCGTCGCGACCGAGCCCGCGCCGCACGCGAGCGTCTCGGCCTCGACGCCGCGCTCCCACGTCCGCACGCGGACGCGCGACGGCCCGAGGACCTCGACGAAGCTCGCGTTCGCGCCCTCGCGCATGTCGGGGTGGTGGCGGAGCGCCGGCCCGAGGCGGGAGAGGTCGAGCGCGGCGAGGTCGACGCCCGGCGCGACGAACGCGACGGCGTGCGGGACGCCGACGGCGACGGCGTACGCCTCGCGCTCGAGGACGCCCGTCGCGTCGAGCGAGGAGACCGCGCGCCCCACGGCGACGGGCTCTGGGAGCGCGAGCGTCACGCGGCCGCCCGCGACCTCCGCCGCGACGTCGCCCCAGCCCGTCCGCACGACGAGGCGCGCGCCCGCGAGGCCCTTCAGGACCGCGAACCGCGCGGCGCAGCGCGTCCCGTTCCCGCAGAAGCGGCCCACCGAGCCGTCTGCGTTGAAGTAGGCGGCCGCGACCCGGCCGGGGCCCTCACGGGACACGAAGAGGACGCCGTCGGCGCCGACGCCCGTGCCGCGCCGGCAGAGGCGGCGGATCGCGGAGAGCTCTCTCTCCCCGATTTCGACCGCGCCCTCCCAAACGAGAAAGTCGTTCCCCGCCCCGCTCATCTTCGTGAACCGCGGCGGAAGCGAGCCGAGGGCCGATCCGCTCACTTCGCCGTCCCCATCGGGCTCTCGTTGCCCGACTTGTCCACCGCGGTCACGCCGTACGCACGGCCCGACGCTCCCGCGTCGAAGTAGATCGGGTCCTTGAGGCGGTCGGCGATCTGCGTGCGCACCTCCCCGTCCAGCCGGTAGACGCGGTAGAAGGCGAGGTCCGGCGCAAGGGACGGGTTCCAGACGAGGCGTGTCCCGCCCGACTCCACGAGGGCGAGCAGGCCCTCGGGCGCGGAGGGCGGGAAAACGTCCTTTGTCGAGACGGCGACCTGGTCCGCGGCCGGGCCGAGGATGAGCGGGACGTCCGCAACCGGCGCCGCCCGGACCGTGTACACGTAGGACCGGTCCGCACGGGCGCTCTCGTCCACGTACGTCGTCGTGCCGATCGCGACGCCGAGCGGCTTGTCGTCGTATTCATCCTCGGATGCGTCGCGCCGGTAGATCGCGTAGCCCGCGACGACTGCGGGCGTCGCGCCGTTCAGCATTGCGGCGGGAGGGAGCCAGTCGAGGCACACGCGGTTCTCCTCGACGGTCGCCACGACCCCGACGGGCCGGTCCGGCGGGACGCGCGGGATGATCGACACGATCCCGGAGAGCTCCGAGACCCGCTTCCTGTCCCGCGTCACCGTGACAGCGTATCTCAGCATCACGCGCCCGATGCGCTTCTCGGTGTAGAGCGGGACGAGAGCGTCGCGGTAAACGATGTCGGGCCCCGAGGTCTCGGCGTCGAGATCCGCCGGGGCGAGCTCGGCGATTTTCTCGGCGCGCGCCTTGAAGGACTTCTCGTCGCGCCCGCGCGCCGCGGCGTCGGCCGGCGGCGGCGGGACGCGCTGGCCTTCGCGCGCGCCGGCGATCTCGCGCATCACGGTGACCTTCGTGAGGTTCGTGAGCGTCGCCCCCGCGTTCGTGAGCGTCGGATACGGGAAGCGCAGGACGATGTCCGAGCCCTCCTGGCTGATCCGGATGGGATCGACGCGCGCCGGGAGGACGAGGAGCGGCGCGACCGGCGGGAGCTTGCGCCCGCAGGCGGGAAGGAGAGCCGCCGCGAGGAGCACGAGCGCGCGCTTCACAGGACGAATCGCGAGAGGTCGCGGTCGCGCACGAGGCCCTGGAGCGCGCGGTCGACGTACGCCCTGTCGACGACGACCCGCGCTCCGGCGGCGTCGGGACCCGCGAAGGAGATCTCCTCGAGGACCGTCTCGAGGATTGTGTGGAGGCGCCGGGCGCCGATGTTCTCGAGGTTGCGGTTCACCTCGGCGGCGGCGCGTGCGATCTCGCGGAGGCCGTCGTCGGTGAACTCCAGCGTGATGCCGTCCGCGCCGAGGAGCGCCGCGGACTGTTTCGGAAGCGCGTGCTCGGGCTCCGTGAGGATCCGGAGAAAGTCTTCCTCGCTGAGCGCGTCGAGCGAGACGCGGATCGGGAAGCGGCCCTGCAGCTCGGGGATGAGGTCCGAGGGCTTCGCGACGTGGAACGCGCCCGCCGCGACGAAAAGAACGTGGTCCGTCTTCACCATGCCGTGCTTCGTCTTCACGGTCGTGCCCTCGACGAGCGGCAGGAGGTCGCGCTGGACGCCCTCGCGAGAGACGTCCGGCCCTCCGCGCGCGCCTTCGCGGCCGGCGATCTTGTCGATCTCGTCGAGGAAGACGATGCCCGTCTCCTCGGCCCGGCGGATCGCCTCCTGCGGGAGCGTCGCCTCGTCCGTGAGGGCGTCGGCCTCGCGCTCGAGAAGGAGCGGCCGCGCCTCCGACACGGGGAGGCGCACCCTCTTCTTCTTCGGGCCGCCGAAAAGGCCGGGGAGCATGCCCGGGATGTCGATCCCCATCTCCTCCATGCCCTGCGGGCCCATGACGGAGATCTGCGGCGTTCGGTCGTCCGCGACCTCGATCTCGACCTCTTTGCCTTCGTGCTTGCCGTCGTGGAGGTCGCGGCGGATCTTGTCGCGGCCCTCCTGCGGCACGGACCGGCCCGAAGGGTCCGTCGCGAGGGCGCTCACGAGGAGGTCGAGGAGGCGTTCCTCGGCGGCCGCCGCCGCCCGGTCCGCGACGCGCGCGCGGCGCTCCTCCTTCACGAGCCGGATCGCGGCGTCCACGAGGTCGCGCGCGATCGAATCGACGTCGCGGCCGACGTAGCCGACCTCGGTGAACTTCGAGGCCTCGACCTTGACGAACGGGGCGTCCACGAGGCGCGCGAGGCGCCGCGCGATCTCGGTCTTGCCGACGCCCGTCGGCCCGATCATGAGGATGTTCTTCGGCGTCGTGTCGCGCGCGAGGTCGAGCGGGAGGCGCTGGCGCCGCCAGCGGTCGCGGAGCGCGATCGCGACGGAGCGCTTCGCCTTCGCCTGGCCGACGACGTGGCGGTCCAGCTCGGCCACGATCTTGCGCGGCGAGAGGTCGCGCAGCGTGAGCGGGTTCATGGCAGGGTTTCGACGCGGATCGTGTCGTTCGTGTAGATGTCGATCGTCGAGGCGATGACGAGCGACTCCTTCACGACCGCGGTGGCGTCGAGCGACGAGTGGCGAAGGAGCGCCTTCGCCGCGGCAGCCGCGTACGGCCCGCCAGACCCGACGGCGAGAACGCCTTCGTCGGGCGCGATGACGTCGCCGGTGCCCGAGAGGAGGAGGGACGTCTTCGCGTCCGCGACGACGAGGAGCGCCTCGAGCTGGCGAAGCGTCTTCTCCGTCCGCCAGTCCGTCGCGAGCTCCACGGCCGCGCGCTCGAGCTGCCCGTGGAACTCTTCGAGCTTTTTCTCGAAGCGCGTGAAGAGCGTGACGGCGTCCGCCGTGGACCCGGCAAAGCCCGCGAGGACCTTGCCGTCGAGGAGACGCCTCACCTTCGAAGCGCCGTGTTTCATGACGGTCGTTCCCATCGTGACCTGCCCGTCGCCCCCGAGCGCGACGGACGAACCGCGCCGCACGCAGAGGATCGTCGTGTGGTGAACAACCGGATGCGCCACGCGGAGAGTCTAGCGCCCGGGGGGCTCAGTCCTTCCGTTCGGCCTTCGGGTGGCTCTTGCGGTAGACCTCGAGGAGGCGCTCGGCATCGAGGTGCGTGTACCGCTGCGTCGTCGAGAGCGACGCGTGACCGAGGAGCTCCTGGATCGAGCGCAAGTCGGCGCCCGCCGCGAGGAGGTGCGTCGCGAAGGAGTGCCGGAGCGCGTGCGGCGAGGCGTGGCGCGACACGTCCGCGGAGAGCATCGCCCGGTCGAGGATGCGCCTCACGCTGCGGTCGGTCAGGCGCCCCGCGTGCGCGTTCAGGAAGACGAAGTCCGCGTCCTTCCCGGCCGGT
>DATKLW010000032.1:0-2157 GCA_035542215.1 Thermoanaerobaculia bacterium | reverse complement strand
GCGCGTCCTCCAGCTCATCAACGCGTACCGCGTGCGCGGCCACCTCGTCGCGGACGTGAACCCCCTCGGCGTCGACTCGGTGCCCTACCACCCGGATCTCGATCCCGCCACGTACGGCTTCACGCTGTGGGACCTCGACCGGCCCTTCATCACGAACGGCCTCGCGGGCCGCGACCGCGCGACGCTGCGCGAGATCCTCGAGGTCCTGCGCCAGACGTACTGCGGAAAGATCGGCGCGGAGTTCATGTACAACCAGGACACCGCGCAGAAGCAGTGGCTCATCGAGCGGATGGAGGGCTCGCGCAACCGGGCGGCCCTCTCGCGCGAGGACCGGCGCCGGATCCTGAACTCTCTCGTGAAGGCCGAGGCGTTCGAGAAGTTCCTCCACACGAAATACGTCGGCCAGAAGCGCTTCTCGCTCGAAGGCGGCGAGGCCGCGATCACGCTCCTCGACCGCCTGCTCGACCGCGCCGCCGAGGCCGACCTCGGCGAGGCCGTGATCGGGATGTCGCACCGCGGCCGCCTGACCGTCCTCGTGAACACCGTCGGCAAGCCCGCGGGGCAGATCTTCGGCGAGTTCGAGGGGCAGGTGGATCCCGGCACCGTGCAGGGCTCGGGCGACGTCAAGTACCACCTCGGCGCCGTCGGGACGCACGTCGCGCCGGGCGGGCAGAAGCTCGGCGTCGCCCTTGCGCCGAACCCGAGCCACCTCGAGTTCGTGGACCCCGTCGTCGAGGGGATGGTCCGCGCCAAGCAGACGGCGCTCGGCGACCACCGCGTCCACGCGAAGGTGCTCCCGATCCTCCTCCACGGCGACGCCGCGTTCGCGGGGCAGGGAATCGTGGCCGAGACGCTCAACATGTCGCAGCTCCACGGCTACCGTACGGGCGGCACCGTCCACGTCGTCGTGAACAACCAGATCGGGTTCACGACGAACCCGGCGGACGCGCGCTCGTCCCCGTATTGCACGGACGTCGCGAAGATGGTGCAGGCGCCCGTCTTCCACGCGAACGGCGACGATCCCGAGGCTGTCGTCCACGCGGTGGACGTCGCGATCGAGTACCGCAACACGTTCCGGCGCGACGTCGTGATCGACATGGTCTGCTACCGCCGGTACGGCCACAACGAGGGCGACGAGCCGAGCTACACGCAGCCGCTCATGTACCTCAAGATCAAGAGCCACACGTCCGTCGCGCGCCTCTACGGCGCCGCGCTCGTGAGGGAGGGCGTCTTCTCGCAGGGCGAGGTCGACCAGATGTGGGCCGAGGCGAAGACCGCTCTCGACCGCGCATACGACGAGGCGCGCGGCGGCCCGAAGGGCGGCTTCGACTCGCTGACGGCCGCGCCCGCGAGGCGCTTGAAGCCGGCGGGCTCGGTCCGCGAGCGCCTCGCCGAGGTCGCGCGCGCCGTGTCGTCGGTGCCCGAGGGGTTCGAAGTCCACCCGAAGCTCAAGCCGATCCTGAAGAAGCGCTCCGAGTACGCGAGCGGTCGGCCCGAGATCGACTGGGCGGGCGGCGAGATGCTCGCGTTCGGGATGCTCCTTCTCGACGGCACGCCCGTCCGCCTCTCGGGGCAGGACTCCGGCCGCGGCACGTTCAGCCAGCGCCACGCCGTCCTTGCGGATACCGCAACGGGCGCCGAGTGGACGCCGCTCAACACGATCGCGCCCGAGCAGGGCGCCTTCGAGGTCATCGACAGCCTTCTGTCCGAGAACGCCGTCATGGGCTTCGAGTTCGGCTACGCGGTGGCGGACCCGTCCACGCTCGTCCTCTGGGAAGGGCAGTTCGGGGACTTCGCGAACGGCGCTCAGGTCATCATCGACCAGTTCATCTCGGGCTCCGAGCAGAAGTGGAACCAGCGCTGCGGCCTCGTGCTGCTCCTGCCGCACGGGCAGGAAGGGCAGGGCCCGGAGCATTCCTCGGCCCGCCTCGAGCGCTTCCTGACGCTCTGCGCCGAGGACAACATGCGCGTCGCGAACGTCTCGACGCCCGCGCAGTACTACCACGTGCTCCTCCGGCAGATGGAGGGCGACGTGCGCAAGCCCCTCGTCCTCATGACGCCGAAGAGCCTTCTCCGCCACCCGAAGGCCGTCTCGACGATCGACGAGCTCGCGGACGGGTCGTTCCACCCCGTGCTCGACGACCCGGCCGGCCCGTC
>DATKLW010000031.1:0-9943 GCA_035542215.1 Thermoanaerobaculia bacterium | reverse complement strand
CTAGTCGGGCTCGGCGCCCTCGCCCGCGACGTCCGGGGCGACCTTCGCCGCGAGCCTCGCGCGGTGCCCGCGGATGAGCCTGAGGAGGACGACGTACGTCAGCGCGCCCACGACGAGCGAGAGCGCGAACATGCCGACCGCCATCTGGACGCCGATTGCCTTCATCGTGGGCCCGGCGGCGGTCCAGAAGGAGCGCCGGAACATCTCCTTCCACGGGAGGTGCGCGATCGCCTCGCGCCGCGCCTGGAGGAAGAAGCGCCCGATCGGGATCGCGACGGCGCCCACCGCGGGAAGCGTGAGCGGGTTCACGGCGAGCGTCCCGAGGAGGATGTCGACCTTGTTGAGCCGGAGGATGAACGCGAGTGCGAGCGCGATCATCCAGTGCAGGCCGAGGAGCGGCGTGAAGGAGATCGCGACGCCGATCGCGAACGAGGCCGCGACCACCTCGGGGGAGGAGTCGCTCCCGAGCATGTGGAGGAACCGGGCCCTGAAGGTCCGTTCAGGCGTCAAAGTGGTCGAACCCGGCGTCGGGCAGGGGCGCCCGCCGCCCGTCGCGCACGAGCCTCACGCCCGCGCCGTCGTCGATCGTCCCGATGCGCCGCAGCGCGAAGCGGCCCGAGAGGCTCTCGACCTCGGCGAGCTGCCTTTTCGGGACCGTGAAGAGGAGGCCGAAGTCCTCGCCGCCGTAGAGCCCGGCCGCGAGGGGGTCGAGACCCGCGAGCGGCCCGAAGTCCGCGAGGGCCGAGTCCACGGGCAGGAGGCCCGCGTCGACGGTGGCGCCGACGTCGGACGCGCGGCACAGACGGTAGAGATCGCGCGCGAGGCCGTCCGAGACGTCGATTGCGGCCGAGGCGAGCGAGCCCGATGCGAGCGTCGCGCCCAGCACGAGCTGGGGCCGGGGGTCGATCTGGTGGCGGATGAGCCGCGCGACTTCCAGGGCCCGGGGAGCGGAGACGCGCCGGCCCTTCGGGTCGAGTGCGACGCGCTCGGCCGAGAGGCGGTAGCCCTTCTCGAGGAGGCGCAGGCCCGCGGCCGCGGCGCCGAGCGTCCCGGAGACGTAAAGCGCGTCGCCCGGTTCGGCGCCCGAGCGCGTGAGCGGCGCCTCGGGGGCGCGGCCCATGGCCGTCACGGCGACGAAGACCTTGTCGGAGGCGCTGAGGTCCCCGCCGACCACGGCGACGCCGTGCTCGGAAGCGGCTTCCTTGATTCCCGCCGCGAGCGCGTCCAGCCACTCGGTCTTCGTCTTCCTCGGCAGGCCGAGCGCGAGGACGGCCCAGAGCGGGCGGGCGCCCACGGCGGCGAGATCCGAGAGGTTCACGTTCAGCGCCTTGCGCCCGAGCCTGCGGGGATCCGCGTCCTTCCGGAAGTCGTGGTCCTCGAGAAGGACGTCCGTCGTGACGGCGAGTCGATCCGGGCTCACGACGACGGCGGCGTCGTCGCCGATGCCGACCTTCACGTCCCGCCGGCGTGTCGCGAACGCGGCGGCGAGACGGGCGACGATCGCGTCCTCGGGCGGGAGGCCGGCGCGCCTCTTCACAGGGGCCTTTTCGTCTTCGGCGCCGTCCGAGCCGCCGCCTTCCCGCGGACGCGCTTCGCCGGAACGGCCCCGGCGGGCCCGATGAACGCGGCGCGGAGGACGTCGTCCACCTTCGAGGCGAACACGAACCTGAGGTCGCGGCGCAGGTCTTTCGGGATCTCGGCGAGGTCGCGCCGGTTTGCTTTCGGGAGGATGACCGTCCCGATGCCGGCGCGGCGGGCCGCGAGGACCTTCTCTTTGACGCCGCCGATCGGAAGGACGTCGCCGCGGAGCGTGATCTCGCCCGTCATCGCGACGTCGCGGCGGACGCGCGTGCCACCGAACGCCGAGATCATCGCGGTCGCCATCGTGACGCCGGCCGACGGGCCGTCCTTCGGGATCGCGCCCTCGGGAACGTGGACGTGGACGTCGTGCGTCTCGAAGTAGTCGTCCGCGAGGCCGTAGCGGTCCGCGCGCGAGCGCGCGAACGTGAGGGCGGCCTGCGCGGACTCCTTCATGACGTCCCCGAGCTGGCCCGTGAGCTGGAGGCGGCCCTTGCCTCGCACGGCGCGCGCCTCGACGATGAGGACGTCTCCGCCGACGGCCGTCCAGGCGAGGCCGGTCGCGGTGCCGACCTGGTCGGTGCGCAGCGCCTCGTCGCGCGTGAACCGCTGGATGCCGAGGAAGGACTTGACCTCCCGCGGCGTCACGACGACGGGCTTCTTCTTGCCGGAGGCCCAGCGCACGGCGACCTTGCGGCAGCACGAGCCGATCTCGCGCTCGAAGCTCCTCAGGCCCGCCTCGCGCGTGTAGTTCTCGACGATCGCGCGGAGCGCGTCGTCCTTGAAGGTGACGGCGCCGTCCGGAAGCCCGTTCTCCTTCTTCTGCTTCGGGACCGTGTGGGTCTTCGCGATCGCGACCTTTTCCTCGAGCGTGTAGCCCGAGAGCCGGATGACCTCCATCCGGTCGAGGAACGCCGGCTGGATCGTGTCGAGGACGTTCGCGGTCGTGATGAAGAGGACCTTCGAGAGGTCGTAGTTCACGCCGAGATAGTGGTCGCGGAACGTCCTGTTCTGCTCGGGGTCGAGGACTTCGAGGAGGGCGGACGACGGGTCGCCGCGGAAGTCCGCGCCGATCTTGTCCACCTCGTCGAGGATGAAGACCGGGTTCGACGTCCCGGCCTGCGAGAGGCCCTGGATGACGCGCCCGGGCATCGCGCCGACGTACGTGCGGCGGTGGCCGCGGATCTCGGCCTCGTCGCGGACGCCGCCGAGGGAGAGTCGCAGGAACTTGCGGTCGAGAGCACGCGCGATCGAGCGCCCGAGCGACGTCTTCCCGACTCCGGGCGGGCCGACGAAGCAGAGGATCGGCCCCTTCGTGTCGGGCGAGAGCTTCCGGACCGCGAGGAACTCCAGGATGCGCTGCTTGACCTTCTCGAGGTCGTAGTGGTCTTCGTCCAGGATCTTTCGCGCGCGCGACAGGTCGAGGCTGTCGGTCGAGACGACGCCCCACGGGAGGTTCACGAGCCAGTCGAGGTACGTCCGGAGCATCGCGTTCTCGGCCGAGTCCGGGTTTCCGCGTTCGAGGCGCTTGACCTGCTTCTCGATCTCCTGCGCGGCTTCCTCGGGGATCTTCTTCTCCGCGATCTTCGCCCGGTAGGCGGCGATCTCTTCCGAGAGGTCCTCCGTCTCGCCGAGCTCCTGCTGGATCGTCTTGAGCTGCTGGCGCAGGAAATACTCGCGCTGGCTCTTGTCGATCTCCCCCTTGGCCGCGCCCGAGATCTCCTGCTGGACCGTCAGGACGCGCACCTCGCGCCGGAGGATCTCGAGCACCGTCTTCAGGCGCTCGACGGCGGGGATCGTCTCGAGGATCTTCTGCGCCTCGTCGATCTTCAGCTCGAGGTTCGAGGCGGCGAGGTCCGCGAGGCGCGCCGGCTCGTCGAGGCCCGCCGCGACGACCATGACCTCCGGCGAGATCGACTTTCCGAGAGCGACGGTCTTCTCGAGCGACTCCTTCGCGCTGCGGACGAGCGCCTCGACCTCCTCGGGCGGCGGCGTCTGGGCCTCGGGCTCGGGGATGCGCGTGACCTTCGCGCGGAGCGCGGGGGCGTCCGCGAGGATGGACTCGATCTTCACGCGCGAGAGCCCCTGCACGAGGAGCCGGATGCGCCCGTCCGGGAGCTTGAGCATCCGCATGACGGCGGCGGCGGTCCCGATCGTGTAGAGGTCGGCGGCGGCGGGCTCCTCGATCGACGCGTCCCGCTGCGCGACGAGGAGGAGGACGCGCTGCTCGGCGAGCGCCGCATCCACGGCCGCGATCGACTTCTCGCGCGAGACCGAGAGCGGCACGATGACGTACGGGAAGAGAACGACGTCCTTCAATGGGAGGACCGGAAGGATGTCCGGGATCGCGACTTGCGTGCCCGGGCCGGGCTCCGTGGCGCTCATGGGCTCTTCTTGCCTTTCACGATGGGGATCGACCGGCCCTTGCCGCCGGAGCGCTTCGGGACCTCGAGCGTCAGGAGGCCGTCCGCGTACGTCGCGCGCGAGCCCTCCGGGTCGGGATCCTCGGGCAACTCGAGCACGCGTTCGAACGCGCCCGCCGCGCGCTCGACGCGCAGGAAGACGCCGTCCTCGCGGTCGGTGGGCCGGCGCGTCCCGCGGAGGGTCAGGATCCGCCCCCTCACGTCCACGGAGATCTCCTCGGGATTTGCGCCGGGAATCTCGAACGTGAGCCGCCACAGGAGGCCGTGGTCCACGACGTCGACGGGGGGGACGAGAGCGGGGCGCTCGGGCGGCTCGAGGCCCCCGGTTCGCACGAAGAAGCCGACCGGGATCTCGCGCTTCCTCATTTCTTCCCTCCGGGGGCGCGCCCGAGGAGCGCCTTGAGCTCGTCGACGAAGTCGCCGAGGTCCTCGAAACGCCGGTAGACCGACGCGAAGCGGACGTAGGCGACCTGGTCGATGTCCTTGAGCTTCTCCATGATCTGAGCGCCGAGCTCGGCGGTCGTCATCTCGCGCGGCTCGCGGGCCGAGAGCGCGGCCTCGATCGCGTCGCAGACGCCCTCGAGCGTCTTCGTCTCGACGGGCCGCTTCTCGCAGGCCTTCATGAGGCCGCGCAGGAGCTTGTTTCGGTCGAACGGCTCCCGCCGCCCGTCCTTCTTCACCACGAGGAGGGGGATCTCCTCGACCGTCTCGTAGGACGTGAACCGCCTCTGGCAGGCATTGCATTCGCGCCGGCGCCGGATGACGGCGCCTTCGCGGCTCTCGCGCGAGTCGACGACCCGGTCGTCGCCCTCCCCGCAGTACGGACAGCGCATGGACCCAGAGCCTAGCAGGACCGGGGCGTCAGTTCCGCCCGAAAGGGAACGGGATCACGTCGCCGTCGTCCGACGCCCGTTCGGGCTCCACGGCGGCCGGCTTGTCCGCGCGTGCTCCGCGCCGGACCTCGATGAGGAGGTCGCACATTTCGCGCACGGCGCCGGCCCCTCCGGGCCGCGTGAGGCGGAGGGCGGCGGCGTCGCGGACGAGCGGCGTCGCGTCGGCCGGGGCCGCGCCCACGCCCGCGCGGCGGAGCATCCCGAGGTCGGGCAGGTCATCCCCGACCGCGGCGATCTCCCACGCCTCGAGGCTCCAGCGCTTTGCGAGAAGGTCGAACGCGGCGGCCTTGTCGCGCTCGCCCTGCAGGACGCACTCGTCCGGGATCCTGAGGTCGGCGCATCGCCGCGCGACGACCTTCGACGTTCGGGACGAGATGACGCCGAGCTTGTAGCCGAGGTCGCGCAGGAGCACGAGGCCGAGGCCGTCCTTCACGTCGAACGTCTTCGTCTCGCGGCCGTCCTCGTCGAACGTCATCGAACCGTCCGTCAGAACGCCGTCCACGTCGAGGACCAGGGCCCGGATGCGGGAGAGACGGGTCCTGAGGTCCTCCGGGACGATGGGCGCTGCGGGCATGTCGAACGATTATCGCTCAACCGGAGGGCGTCCGGACCGCGATCTCCACCGGGTCTCGAGACCGAGGAGCGCGCCCGCGAGCGCCGCCGCGAGGGCGGCCGTCGCCCAGCCCGCGAAGACGTCGACGAGGTAGTGGTAGCGCAGGTAGAGCGTCGAGAGCCAGTTTCCGAGGACGAAGGGGAGGAGCACGATGCCCGTCGCCCGGCTGCGCCGGAACCCGTACCAGAGGACGAGGGACGAGATCCCGACGTGCAGGCTCGGGAACACGTCCCGGGGGGCGCGCGCGAGGTCGAGGATGCCGGTCACGGGGTCGTAGAGGCCGCCCTGGAGCGGGACCGAGAAGAGCCGCGGGAACGCGACCGCAGGGCCCGTCGCGGGGACGAGCACGTATCCGACGGAGCCGAGGCATCCGGCGACGAGGACGGCGAGCAGAAACTCCCGGAAGAGGGCGGGGCGCGCGCGGTAGAGGAGCAGCGCGAGGACGGGCGGAAGGACGAGGTGGAGGAAGTAGAAGGCCGCCATCGCGTCGGACCGGCCCGGAGTCACGAACCGCTGGAAGAGGAGGGATGGGGTCTCGCCGAAGAGGAGGCGGTCCGCCCGGAGGAGCGCGGCGTCGCGGTCCTCGACGAGGATCAGCTTCCAGATGCCGGTGCGAAACGTCTCGTAGGAGAGGAGGAAGACGAGGAAGGGCAGCCAGTCGCGGACCGTCGCGCCGATTGCGGCGAGCGTCGAGGGCCGGTCGGCGAGGTCGCCGCCCCACGCGAACCTGACGGCGCTCGAAAACACGAGGACCGCGACGGGCGCGAGGATGAACGAGAAGTCCCACAGGTGCGTCTCGTCGAGCTCGAGCGCCGCCGGCGACGACCGGCAGAGGGCGAAGACCGCGAGCGCCGCCGCGAACGCGCACGCGAGGAGGTCCTCGACGCGGAGCTCAATTCTCCTCGACAAAGTAGAACTCTTTCTCCGGGGGGACGGCCGCGGCGTCCTCCCCGGCGAGAAGCGCCTCGCGCGCCACGCGATCCTCCTTCGCGCCGGCCGGGCAGAACGCCGCGGCGGCGGCCCGGGCCTCGCCGGCGCGCCCCACCCTCCGGAGCGTGCGCACGAGGTGGTAGAGCGCGGGGTAGAAGCAGGGCGCCTGCGCGAGCGACGACCGGAACGCCGCCACGGCCCCGCCCGGGTCGCCGCGCCGGTCGAGGATTCGCCCGAGCGTGTAGTCGCGCACGGGGGAGACGCCCGGGGCGACGGCGCGCACCGTCCGCTCGGCGTCGTCGAGCCGGCCCGTGTAGTAACGGCAGAGCCCGAGCGAGAGGACGTCGTTCGGGTTCGCGCGGAACGTGCCGTTCTTGGCGCGCGGGAAGCTCGCGAGGAAGGCGCTCTCGGCCTCCGCGAAGCGCCTGAGGTTCATGAGCGCGAGCGCGCGGCGCGCGCCCGGGCGCCCGGCCGACGACCCGCCCAGGCGGGCGTAGTCCGCGTAGCGCTCCGCCGCGGTCGCCCAGTCGGACCGCCAGAACGCCCGCTCGGCCGCGAGCAGCGTGACGCCGCGCCTCACCCAGGGAATGAGGACCGCCGCGCCCGCGAGGAGGACGACGGCAAAGGCGACCCGCGCGGCCGCGGCGTGGCGCGGCCGCAGCCCGTCGTGGACGAGGCGCCCCGCGACGAGGACCGCCGACGCGGCGAACAGGAGCGGCACCAGGCGCGAGAGGCCCAGCGTGAAGAACTGCATGGACATCGGCGGGGCCTAGATGGACTCGACGCCCCACAGGTCGTGGAGGTGGAGGATGCCCTCCGGGCGGCCGCCCGCGTCGACGACGAAGAGCGACGTGATCTTCCGCTCCTCCATCACGCGCAGCGCCTCGGCGGCCCACGCGTCCTTGCCGATCGTCTTCGGATTGCGGCTCATCGCGTCGGCCGCCGTATCGCTCATGATCTTCGGGCCGTCCCGCTCGAGGAGGCGCCGCAGATCGCCGTCCGAGACGACGCCGACGAGCACTCCGCCCGCGGTCACGCCCGTGATCCCGAAGCGCTTGCGGGACATCTCGTAGACGACGTCCTTCATGGGTGCCGTGGACGCGACGAGCGGGACGTCGTCGCCCGCGTGCATGAGGCCCCCCACCTTGAGAAAGCGCTTCCCGAGCTTTCCGCCGGGATGCAGCGCCGCGAAGTCTTCGGGCTGGAACCCCTTTTCGACCGACAGGGCCATCGCGAGCGCGTCACCCATGACGAGCTGGGCGGTCGTCGATGCCGTCGGCGCGAGGTTGTTCGGGCAGGCTTCTTCCCGGATCTGCACGGCCACGACGACGTCCGCTCCGTTGGCCAGCGTGGAGTCCCGGCGCCCCGTGAGCGCGACGAGCATTGCGCCGCGCCTCTTGACGTGCGGGATGACCGCGACGACCTCCTCCGTCTCGCCCGAGTGAGAGAGCGCAAGGACGACGTCGCCTTTCAGGATCATGCCGAGGTCGCCGTGAATCGCCTCGGAGGGGTGGAGGAAGAAGGCGGCGGTGCCCGTGGAGGCGAGCGTCGCGGCGATCTTCTGGCCGACGATGCCGCTCTTGCCGATGCCGGTCACGACGACGCGCCCGGCCGTCGACTTCATCGCGGCGACGGCGCGGTCGAAGCCGTCGTCGAGGCCGTCCGCGAGGGAACGGACGGCGGCGGCCTCGATCTCGATCACGCGGCGGGCCTGCTGCCTTGCGGGGGTCGTCACTAAGGGCTGAGTTTACTTGCCTTTGCCTAGAACCACCGTCTGCGCGCCGGTCGCGGGGTCGAGGCGTACGAGGCGGCTCTCGGTGTCCAGGAAGAGAAGCGAGGCGGGCGAGCCCGCTTCGGCGGGAGGCAGGGTCGGGTCGGACCACCAGCCGAAGCGATCCGCGGGGACGAGGCCCTCGGGACCGGGAGAGACTGCGCCCGTCGCCGCGTCCACGAAAGCGAGCGTCCACGCGCGCCGGGAGGGCGGGCGATTCTCTTCGAAGGGCAAGAGGGCGACGGCGACCCTTCCGGGGGCGATCTCCCCTCCGAGAGCGACGCGCCCTGCCGGACCAAGGTCGACCGAGCGGCTCGGCGGAGCCCATCCCTTTTCACCTTCGAAGAAAATCACCCGCGCCTGCGTTCCAGCGATTCCGGCGACGGCGATCCGGCCTCCCGTCAGGAAGCGCGCCTGCGGTCTCTGCAACTCTTCCGCGAGCGTCGCGACGAGCGCACCCGTCCGGCCGTCGTGAAGCGTGAGCGCCTGCGTTCCCCGCGGGTCGTCCGTCGTGCGCCTCGTTCCGACGAGATATCGCGCGTCCGCGCTCAGGCGCAGGAAGGGGAGAGACTCGCGGTCGAATCGGCCCGTGAGGAGGAATTTCTTCGAAGGCAGGGCGAGCTCAGCGACCCCGAGGTCTGTCTGCGCAACATTCCGGAGGTGTGAAATCCTCGGAAAGAGCCTGATCGTGTCCTCGCCGACGAAGGCCGCGCCGGTGACGTCCCCGTCGACGCGGAACGCCGCGAGCTCCTTCGGATTCTCGGGAGTCGAGACGTCGTAAGCGGTGAGACCTCGTTCGCCGACGATGGCGAGGCGACTGCCGGACGGGGAGAGGAGGACGCGGCACCATCCGGTTCCGCATTCGAGCCCTGTCTCGACGGAGCGCCCCGAAACGAGGTCGGCGACAAGGACGGCGGACCTGCTTTCTTTCCTTTCGAAGAATCCGAACCGCAGCTCTTCCCACGCCGCGCGCGTGCCGTCCTGCGAGAAGGTGACGCGCGATCGCGTGCGCAGCGACCGGCCGCTCGCGGGATCGAAGAGGAACGTCCCGCCGCCGCGCCACGCGCGGAGCGGGCCGCCGGCGACGAGCCAGCCGTGGGGCGCCGTCTGGACGCCTCCCCATACCTCCGCCAGATCCGTCGCCTTCGCCGAGGCGCACCACCCCGCGTAGCAGCCCACGAGGGCGACGGCTGCGCCGACGAGTCCGAAGAGGACCACCGAGAACGCGCCGTGGGCCCGCCGCGCGTCGGTGCGGCCCTCCGCCACCTGGGCGAGGCTCGCGGCGAAGAGACTCAGGAGGGATGTTGCGGCTAGGAAGCCGGCCGCGACAATCGCGGGGCTCGTGACGTCGAAATCCTGGGACCGGGAAAAGCGGATAAGGAAACGCAGGAAGAGTCCAGCGAGGAGGACGAGTGCCGGCCCGAGGATCAGGTCGAGCACGACCCACGGTGAGCGCAGTCGCGCGACCGTCACGGCGGCATGCGAGGCGAGGACGGCGACGACGGCCATGACGAGCGCCGCGAGCGCCGTGTTGCCCGGCGTCGCGTCGAAGCCCCAGAGGCTCCGCGCGTGGGCGTTGCCGGAAAGCCAGCCGGGCGTTAAGGCGACAAGCGCCGCCGCGAGCGTGATGAAGATCGCCGCGAGGAGCTTGCCGGCCCAGATCGCGCCGGAGGGGATCGGCCGCGAGAAGTAGAACGAGATCCGCTTTTCCTTCGTCTCGCCCACGATCACGGCC
>DATKLW010000030.1:0-11148 GCA_035542215.1 Thermoanaerobaculia bacterium | reverse complement strand
GGACCCCGCAAGCTCCGCGCGCCCTCAACGGCACCAGCCCCGTGCTGTCACTCAACGTCGTCGTGACCGGCCCGCCTCCTGTCCCGAGCGCCGACGGGTTGCCCGTCCGCGAATCGTAGAGACGGCACGGCGTCAGCGCGTAGTACTGGTACGGACCCGTCTGCGCGACGGCGGTTCCACTCAGAGCCGTCAGAGCAGCGGCGGCGAGAAAACCGATCTTCGAGATCTTCATGGGCGGCTCCTTACGTGTGTGACGTTAGTCTGTCTGAAAAAGAACCTCTGTCAAGCAATGCGAATGCGGGTTCCTGCCTCACACCGGTCATTGGAAGTACCCGCTTACGTCGAGAATGAAGTGGTTGGAGGCGTTGGAGTTGTTGGACACGCCGACACCCCCGGACCCGTCCGCCGCGAGGGCCACGATGACCGCGCCCGCGCGCACCTGCCCCGCGGCGAAATTCACGGTGGACGTCCCCGGGTTCGCGATGTCCCCCGGGTAAAGGCTGAACGAGCCCGTCCCGGACGCGACCGCGGTGACGTTCGCCGCGACCGCGCCGGCGCCTGCCGGGACGCCGCACGTCCCCGCGACCGGGACGACGCGTGTCCCGTTCGCCGGAAGCGCTCCGCCTCCTCCGGCCGTCCGGGTGTCCACGACGCGGCACGGGGCGAGCGCATAGAAGGACATGGGACCCCGCCCCGGCAAGGCGGGCGGATTCCAGCCGAGCTGGACGACCTCGAAATCGCTCCCGTGGATCGAAGCGAACGCGGGGTTCAGAACTCCGTTGTCCCAGCGCGTGTCGTACGTGCCCTGCACGTACAGGTCGGTGCCGTTGTCCGCGAAGATCAGGCCGTACGTCTTCATGGCCTGGAAGATCTTCTGGACGTCGGCCGGGAAGCGCGACAGGTCGGTCGCCGCCTTCAGCCTCAGGCGCAATCCGAACGGCGGCGCGCTCGGGTTGGAGCCCGCGACGTGCGACGCCGGAAAGACGTAGCCGTTCGAGTCGCGCAGCGTGAAGCGGAACGCGTGACGGATGGGCGCCGAGGCGGCGACCTCGTCGTAGCGGATCAGGCCCGGCAGGATCGCGAGGCCCGCGGCGTCCGCGCTCGTCCAGCCGTCGGGCCGGCGCGCGTTCGAGTCGAGCGGAAACACGGCCCCCGAGCCCGCGTGCCACGTGCACGTCGCCGAGCCCGCCGGGAGGCAGCGCGTGTTCCACGTCTCGAAGAGGATCCGGTGGTCCTTGTCGACGACGAGGAGGTGCTTGTCGCCGCGGCAGGGCGAGCCCGAGTAAGACGAGTCGCAGTTCCCGGGGTAGCCGCCCTCGATCCAGTGGCTTTGCGTCTTCGCCTCGACCGGGATCGGATAGCCGGCGGGCCGGCCGGGCGCTCCCGTGTCGCTCTCGTCGACGTAGTCGAAGGCCACCGCCTCGAGCGGCTCCGTGCCCGGCACGACGGCATAGGGCATCCCGTAGATCGCGGGCACGGGCGACGAGTCCCCGCCGAAGTCCGGATGCATCCCCTTCGCGAGGCCGATCCAGGAGAGGATCGCGGCGCTGTTCGGGTCGACGGGCGCGGACGCCACGTTCAGGTTCCACCAGTTCGTGGACGGGAAGAGAGGCAGCGGCCCCGGCAGCGCGCCGCCCTGCACGGCCTGCGCGCGCGCGGCGGGAGCGGCGAGCCCCGTCGCAGCCGCGAGAAGCAGGACGCACGCGAGGTCACTGGAAATAGCCATTGACGTCCAGGATGAATTGCACCGTGCCCGCCGCGTCGTTCTCGACGGCGATCGTGCCGGTGCCGTCCGTCGCGAGGCTGATGATCGCGTTGTTCGCCCGGGTGATTCCGGACGCGAAGTTGATGGAGCTCGTCCCGTTCGGAGCGCCGTTCCCGGCGTAGGCCGTCAGGCTCCCGGCTGCGGCGGTCTGGGTGACGGTCATGTTGACCGAGATGGATTTCGCGGAGGACGGGATGCCGCACGACGCGGCGACCACGTCGAAGGTGCGCTGCGCCCCGCTACCGGAGAGCGGCGGCCCCCCGAAAGGTCCGTTCGCGTTGCGCGTGTCGAGAACGCGGCAGGGGGTCACGGCGTAGAAACCTGGCCCCGGCACGGACGTGCAGCTCGAGGGCCGCGAAGTATCCCAGTCGTTGCACGCCGACGTGCCGATGCCGTAGGACCCGGTCGAGGGGTAGGTGACTTCGTTTCCGGACGAATCGCGGAACGTGAAGAAGTACCGGTGGCAGCCCGAGCCGAGGCCGGTGACTCCGAGAGCGGCATACGCTCCGTTCGACGCGGATCCCCGCTGGAGCGTCATCGGATGGCAGGTCCCGTCGACGTTCACGGCTGCGCTCTGGGGAGGAGCCGTGTCGTACCAGTTCGCCCAGAAATCGATGGAAGAGGCCTGCTGCGGGTAGTGCGTGCCCGAGGGGATCTTCGGAATCGGGCTGTTCGAGTCGGCGAAGTCGCCGGTGTAGTAGCGCACGTACGGGCCGCTGCCGCTCTGGTAACCCGTGCCGACCGCGCTGTTCCATTTGAGGATCAGATAACGGTGGCCGTTGGCCTCATCGAAGGAGCACGCCGTGGAGTCGGCCGGTTCCCAAAGCCACCCGTAAAAGGCACTGTTGGCATCCGAGTACCCGGCGGCGATGATTTCGCCGGAGGCGCTGGCCCCGAAGAGCCCGATTCGGGCGTTCCACGCGGTGCACGAGGGGTTGCACATCGACAGGCCGCCGACGCACGCGCACGAGGCGGATCCATTACAGCTTCCCGGGTAGAGGCTGTTGAGGTTGCTGACGAGGGTGCAGTTCGAGTTATGGGCGAAGAAGCTCTGGAGGCCCATCTCCGCTGAGTGGTAGCGCGCGGAGCGGCCCGCGTTCGCGTCCCAGATCAGGGGGGGCTGAGGCGTGTAGCAGCCGCCCGTGTTGTCCTCGCAGTTCGGGCTGGGGCAACCGGCCAGGTCGGCCTGCGGATCGACACGGGCCCGGTTGATCCACTCGTGAATCACCCGCTCCTGCCAGTTCGGGAAGCCGTTGACCGGCTCACCGACGAGAGGAATGCGCGAACGGAGTTCCGGGATGATCGGGGCCGGCGTTCCCGGCTGCTGAAGCTTCACGGCAGGCGTCAGGACGCCGGCTGGCGGGTCCTGTGCGAATGCCGGAGCCGGAACGGCGAGGAAGAGAACGCTGAGGGTGGCCCGCGCGCGCGCGCTCACTGGAAATAGCCGTTCACGTCGAGGATGAAGTGCACGGTGCCGGCGGCATCGTTCTCGACGCCGATCGAGCCCGCGCCGTTCGTCGCGAGCGCGAGCATCGCGTTGTTCGCGCGGGTCGCTCCGGACGCGAAGCTCGTGGACGTCGTTCCGGTGGGCGCGCCGTCACCCGGGTAGACGGTCAGGCTGCCGGCGGCGGCGGCCTGCGTGACCGTCAGGTTCACCGAGATGGACTTCGCGGACGACGGAATCCCGCACGTCCCGGCCACGACGAACGTGCGCTGCGCGCCGCTCCCGGCGAGCGCCGGCCCTCCGAGAGGCCCGTTTGCGTTGCGCGTGTCGAGGACGCGGCAGGGGGTCAGCGTGTAGAACTTCGTGAACGGCGCGATCGCCCCGTACACGAAGCCGTTCGTGAGCGTGCCGGTCTGCGCGTCGGGATTCGTGACGACGACGTTGACCGCGCCGGAAGCGTGGGCGCCGGTCGTCGCCGTGAGGGTCGAGGCGTTCATGAAGGAGACGCCCGTCGCGGCGATCCCGCCGATCGAGACGGTCGCCCCGCTCACGAAGTTCGCGCCCGAGATCGTCACGGCCGTGCCGCCCGAGACGGACCCGTGGTTCGGCGCGATCGCGGAGACGGTCGGCGGCGGCGGCGTGGCCGTGTACGTGTAGCCGGCCGCGAGCATCGAGCCCTGCGAACCCTGGACGACCGACACGTCCGCGGTTCCCGCGGCGCCGGCGGGCGCCACGGCCGTGATCGTCGTCGCGTTCACGACGACGACGGACGTCGCGGCAACGCCGCGGAACTTGACGAAAACGGAACCCGCGAACCCCGAGCCCGTGATCGTGACGGGCGTTCCGCCGCCGGTCGAGCCGGCCGGCGGCGAGATCCCGGACACGTGCATGCCGGCCGAGACCGTGCCGAGGCACGAGGCGTGCTCGATGTAGGTGCCGCGCATGAGCGTCGTGACGGCCTGGCTGGGCTCGCCCGGGACGCCGAAGAACATCTTGATGTTCGAGTACCCACCCGAGAGGAGGTGGCAGTAGCTCATGATCGTGCCCTTGACGGCGGGGACGCTCGTCGGGCCCGAGTAGCAGCCGGACTCGGACGCGTAGCACTGGTCGACGGGCGGGCTGTAGCAGTGCGTGTGGGGCGAGCCGAAGTTGTGCCCGATCTCGTGCGCCACGGCCATGAAGTCCCAGTACGTCGTCGAGATGTTCGTCGGGGACGTGCCGCTGAGGCTTCCGGTGAACCCGTACCCGCCGCCGTAGCCCGTGCCGGCGGGAAAGTCCGAGCCGCAGATCGTCCCGATCCACGCGATGCCGCCGCCGGTGCTCCGGCCGCTCAGGAAGTGGGCGGTCGTCCGCGAAAGGCCGGCGTGGTTCGTGTGCCAGTAGCCTCCGAACTCGTACAGAGCGCTCTCGGAATCCGTCGTCACCCACGGATCGGAGGCGGTCGTCCAGACCGAGAGGTAGTTCACCTGCAGCGTCACGAGGAGGTCGCGCTGGTAGACCGCCGAGATGGCCGCGAAGAGATCGCCCACGTACTGCGTGAGAGCCGGGACCGACGAGCCCTTCTTCACGTACATCTCGTAGTCGGTCTCGATCGCGATGCCGGCGTAATACATGACGGAGGTGAGAGGCTGCCGGCCCGCCGCGAGCGCCCGGGGCTGCGGCCCGAGCACCGGAAGGGACTCGGTGCCGCAGGCGAAGCTCCGCATCGAGTCGGGCACGTCGTCCTCGGGCGAGAGCGAGCGCACGAACGCCGGGGAAGGCTTCTCGGCGTACGCGTCGCCCTTCGGTCCGATGACCGCCGCGCGATCGCCCGTGACGATGAGGCCGCGCAGCCCGCGGCCGCGCGCGAGCATCACGAACGACTCTGGATCTCCCGCGACGCGCCCCGTGAACCAGACGTCGGACGGGAGAGGGGCAAGCGAGTCGCCGTCGGGCCCGTGGACGACGACCTGCGCGTCCTTCGTGAACGGCTCGACGCGCGCGAGCTCGAGGACGACGTCCGTCCCGTCGTCCAGGGTGACAGGCGCGAGCGTGACACTTGCCCCGGCGACGATGGGGCCGTCGAGCGCCCGGAAGGGCCCCTCGTCGACCGGACGCTCCGCGAGCGCCCCGCCCGCTGCCGCGAGGAGGACGCCCAGGAAGACAATTCGGGCCTGTACGCGACGGAAAACCTTCATTTCGGGTCCCTTGGGAGTGTTCTCTCCCCACGGGATATACACATTCCTTGCCGGGGCCCGCGGAGGGTGAGTCCGGTCACTTTTAGGGCCGGCCGGGGCGTCCCGAGGGCCACCCGCCGTCACTAATTGCGGTCCGTCCCGGAACGCCCCGACAGAATCTGTCGGGCGGGCTCAGGCTGCCCGTCCGGCGGGCATTCACGCTCTTACCTGGGCGTGTCGCCCTTCGCCCACGCGTGGTACGCGGCGCAGACCTCGGCGGCCGGCCCGTCGCGCTCGATCCGGCCGTCCAGGAGCCAGATGGCGCGCGTGCAGGAGTCCCGGACCTCGCTGAGGGAGTGGGAGACGAGGAGGAACGTCTTCCCGCGCTCCCGGAACCCCGACATCCGCGCATGGCACTTCGCGCGGAACCGCTCGTCGCCGACCGCGAGCGACTCGTCCACGAGGAGCACGTCCGGGTCGACGTCCGTCGCGGCGGAGAACGCGAGTCGCGCGGTCATGCCGGTCGAGTACTTGCGGATCGGGGCGTCGAGGAAAGCCTCGAGCTCCGCGAACTCGGCGATCGCGTCCATTCGCTCGAGCATCCTCGCGCGCGAGCGGCCGAGCAGGGTCCCGTGCAGGATGACGTTCTCGCGCCCGGTCAGCTCGCTGTGGAAGCCGAGGCCGAGCTCGAGGAGCGGCGCGACCCGCCCGCGCACGACGACGCGGCCCTCGCTCGGCCGCCGGACGCGCGCGATGACGCGGAACAGCGTGCTCTTGCCCGCACCGTTCGGCCCGATGATCCCGACGCGCTCGCCCGGCTGGATGACCAGCGAGACGTCGCGGAGCGCGAGGAGCTCGCCGTGCTCCATCCGCCCGCGGAGCTTGCGGATCGCATACTCCTTCAGCGAATGGATCGACTCCGTCGCGACCCGGTAGCGCACGGAGACGCCCGTGAGCTCGATGGCCGGCTCAGCCCCGGAGGCCATACTCCTCGACCTTCGCCGAATAGAAGAACCAGCCGACGACCAGCGACGAGATGGCGGCGAGGACCGCGAACGCGAGCGTCTTCGGGCCCGGCAGCCAGCCGTTGTAGAGGGGCGCCCGGAAGATCTCGACGAGATACGTCATCGGGTTGTACCGGATGATCCAGCGCCAGCGCTCCGGAACGAACGACGGCTCGTAGATGATCGGCGTGACGAAGAACCAGGGCATCAGGATCGCCTGGTACATGTCGCGGACGTCGACGAACCGCAGGGCGAGCGTGAAGACGACGAGGCCGACGCCCGCGGCGAAGAGCGTCCCGATCAGGAGCGAAACGGGAAGGAAAAGCCACGTCCAGAAGACCCGGCGGCCGGTCACGACGACGATGAGCACGAACGGCGCGAGGCTGAGGAGCGTGTTCGTGAGCCCGACCCCGACGGCGGACGCGACGTAGACGGAGCGCGGAATGTAGATGCGCTTCGTGATCTCGAGGGCGTCCGTCGTGAGCGAGCCGACGTGGCTCGTGACCTGCGCGAAGAACAGCCAGAACATCGAGGCGGAAAGGTAGTAGACGGGGAACCCCACGATCGGCATCCGCTGGAACGTCGAGAAGACGAGCGTGAAGACGACCATCGTCATGAGCGGACTCAGCATCGTCCACGCGACGCCGAGGGCGGAGCGCTTGTACCGGACCTTGATGTCGCGCGAGGTGAGCTCGACGACGAAGTGGCGGTAGGCCCAGAGCTCGCGCGCCTCCTCGACGAAGCGCAGCCCCCGGTGGGCGGAGTCGTAGACAGGCGTCGGTTCCGGCATTCGGGTGCGGCGAGTGTACCCGCGCCGCTCCTATACTTCCGCGATGCCATCCGCCGCACCGTCGTTCGCGGGCACGCGCGCGCTCGTGACCGGCGGCGCCGGATTCATCGGCTCGAACCTCGCGATCGCGCTCGTGAGGGCCGGCGCGTCCGTGAGCGTCGTGGACGCGATGATCCCCGGCTACGGCGGCAACCTCTTCAACCTCGACCCCGTGAAGGGATCGGTCTCCGTGGACGTCGCGGACATCCGCGACGCCGACGCGATGGCGCGCGCCGTGCGCGGCGTCGACATCGTCTTCCACCTCGCGGGCCAGATGGACCACGTCCTCTCGCTCAAGGACCCGTTCCCGGACATCGACATCAACATCAAGGGGACGACCGTCCTGATGGAGGCGCTCAAGCACCACAACCCCTCGGCGCGCGTCGTCTACACGGGAACGCGCGGCGAGTACGGGCCCGCGGACTCGCTCCCCGTCTCCGAGGATGCGCCCACGAACCCGCGCGGCCTCCACGAGATCTCGAACCTCGCCGCGGCCAAGATCGTCGAGATGTACGGCCACGTGCACGGGATCCGCGGGGCGACCCTGCGCCTTTCGAACATCTACGGCCCGCGGGCCCAGATGCGGCACTCGCGCTACGGCGTCGTGAACTGGTTCGTGCGCCTCGCCCTCGACGGCACGACGATCCCCGTCTTCGGCGACGGGAAGATCCTCCGCGACTTTCTCTACGTCGACGATTGCGTCGACGCGATCCTCCTCGCGGCCGGATCGGACGCGGCGCTGGGCCAGGTCCTCAACGTCGGCGGCGGCGAGCCGACGACGTTCCGCGAGGTCGCCGAAACGCTTCGCGCCCTCACGGGCACGCCCTGGGAGCTCGCGCCGTTCTCGGCCGAGCGCAAGGCGCAGGAGCCCGGCGACTTCTACTCGGACATCTCGAAGATCCGCCGCGTCCTCGGCTGGCGGCCGAAGACGCCGCTCGTCGAGGGCCTCGAGAGGACGCTCGCCTACTACCGCGGCGCGCGGGCGCACTACTGGTAGCGCGGCCTCAGCGCCGCCGGGCGTCCTTCATCGCGGAGCGGGCCTCGCGGTCGGCTTCGCGGCGGCGGATCGTCTCGCGCTTGTCGTGGAGCTTCTTGCCCGTGACGAGCGCGATCTCGACCTTGGCGCGCGGGCCCTTGAAGTAGAGCGTGAGCGGGACGCACGTCGAGCCCGACTTCTGGATCTTCGAGGCGAGGCGCAGGATCTCGCGCTTGTGGAGGAGGAGCTTCCTCTTCCGCTTCGCGTCGACGTTGTTGTAGCTCCCGGCCCCGTACGGCGGGACGTGGACGTTCCAGAGCCACGCCTCGCCGCCTTCGATCGCGACGTACCCGTCCTGGAGGCTCGCCTGGCCCTCGCGCAGGGACTTGACCTCGGTGCCCGTCAGCGCGAGGCCCGCCTCCATCTTCTCCTCGATGAAGTACTCGTGGAACGCGCGCCGATTCGTCGCGATCGGGCGGGTTCCCGCGTTCTTCGCGGCGGAGCGCGCGTCCTTCTTCCGCTCCTCGCGGTCGAGCCGCGACTTCACGCGTGCTCCGTCAGTCCGAAGGGCTCTCGATCATGCGCTTGAACTCGGGCGTGAGCTCCGGGTCGAACTGCGTGCCCGCCTTCGACTCGATGATGTCGAGCGCCTGGTAGTCCGAGAGCACGGCCCGGTAGGACGTCGGGGCCGTCATCGCGTCGAAGGCTTCGCACAGGTGGATGATGCGCGAGCCGAGCGGAATCTGCTCGCCGCGCAGGCCGTCGGGATACCCGCCGCCGTCCCAGCGCTCGTGGTGGTGCTTGATGAGGGGTGCGACCGGGTAGGGCCAGGGGATGTCCTCGACGAGGTACGCCCCGACGCGGGGATGGGTCTTGAGGAGCGTGAGCTCCTCGTCCGTGAGCGACCGTTTCGAGTAGAGGGTGTCGTAGCTCAGCTCGCGCATTCCGACGTCGTGCAGGATCGCGGCGACCGTGATCTGCTCGACTTCCATGGGCGCGACGCCGAGCTGCGCGGCGATCTTGCGCGCCATTCGTCCGACGTTGAAGGAATGCGTCTTGAGCGCGGTGCGCCGGAGGATTCCCGGCTCGATGAGCTTGTTCACGAGTCCGCGGTAGGCCTCGCGGAAGCGCGTCTCGCCCCGGGTCCCCGTGAGGACGTGCCGGAGGACGACGTGGGCCGAGCGAAGAGCCTCTCTCGCCTCGGGGTTCGGCCCGTGCCGGTAGAGCAGCGAGAAGAGGACGACGCCGTCGGGCGCGCTGTCGAGAACGGAGGACTGGATCGCCGCGATGTCCGCGCGGCGCACGGG
Organism: Thermoanaerobaculia bacterium; assembly: GCA_035542215.1. Classification (GTDB taxonomy): domain Bacteria; phylum Acidobacteriota; class Thermoanaerobaculia; order UBA5066; family UBA5066; genus Fen-183. The sequence continues at coordinate 1,667 of DATKLW010000030.1, read as the reverse complement.
CCGGCCCTCGCCGGGCCCGTCCAGGGCCCTCACGACCGGCTCGTGCGCGAAGCTGAAGGCGACCGCCGTCTTCGCGAAGATCTTCTCGAGGTTCTCGAGAAGCGCCGGAACGACGTCCCCGTCCAGGGGGCGGCGAGAGGCGACGACGACGGTCCCGCCGGCGGGCAGGAAAGACGAAACGGCCGCGACCTCGACCTCGTCGTAGTTCAGGCACGTCGGCAGGTAGAGGTGCACGAACTCGGCCTCGCGCGCCGAGAGGCCGCCGCCGGGCGGGGCCGCAAGGCGCTGCGTGCCGCCCCGGGAAAGCGTCTCCTCGACGAGGCGCAGCGTGCGCGCCGCGACTCCCGGCAGGGCGGCCTCGACCGGCTCGGGAGCCGCCGCGGGCTGCGGCACGCGCCGGAAGACGCCCGAGGGCTGCATGTTGGCGGTCGTGAATCCCGACGTCTTCTCGAGGGGCGATGGCATCGCCGGAGCCTGGTCCGGCGGATCCAGAGGCCTCTCGATGACCGGCGGCGGCTCGCGCAGGATCGAAGCGCCCGCCCTCGCGTCGTTGACGCGCCGGATCTCGAGGGCGAAGCGGCGCAGGAGGTCCGCGACCTCGGTGACGTCGTCGTGTGAGAAGGCGACGCGTCCCGCTTTGTCGCGCATGTCGACGAGACCCATGATCCGACCGTCGAGGTAGAGCGGCGCGACGAGCATCCGCGTCGACGTCGTCTGGATCATGGAGTCCGCGAGCCTGCCCGCGTTGTTCACGTTGTTGATGAACGTCGGCTCGCGGTGCTCATAGATCTGGTTCACGAGCGGATCGTTGCGCCCGAGGCGCTCGGAGAGACGGTCGCTGCGCGTGAATCCGAACTGGGCCTTGAGACGGAAGACGGCGCCCCCGGGATCGAGCGTGTAGAACGAGGCCTTCGCCGGCCTCCATTTCTGGGCGACTACGGAGAGGAAGTCCTGGTAGTACTTTTCTTCCTCTGGAGCCTGCACGCGTTCCTCCGGATAACAGTTGAGGATACCAGCCGGGCCGGACCTTCCTGGCCGGGCTCCACGACGGGAGCGCCTCCGTGTGGCGCTTCCGCCGCATCTGAAGCGAATCCGCCACACCGGGCTGGCTCCCGGGGCCTCCGCAACCCGGAAATCATTGAAATCTCCCTGCTGCCGCAGTGGCACCAGCCGTGCACTTCCGGGCTCGATGCTCGTTCAGACCACGCTCGCCCGGCCGGTCCGTCTCTCGGGAATCGGCCTCCACAGCGGCCGCTACGTCAACGTCGTTCTTCACCCAGCGGAGGCGGGTCACGGGATCGTCTTCTGGCGGTCCGACGTCGACGTGTTCGTACCCGCCGTCGCCGAGGCCGCGGGCCACTTCGACCACGCGACCTCGCTCGGCATGCGCGGCCGCGACGTGAGCACGGTCGAGCACCTTCTCTCGGCGGCGTTCGGCACCGGCCTCGACAACCTCCTCGTCGAGGTGGACGGCCCGGAAGTGCCGATCCTCGACGGGAGCGCTCTTCCCTGGCTCGAGGCGTTCGCGAAGGCCGGCCTCGCGCCCCTCGCGCTCCTCCGCGCGCCGTTCACCCCGCTGCGCACGCTTGCGGTGCCCGCGGCGGGCGGCCGGAAGCTCGAGATCCGCCCGGCCCGCGACCTCCGCGTCACGTACACGATCGACTTCC
>DATKLW010000029.1:0-21125 GCA_035542215.1 Thermoanaerobaculia bacterium | reverse complement strand
CCGCGTCGAAGCGCTCGACGTACTTCCGGAGCGCGGGCTCCCCTTTTCGCAGAACTTCCTCGACCACCGGGAGCACCTGCTTCAGCGTGGCGAAGTCGGGCACGGCCCGCCGCGAGGACAACAGGGCGTCGAGCTCCCGCTGCCCGGCCTTCGTCGCCGCATCGACGATCTTCAGCACGACGCGCCCGCCTTCTCGCGCAGCCGTCCGAGGAACGCGGCGATCTCGCCGCGGCGCGACACGAGCGCGGTCCGGCCGAGGATGACGGTCGCGCGGCTCGTCTCGATCGTCTCGATCTCGGCGAGGCCGTTCGCGGCGATCGTCGAACCCGTCTCGATGAGGTCCACGACGACGTCCGTGAGGCGCAGGGCCGCCGCGAGCTCGACGGAGCCCGCGAGCGGGACGATCTCGTGCGCGATCTTCCGTGCGTCGAAGTACCTCTCCGCGAGGCGCCGGTACTTCGTGCCGACGCGCACCGGCTGCCCGTTCGGCCGGAACGTCTCGCCGGCCCGCCCGATCAGCGAAAGCCGGCACTCTCCGAACGGGAGCTCGACCGGCGAGAAGACGTCCTCGCCGGACTCCGCGACGCGGTCGCTCCCGACGACGCCGAGGTCGGCGCCTCCGTGCGCGACGTACGTCGGGACGTCGTCGTCCTTGAGGAGGAGAAGCTCGAAGGCGCCGTCCGCGGAAGGGACGAGAAGGCGACGCCCGTCGGGCTCGCCGAACGACGCGCCGCCCGCGCGCAGGGCCGCGAGCGTCTTCCCGAGGAGCCGCCCCTTCCCGACCGCGATCCGGAGCGGCCGGGCGGCCCCCGAGCCGGAGACGGACGCGGCCGCCGCGAGGGCCTCGAGGCCGATGCAGAAGCCGAGGGCGGGCGCGGGCACGCCGAACCGCGCGAGGAGCGCGTCGTACCGGCCGCCCGCGGCGAGGACTCCGGGCACCCCGGCGGCGTCGACCGCGAACGTGAGGCCCGTGTAGTACGGCGCGTCGGGCGTCGCGGCGAGGTCGACGACGACGGAGAGCCCGGGACGCGCCGCCCGCGCAGCGGCTGCCGCCCGGGAGAGCATTTCGGCCTCCTTCGCGAGCGCGGGAGGCCGGAAGAGAAACGAAGACGGCTCGAATCCCACGAGAAGGCCGCCGGCAACCGCGTCCGCGACACGGCTGGCCGCGCCCGCGTCGCGCAGGAAGGACTCGATGGCGGACACCCGGCGTTCGCGCGCGAGGCGCATGACGCCCTCGAGGCGAGACCCGCCGGCCGAGGCGACGCCCGGCGCCGCGGCTTCGATCACCTTTCTGAGGAGTCCCGCGAAGCCGAGGGTGAGCCGGAGCGCCGCCGTCGGAAGCGCGTCCAGCGCGTCGAGGAGCAATCCGAGCATCTCCTCGTCCGCTTCGAATCGCGCGTCGCCGTATCGCTCGGCGCCGACCTGCGCGAACTCGCGCGGGCGTCCGACGCCCGTTTCCTCGTCGCGCACGACGTCGCCCCGATAGAAGAGCGAAGCCCGGCCGCCGAGCTCACCGAGGCGCGACGCGACCACGCGGGCCGCCATCGGCGTGAAGTCCGCCCGGAGCGCGAGGGTCTGCCCCTCGCGGTCGAGGAACCGGTAGAGGCGCTCGTCGCCCTCAGCCGTCACGCCCGCATACGGGTCCGCATAGTCCAGGACGGGAAGGATGACCTCGCGAAGGCCCGCGGCGCGAAGGACGTCGACGACGCCCTCCTCGGCCCGGCGCCGCCGGTCGGCCGCGTCGAACAGGAGCGCCTGAACGCCGCGCGGGAGGTTCGGATCGGGGCGGTCGGACTTCACGAGACGCCCTCCGCCGCCGTCGCGAGGCGGGACTTCCACGCGGCCGTGAAGTTCGCCCTCAGACGCGGGGCGAGGCGGTCGAGGAGGTCGGAAGGCCGGACCTCGACTCCGGTGAACCGCGCCGCCTGTCCCGCAGCCTGCAACAGGAGAAGCGTCTGCCCGTCCACGACGGCGGCGCCGGCCGCGAACGCGGCACGCGCGAGGGCGGTTCCCTCGGGGCGGTACGGCGCGTCGATGACGAGGACGCCCGGCCGCAGGAACTCCCTCGGACATGGGACCGGATCGCCCTCGCGCAGGCCGAGGGCGGTCGCGTTCACGACGATTGCCGGCAGGGGGATGGGCTCGGAGGATTTCTTCGAGTGGAAGATGGCCCCGGTCTCGCGGGCGAGCTGCTCGCCGCGTTCCTCCGTCCGATTCACGAGGCGGACGTCCCAGCCTCTCGTTCGAAGGACCTCCACCGCGACACGCGCCGTTCCGCCCGCACCGAGAACGAGGGCCGGACCCCTCCCGGAACCAACCGGCACCACTTGCTCGAACGCGACCCGATCCGTGTTCGCGGCGCGGAAGCGTGCGGGAACGCCGGGACCCGACACGCGCACGAGCGTGTTGGCGGCCCTCTCGTCGGCCTGGGCGAGGTGCGCCGCCTCCTCCTTGAAGGGGATCGTCACGGATGCCGCGACGAATGGGAAGCCGAGGGCGTCGAGGCCCGCGACGAGCCCGGGCAGCTCTCTGCCGAGAGAGCGGAGCGCGAACGGGACGTAGAGCGCGTCCTGCCCGAGCGCCTCGAAGTTCGCGTTGTGGAGCGCGGGCGAGAGCGAGTGCGACACGCGGTCGCCGAGAAGGGCGAAGATCCGGCGCGCCCGGCGCGGGCGTCCGATGCCGTAGACGTCGGCGAGATCGCGCGCGCCCACCTGGCCCGGCGCGGTCGTCCGGCCAGGCTCGAGGGCGCCGAAGGACAGCGCCCCTCCGAGATACGGCGAGAGGACGCGCGTCGCGATCCCCGCCTCCCCCATCCCGAAAACGGCGAGGCGGCCGCCCGGGTTCGCCGCCTGCAGCTCGAGGAGGCGGAGAACGTCCGACGAATCGTTCGCCGTCGCGACGAGCTTCACGTACCGCGCGCCGGAGGAGAGCATTCGGCCAACCAGTGCGCCGAGATCGGCAGGCACGCCCTCGGTGTCGTGGAGTGAAGAGATTTTCTTGGAAAGGGGTATGGCGGCGAAGCGCGCTCCCCCGTCGCGGCGAAATTCCACGTCTGCGAAGTCGAACCCCGCGGCGAGGGCACCTTCCAAGAAGTCTCCCTCTTCGTCTTCGGTCCCGCTGAATGCGCCCCCTTCGTCTCTGGAGCGGACCGTGGCGATCAGGGCCCTCTTGCCGAACGCCGCGCGGAGCGCGGCGAAGGCCGGCGCCTCCCGCATCGCGTCGAGGCGCAGCTCCACCGCCACCCCCGGCGGCAGCGAGGCGGCGTCGCGCGCGGCATCCAGCGCCTCGGCGTTCGACGCCGGGGCGAGGGAGGCGACGAGGAGCGTCTTCTCGGCGGTCAGGTCCAAAACGAAAAACCCCTCCGGTCCGGAGGGGCTTGGTGTCGGCCTTCAATGACCCTGCGCCTCCGGACCTCGATCAGGCCGGCGGCGCGCTGCGCTGCCGGCTTATGTGTGGCTGTGCCAGTGGCGCGAAGCGGAAGTCATGGAACGCGGATTGAAACCCGGCAGGGCCACGCCTGTCAAGCCTTCCGCTTCCAGCGCACGCCATGGGGGGTGTCCTCGAGGACGATCCCCTTCGCGAGGAGCTCGTCCCGGATGGCGTCCGCGGCCTTGAAGTCCCGGGCTTTCTTCGCGGCCTTCCGGGCCTCGATGCGGTCCTCAATCCACGCTTCGAGCTCGCCGGAAGGTCCGAAGAGACCGGGGATTTTCCCAGAAGGCGAAGAGGAAGAGAGCGCACCCGGGACTTCCGTCTTCTCCATGACGCCGAAGATGCCGCCTGCGATCTCCCGCAGGAGGCCCCGCGCGGCGGCCGCGTCGGCCGGCGAGAGGCGCCCGGCCTCGAGGTCCACGTTCGTCGCCTTCACGAAGGAAAAGAGCGCCCCGAGGGCCCCTGCCGTATTCAGGTCGTCTTCGAGGGAATCGAACACCGCGCTGCGCGCGGCCGCCACCCGTTCCGCGAAGGCGCCTGCGGCCGCCGCATTCACCTTCGAAGAAATCTCCTCTCCTGTCTTTTCTTCTCTTTCTCTCTCCGAAAGCCTGAGGTCCAGCGAATCCAGCCGCTCCAGCGCGCTCGCCGCGCCCTTCAGCGCGTCGAACGTGAAGTTCAACTTCATCCGGTACGGGACGGACTGGAACAGGTAGCGGACCGCGCGCGGCGAATGGCCCTTCCCGACGAGGTCCGGCAGCGTGAAGAAGTTGCCCTTGCTCTTCGCCATCTTCTCGCCGTCGACGATGAGGTGCTCGGCGTGGAGCCAGTAGTGCACGAACGGCTTGCCCGTCGCGCCTTCGCTCTGGGCGATTTCGTTCTCGTGGTGCGGGAAGATGTTGTCGACGGCGCCCGTGTGGATGTCGATCGTCTCCCCGAGGTACTTCATGGACATCGCGCTGCACTCGAGATGCCAGCCGGGGCGCCCGCGGCCGAGCTCCGTCGTCCACGTCGCGGACTCGGGCTCCCCCTCCTTCGCCGCCTTCCAGACCGCGAAGTCGCGGACGTCTTCCTTTTCGTACTCGTCGTCGGCGACCCGCGCGCCGCGCCTGACCGCGGTGAGGTCGATCTTCGAGAGCTTCCCGTAGTCCGGAAACGTCGCGATGCGGTACCAGATCGAGCCCTCGCTCTCGTACGTGTGCCCGCGCGCGGCGAGCTTCTTCACAATTTCGACCATCTCGGGGATGTGGTCCGTCGCGCGCGGGTAGACGGCCGCGGGGATCACCCCGAGCGTGTTCAGGTCCTCGAAGAACGTCGCGATGTGGAGGTCCGTGAACTCGCGGAGCGGCAGGCCGGCCGCGGTGGCGTCGCGGATCGTCTTGTCGTCGATGTCCGTCAGGTTCATGACCTGCGTGACCTCGTAGCCGAGAGCGCGCAGGACGCGGCACATCACGTCCTCCCAGACGAACGTCCGGAGGTTGCCGATGTGGACGCGGCCGTAGACGGTCGGGCCGCAGGTGTAGAGCCCGACCTTCCCGGGCGCGAGCGGGCGGAGCTCTTCCAGCGCCCGGGTCAACGTGTTGTGGAGGCGCAGGGTCACGGCGGCGCGATTGTCGGGCATCCGCGCCTTCCCCGCCAGAGGCCTGACCGGAGCCGTGCTATAAGGCGCGCAAGCGCATGTTCCGCACACCTGCGGCCCCTCCTCTGATCCTCCTCGTCGACGACGATCCGTACCAGGCCGAGGTCGCCTCGTACATCGCGTACGAGCTGAACTGCGACTTCGAGAGCGCGCTGTCCGGGACCGAGGCTCTCCAGAAGGTGGACGCGCGCCGGCCCGACGTCGTTCTCCTCGACGTCCGGATGCCCGACCTCTCCGGCTACGAGGTTTGCCGCCGGATCAAGACGGCCGCTGCGACCGCCGGCACGCAGGTCATCTTCGTCACGGCCCGGACCGAAGAGGAGGACCTGCTCCAGGGCTTCGAGGCCCTCGCGAACGACTACGTCACGAAGCCTTTCTCGGCGCGCGAGCTGAAGGCGCGCGTGAAGAACGCACTCCGCGTCAAGCAGCTCGTCGACACACTCCAGGCCCGCGCCGCCATCCTGGAGCTCGAGCAGGAGCTCGCGTCGCGTCTCGACGACGAGGCGATCTCCGATGCGGACGTGCGCTCCCGCTTGCTCGTCCCGGCCCTCGACCGGATCGCCACCGTCTTCGGGGCGGACGGCGCGACGCTTCACATCCGCCGCCCGGGCGTCGCCGAGCTGCACGCGGCGGCCTCCACGACGTGGCCGGGCGGCGCGCCTCCGTCCTACGTCGCAGCGCTCGCCCTCGACGCCGACCCCCGGTTCGGGCGCGCGCCGCGGCTCGCGAGCGAACCGGGAGATGAGTGGACGATGGCGGCCGTGCCGCTGTTCGCGGGAAGCGAGCTCATCGGGACGCTGCGCCTCCACCGCTGCGGAGCGCCGCCGGCGCCCGGAGCCTCGCACGAGCTCGAGCACCTTCTTGACTTCGCCGGCCACTTCGGCCGCGCCCTCCGGCGCGTGCAGGTCCTCGACGACCTGCGGGCGAAAGCCGGGCCCTGACCTACCAGGCGCCCTGTTTCCGGCGCTTCAGAACCTTCCGGAGGATCAGTCCCTTCTTGAGGGACGAGAGCCGGTCCAAAAAAAGATGCTGCTCGAGGTGGTCGATCTCGTGGCAGAGAGCCCGCGCGAGAAGCTCCCGACCGTCCAGCGCGCGCTTGACACCCCGCTCGTCGTACGCCTCGATCGTGACCTTCTCGGGGCGCTCGACCGTCTCGACGAGGTCCGGAAGCGACAGACAGCCCTCCTCGTCCCGGATCGACCCCTTGGTGTCCACGACGACGGGGTTGATGAGGACGAGGACCTGGGACGGGTCCTTGCCCACGGAGAGATCCACGATGGCGACGTGGCGGTTGACGCCGATTTGCGGCGCCGCGAGGCCGAGCCCCGGCGCGGCCCAGCAGGTCTCCTTGAGGTCCTCGATCAGCGCGTGAAGAGACGGATCGTCGAAATCGGTCACGGACTCGTTGGGGGCCACGAGTCTCGGGTCTCCGTACTTGACGATGTTGCGAATGGCCACCGGTCTCCCCGTTTCGAAAGGCGGAATCCCCTTTTGGGGCGCTGTTTCGGCCGGCAGAGAGTGCCGTCCGGGGCCCGTCCCGGTCAAGGGCCGGGCCGGGGGCCTCTACAATCCCTCCCGTGGGCATCACGGTCGTCGGGTCGAGGCTCCTGAGGGCCCTGTTCATCCTCTACGTGCTCGAAGCCGGCGCGTTCCTGAGCCTCGCGCCCTGGAGCCGGCTCTGGGCGATCCGTGTCGTCGCGCGGTCGCCCGCGCCCGCACACGACATCCTGGCGTCCCCCTTCTTCCGGAGCTTCCTCGTCGGCATCGGCCTCCTTCACCTCTGGGCCGCGGTCGAAGAGATCGAAGCCTGGCGGCGCGAGCCCCGGGCCGAGACCGGGATCGCCCCGTGACGGACAGGGTCTCGGCGGCCGATGGCCTCCCGCCGGGTGCGGGCGTCGTCGGCATCGGGATCGACGTCTGCGAGATCCCGCGAGTCGCGGCCGCAATCGGCCGGCACGGCGTGCGCTTCGTCGAGCGTCTCTTCCGGCCCGGCGAAGTGCGGCGCCCTCCGGCCTCGCCCGCCTACGCCGAACACGTCGCGGGCCTCTTCGCCGCAAAGGAAGCCGCCATGAAGGCGCTCGGGACCGGGATGCGCGGCGTCGCATTTCGTGAGATCGCGATCGTCCGCGCGCCGGGAGGCCCGCCCCGCCTCGCCCTCTTCGATCGGGCCGCCGCACACGGCGCGCGACTCGGCGTCACGGGCGCCCACGTCACGATCACGCACGGCCGGGAGATTGCCGCGGCCGTGGTCCTCCTCACGGGAAGCCCCCTCTAGAATGGCGCGCGTATGAGCGGATTCGCGAACGCGCTCGCGGGCAAGAAGGTCCTCGTCGTCGACGACGAGCCCTACATCCTGAAGATCCTCTCGTTCAAGCTCCGCCTCACGGGACTCGACCCGGTCGAGGCCTCGAGCGGCGAGGACGCGCTCCGGCTCGTCCGCGAGGCGGGACCGGACCTCGTCCTCCTCGACGTTTCGCTCACTCCGGGGCTCACGGGGTTCGACCTCTGCCGCATCCTCAAGGAGAACCCGGCGACGGCGGGCATTCCCGTCATCATGCTCACGGCCCGCACCCTCCCCTCCGAACGCGACCTCGGCCTGCGCCTCGGCGCGGCGAGCTACGTGACGAAGCCGTTCTCGACGAAAGTCCTCGTGCAGGAGATCGAGAAGGCGCTGGGGTAAGAAAGAAGAAGGCCGCGGCGAACCGCGGCCTTCCGTTCAGCTTCCGACCTTTCGGTGGCCGCCGCCGTGGCTGCCGCCGCCCTTGGGTCCGCCGCCGCCCTTCGGGCCCTTGATCTTCTGGGCCTTCGGCTTCTCGACGGGCTTGGCCTTCTTCTCGGCCTCGCCCTCTTCGCCCTCGGCCCCTTCGGCCTTCTTCTCGCCGTCGCCCTTGCCGGCGACGAGCTTCTTGGCTTTCTCGAGGAGCGAGGTCTTCTTGTCCTCCGCCGCCTTCGCCGCGACCTTCTTCTCGGCCGTGCGCTGCGCGAAGTCGAAGTCGATGAACTCGAGGATCGCCATCTCGGCGCCGTCGCCCTGGCGCCGGCCGAGCTTGAGGATCCGCGTGTAGCCGCCGGCGCGCTCCTTGAAGCGCGGGGCGATCTCCTCGAAAAGCCTCTTGACGGTCGTGGCCTCGGGGATCGTCTTCAACGCGAGGCGCCGCGCGTGGAGCCCGCCCCGTTTGCCGAGCGTGACCATCTTCTCGATGAGCGGCCGGAGGTCTTTCGCCTTCGGCAGCGTCGTCTGGATGCGTTCGTGAGTGATCAGGGACGAAAGCTGGTTCCGGAAGAGCGACTTGCGGTGCGCCGTCGTCCGGCCGAGCTTGCGGCCCGCGCGATTGTGCTGCATCGAATCCTCAGCGTCCCGCGCCCGTGGGAGCCTCGAGCTTCATGCCGAAGGCGAGCCCCTTCTCGCGCAGGATGTCCTTGATCTCGTTCAGGCTCTTGCGCCCGAAGTTCTTCGTCTCGAGCATGTCCTTTTCGGTCTTCTGCACGAGCTCGCGGAGCGTGCGGATCCCCGCGTTCTTCAGGCAGTTCGCGCTGCGCACGGAGAGCTCGAGCTCCTCGACGTTCGTGTCGAGAAGGGCGTCGAGCTCGCTCTGCGGCATCTCGGCCCCGGCGGCCACGGCCGCCTCGTCCGTTTCCACGTTCACGAAGATCGCGAGGTGGTCGCGGAGGAGCACGGCGGCCACGCCCACGGCGTCGCGCGGCGTGATCGTGCCGTTCGTCCAGACCTCGAGGACGAGTTTGTCGTAGTCCGTCGCCTGGCCGACGCGGGCGGCCTCGACGTGATAGTTCACGCGGCGAACGGGCGAATGGGCCGAGTCCAGCGGGATCGTCCCGATCGGTGCCTCGGGGTCGAAGTTGCGGTCGGCCGGGGCGTAGCCGCGGCCCTTCGTCACGGTGGCCTCGAGGCGCAGGCGGCCGCCGTCGGCGAGCGTCGCGATCGGGGCGTCCGCGTTGAGGATCTCGAGCTGGGCGTCGTCCTCGAACGCGTCCGCCGTCACGAGGCCCTTCGTCTTGATGTCCAGGTTGAGCGTGCGCGGCCCCTCGTCGTGGAGGCGGATCGCGAGGCCTTTGAGGTTCAGGATGATGTCGGTCACGTCCTCGACGACGCCCGGCACGGCGGTGAACTCGTGCTCGACGCCCTCGATCTTGACCGCCGTGATCGCGGCGCCCTCGATCGACGAGAGGAGAACGCGCCGGAGCGCGTTTCCGACGGTCGTTCCCCACCCGCGCTCGAGCGGCTGGGCCGTGAACCGGCCGTAGTTGCCCTTCTCTTCCTCGACCTCGAGACGGTTCGGACGCTGGAAGCCTTTCCAAAGCATGGTGTCTTCTCCTGGCCCTGCGACTTATCCGCTGAGCGGCGCGCGAGAGCTCCTGTTGGCGGCGTTACTTGGAGTACAGCTCGACGATCAGCTTCTCGCTGATGGGGATCGAGACGTCCTCGCGCTTCGGAAGCGCGACGACCTTGCCCTGGAACTGGGCGGCGTCGAGCTCGAGCCACGCGGGAATCCCGCGGCCCTTCGCGGTTTCGACCGCGGAGGCGATGAGCGGATTCGTGCGGCTCTTGTCCTTGATGGACACGACCGCGCCCTGCGGCACGATCATGCTCGGGACGTTCACCTTCCGGCCGTTCACGCGCACGTGGCCGTGACGAACGAGCTGGCGGGCCTGCGGGCGCGAGCCCGAGAAGCCGAGCCTGTGGACGACGTTGTCCAGGCGGCGCTCGAGGAGCGAGAGGAGGTTCTCGCCCGTGACGCCCCGCATGCGCTCGGCCTGCTGGAACGTGAGCCGGAACTGGCCCTCGAGGACGCCGTAGAAGCGCTTGACCTTCTGCTTCTCACGGAGCTGGATGCCGTACCCGAGGATCTTGGAGCGCCGCTTGCCGTGCTGACCCGGCGGGAAGTTGCGGCGCTCGACGGCGCACTTGTTCGTGAAGCAGCGGTCCCCCTTGAGGAACAGCTTCATGCCTTCGCGCCGGCAGAGCCGGCAGACCGATTCGCGATAACGAGCCACGGGAAGTGAGGCCTCCGTCCGTCTCCGTCGTTTCGTCAGCGTCCTTCTTCCCGGCCCGGAGTCGGAGAGCTCGGTTTACGGACGAAGAAATCCGAAGATTTCTTAGAAGGTAAGAGGGGCGCGGCCCCTCGAAACGCAGATCATATCCCGAATCAGCGACTTACACCCGCCGGCGCTTGCGCGGGCGGCAGCCGTTGTGCGGGATGGGCGTCGTGTCCTTGATGGACCGGATGTCGATGCCCGCGGCGGCGAGGGCGCGGATCGCGCTCTCGCGGCCGGCGCCGGGCCCGGTCACCTTCACGTCGAGGGAGCGCACGCCGTGCTCCTGCGCGATCTGGGCGGCGTTTCCCGCGGCGAGCTGCGCCGCGAACGGCGTCCCCTTGCGCGAGCCCTTGAAGCCGATGCGGCCCGCCGACGACCAGGCGAGGACGTTCCCCTGCTGGTCGGTGATCGAGACGATCGTGTTGTTGAAGGACGCCTGCACGGTCGCGAGAGCGTGCGGGATGTTCTTCTTTTCCTTCTTGGGGCCCTTTTTCTTGCCCTTGGCGGCAGAGGCCTTTGCTGCTGCAGTCGACTCAGTAGGTGTAGCCATCTTTTTCCTTTAGGTATTCGGGTTCGGGGGAAACCGCCCAGCGGTTTCCCCCGCGCCCCCTTCCTACTTCTTCGTAGCCTTCTTCTTGCCGGCCACGGCGCCCTTGCGGGGACCCTTCCGCGTGCGGGCGTTCGTGTGGGTGCGCTGGCCGCGGACCGGGAGGTTCCGGCGGTGGCGCAGGCCGCGGTAGCAGCCGATCTCCATGAGGCGCTTGATGTTCTGCGCCGTCTCCTTGCGGAGGTCGCCCTCCACTTCCACGGTGTCCTGGATCGTCTTGCGGATCCTCGACACCTCATCCTCGGAAAGGTCCTTGACCCGGGTGTTGCGGTCCACCTTCGCGGTCTCGAGGATCTTGTTCGAGCTGGGGCGCCCGATCCCGAAGATGTAGGTCAGGCCGATCTCGACGCGCTTGTTCGGGGGAAGGTCGACACCTGCGATACGTGCCATTCGTGGTTCCTCTTCAGCCCTGACGCTGCTTGTGCTTGACGTTCTCGCAGATGACCCTCACGACGCCGGCGCGGCGGATCACCTTGCACTTGCTGCAGATCTTCTTGACGGACGTGCGAACTTTCATGGTTTTCCTCGGCTCACTTGTACCGGTAGATGATGCGCCCGCGAGTCAGGTCGTACGGCGAAAGCTCGACGAGGACCTTGTCCCCCGGCAGGATGCGGATGAAGTGCTTCCGCATCTTCCCGGAGATGTGCGCGAGCACCTGATGCTTGTTCTCCAGTTCGACCTTGAACATCGCGTTCGGCAACGGCTCGATCACCGTTGCGGTCACTTCGATGGCGTCTTCCTTCGACATGTTCCTCCGTTACGCCTGAACCGCCACGGGGTGCGGGTACTCGTGGGCGCCGGGGGCACCGGCGAGGACGGCGTCGGGTGCGTAGCGCCCGAAGCCGAGGACGACGGGACCCTTCGCCGTCGCGACGACCGTGTGCTCGAAGTGGGCCGACGGCTGCCGGTCCCTCGTCCGCACGGTCCACCCGTCCGGGTCCGTCGTGACGGCCGCGCCGCCGAGGTTGAACATGGGCTCGATCGCGAGCGTCATCCCCTCGCGGATGACCTCCCGCTTGCCGGCCGGTCCGTAATTGGGGACCTGCGGCTCCTCGTGGAGCGCCGTCCCGATGCCGTGCCCGACGAACTCGCGCACGACGCCGTACTTTTTCGTCTTCGCGACGGCCTCGACGGCCGCGCCGATGTCCCCGATGCGGCCCCCGACGCGCACGGCTCCGATGCCGGCCAGGAGCGCCGCGTGGGTCGTCGCGACGAGCACCTTGACCGCCTCGGAGACGGGCTCGACCGCGATCGAGCGCGCCGCGTCGGCGTAATAGCCCTCGACGATCGCGCCGAGGTCGAGGCCGACGACGTCGCCGGCCTTCACGACGCGGGTCGCGGACGGGATCCCGTGCACGACCTCGTCGTTGATCGAGATGCAGATCGTCTTCGGATACCCCCGATAGCCCGGGAAGGCCGCCTTGCCGCCGCGCGTCGCAATGCCCTGCGCCGCGATCCGGTCGATCTCTTCGGTCGTGACCCCGGGACGGCACGCGGCAGCGCACTCGGCGAGCGCCTCGTGGACGATTCGCGCGGCGCGCTCCATCTTCAGGATCTCGGACTTTCCCTTGCAGGTGATCACGCCACCCCCTGGCGGGCCTTGCGGACGGCTGCGGCTACGTCGGCGGCGACGGCCTCGACGGCGCGGTTGCCATCGATCGTGACCAGGGCCCCGGATTTCGCGTAAAGATCCGCCAGCGGAGCCGTCTTCGCGCGGTAAACGCGCAGGCGCTCCGCGATCGTCTCCTTCGTGTCGTCGGCTCGCCCCTCGAGGACGGCCCGCTTCAGGAGCCGCTCCACGAGCGCCGCGTCCGGGACGTCGATGAAGAGGACGACGTTCACCTCGCCGCCCGCCTCCCTGAGGAGCGCGTCCAGCGATTTCGCCTGCGCGACCGTGCGCGGATAGCCGTCGAAAATCGCCCCCTTTGCGGCGTCCTTCTCGGCGAGGCGCTCTTTGAGCATTTTCGTCACGAGGTCGTCCGGCACGAGCGCGCCGGATTCCATGATCGGCCTCGCGATCGCTCCGAGGGGCGTCCCCTTGGCCACGTGACTTCTCAGGAGGTCTCCCGTGGACACCTGGGGAATGTCCAGCGACGCCGCGAGGCGCGACGCCTGGGTTCCCTTGCCCGACCCGGGAGGTCCGAAGAACACGATTGCGGACGGCATGATTCTTCCTCTATCCCCTGCGGCCGCGGATGCGGCCCTTCTTCAGGAATCCGTCGTAGTTCCGCATCACGAGCTGGGACTCGATCTGCTGGACCGTGTCCATCGCGACGCCCACGACGATGAGGAGCGACGTGCCGCCGAAGAAGAACGAGACGCCGAGGCCCTGCGTCACGAAGTTCGGGAGGTGTGCGTCGAGCCAGGGCCCGATGCCCGGAATGCTCTGGACGCGAAAGCCCATCGTGAGGAACTCGGGGATGAGCGCGACGACGACGAGATAGACCGCGCCGATGAGCGTGATGCGCGTGAGGACGGAGTCGATGTAGTCCGACGTCGCCTTCCCGGGACGGATGCCCGGAATGAAGCCGCCGTACTTGCGCATGTTCTCGGCCGTGTCGTTCGGGTTGAAGATGATCGAGATGTAGAAGTAGCAGAAGAAGATGATCCCGACGCCGTAGAAGATGTTGTAGAGCGGCTGGCCGACGGCGAGCTGCTCGGCGATCTTCTTCATGAAGTCGCTCTTGAACGCCGAGGCGATGTACTGCGGGAACTGGAGGATCGAGACGGCGAAGATGATCGGGATGACGCCTCCCGTGTTCACGCGGAGCGGGAGGTACGTGTTCTGGCCCCCGAAGACCTTGCGGCCGACGACGCGCTTGGCGTACTGGACCGGGATTCGCCGCTGCGCGCGCTCGACGAAGACGATCGCGGCGACGACCGCCGCCATGAAGACGAGGAGGAAGATCGCCGTGAACAGGCTCATGGAGCCCCGGCGGATCTGGTCGATCGAGTTCAGGACCGCCGTCGGGAGGTTCGCGACGATGCCGGCGAAGATGATGAGCGAGATGCCGTTGCCGACGCCGCGCTCGGTGATCTGCTCGCCGAGCCACATGACGAACGCGGTGCCCGTCGTGAGCGTCAGGACCGCCATCAGGATGAACCCGAGCTTGCCGGCGTCCGAACCGGGGTCGCGCACGGCGAGGTAGCGGCCGCTCGGCGTCGTCTGGCTCCAGAGCCACAGCGAGATGCCCGCGCCCTGGACGATCGAGAGGACGACCGTGCCGTACCGGGTGTACTGCGTGATCTTCCGGCGGCCCATCTCGCCTTCCTTCGAGAGCTTCTCGAGGTAGGGCCAGACGACCGTCAGGAGCTGCAGGATGATCGACGCCGTGATGTACGGCGCGATGCCCATCGCGAAGACCGAGAGCCGGCGCAGCGCGCCGCCCGAGAACACGTCGAGGAACCCGAGGATTCCCCCGGAGCTCGCCTTGAAGAACTCCTCGAGCGCCGTCGGGTCGAGGCCCGGCGTCGGGATGTGCGAACCGATCCGGTAGATCGCGAGGAGGCCGAACGTAAAGAGGACGCGCTTCCTCAGGTCCGGGATCGCGAAGATGTTGCGGAACGACTCGAAGATCTTCATTACGACGCGAGGACCTCGCAGCGTCCGCCGGCGGCCTCGATCTTCTTCTTGGCGCCTTCCGTGAACTTGTGCGCCGAGACGACGAGGCTTTTCTTGATCTCGCCTGTCCCGAGCACCTTGATGCCGCCCTTGCGCTTGACCGCGCCGGACTTGCGGAGGAGCTCGAGCGTGACGTTCTCGCCCGCCCGGAAGAGGCGCTCGAGGGACTCGACGCTGATCGTCACCCACTCCTTGCGGAAGATGTTCGTGAAGCCGCGCTTCGGCATGCGGCGATGGAGCGGCATCTGGCCGCCCTCGTGGCCGCGCAGGTGCGAGTAGCCCGCCCGGGAGTTCTGGCCCTTGTGGCCCTTGCCCGACGTCTTCCCGAGGCCGGAGCCCGGGCCGCGCCCGATGCGCTTGCGCGTGGAGGTCGCTCCCTTGCGGGGGCCGAGGTTGTGCAGTCCGTGCGACATGACGTTCCTTTACGCTCCCTCGACGATTTCGACGAGGTGGCGGACCTTGTGGATCTGGCCGCGGAGGGCCGGAGTGTCCGGGCGCACGACCTCCTGCCGGATGCGGCGGAGGCCGAGGCCGAACAGCGTCTGCTTCTGGTCGACAGGCGCGCAGATGCCCGATTTCACCTGACGGATCCGAATCTGCTTCGGAGCCGTTTCTTTCTTCTTCTCGCTCATCAGACCTTCTCCGTGGCCTCGGGCGCAGGGGCCGCCGTCGCGGGCTCGGCGACTTTCGCCTCGCCGCTCGCGCCGACGCCGCGGGCCCTCGCGATCGTCTCCTCGAGCTGGAGATGCAGGAGCGCGTCGAACGTGGCCTTTACGACGTTGTGCGGGTTCGTCGTCCCGAGAGACTTCGTGAGGATGTTCTGGACGCCGGCGGACTCGAGCACCGCGCGGACGGCTCCGCCCGCGATGACGCCCGTGCCCTCCGAGGCCGGCTTGAGCATGACGCGGCCGGCGCCGTAGTGGCCGACGATCGGGTGCGGGATCGTCTTGCCCTTGAGCGGGACTTTGATCATCTTCTTCTTGGCCATCTCGATCCCCTTCTTGATGGCCATGGGGACTTCCTTCGCCTTCCCGGCGCCGTAGCCGACGCGGCCGTGGCCGTCGCCGACGACGACGAGCGCGGAGAACGAGAAGTTCTTGCCGCCCTTGACGACCTTCGTCACGCGGTTGATGTGCACGACGTGGTCGATGAGGTCGGCTCCCGCGCGGCCCTCACCGAGAGCGCCGGCCGGACGGGGCGGCGGGCCGCCGGGGCCGGAGCGGCCGCCGGGGCGGTTTCCACGCGGAGGACGATTGATCGGCGCGTTGCTGCTCAAAACTTCAACCCCTTCTCGCGAGCGGCTTCCGCGAGCGCTTTCACGTTGCCGTGGTAGAGATGGCCGCCCCGGTCGAAGACGACCGCGGAAATGCCCTTCGCCTGGGCGCGCTCGGCAATGAGCGAGCCCACCTTGACGGCGGCGTTCTTGTTCGCGGCGCTCTTGGCCTTGCCGCGCACGCCTTCCTCGCGCGACGTCGCGTGGGCGAGCGTCGTGCCAGCGGCGTCGTCGATGAGCTGAACGGAGATCCAGCGGAGGGTCTTGCTCACGGCGAGGCGCGGCCGCGCGGCCGTCCCCTTCACCTTCGTGCGGATCCGCGCGTGGATGCGCGCCCGCGCCTCGACCCGGCCTTTGGCTTTCTGCATGGTCAGTTCCTCACTTGCCCGTGGCCTTGCCGGCCTTCTTCTTGAGGACCTCGCCCACGAAGCGGAAGCCCTTGAGCTTGTACGGGTCCGGAGGGCGGATCCCGCGGATCTCGGTCGCCGTCTGGCCGACCTTCTGCTTGTCGACTCCGGTCACGATCACGTGCGTGACGTCCTTGGCCTTCGCGTCCGGCGCGACCGCGACCGTGACGCCCTCGGGCATCGGGAACGTCACCTGGTGCGAGAAGCCGACGCTGAAGACGACCGCCTTGCCCTTGACCTCGGCCTTGAAACCGATGCCGACGAGATCGATCTCGCGCTTGAAGCCCTCGGTGACGCCGAGGACCGCGTTCTGGACGAGCGCGCGGTTGAGGCCGTGGAGGGCCTTGTCCTTCTTCTCCTCGCCGCTGCGCGCGAGGACGATCGTCCCGGCCTTCTTCTCGACGGCGATCCCCGCGAGGATCGGGGCCGTCACGGAGCCCTTCGGCCCCTTCACGGTCACGGCCGCGGGACCGATCTGGACGTCGACGCCCTTCGGCACGGTCACAGGCTTTTGTCCGACTCGAGACATGGCTTCCCTCACCACACCGTGCAGACGACCTCGCCGCCGACGCCGCGCTTTTTCGCGTCGTTGCCGGTGAGGAGGCCCTGCGAGGTGGAGACGATCGCGACGCCGAGGCCGCCGAGGACCTCGGGCAGCTCGTTCTTGCCCTTGTAGAGGCGGCGGCCAGGCTTGCTGGACCGCGCGAGCCCGTGGATGACCGGGTTGCCCGTGTCGTCGTACTTGAGGTACAGACGGAGGAGGCTCCCGCCCCGGTCGTCCATGACCTTGAAGTTCTTGATGTAGCCCTCGTCCTTGAGGATGCGGGCGAGCTCCACCTTGAAGCGCGACGACGGGACGTCGGCCTTCTCGTGGCGCGCCGAGATCGCGTTCCTCAGGCGGGTCAGGAGGTCGGAGACGGGATCAGTGACGTTCATCTCGCCTTCCTCCCTACCAGGACGCCTTCGTCACGCCCGGGATGTACCCGGCGAGCGCGAGATTGCGGAAACAGATGCGGCACATGCCGAACTTCCGGATGAAGCTCCGCGGACGTCCGCAGCGCGCGCAGCGGTTGCGCTTGCGGATCACGTACTTCAGCTTCGAGTTCGCCTTGATGACGGCGGCGCGACGAGCCATTTCGGTCGCTCCTTGCCTATCGCCCGAACGGCATGCCGAGCTCCCGGAGGAGAACCCGGGCCCGGTCATCCGAGCCTGCCGTCGTGACGATGGTGACGTTGAGTCCCTTGGATTTGTCGATCTTGGTGGGGTCGATCTCGGGGAAAATCACGTGGTCCTTGACGCCGAGCGTGTAGTTGCCGCGCCCGTCGAAGGCGCGCGTCGGCACGCCGCGGAAGTCGCGGACGCGCGGAAGCGCCACGTTCATGAGACGGTCGAGGAATTCGTACATGCGGTCCCCGCGCAGCGTGACGCGGCAGCCGATCGGCATGCCGGCGCGCAGCTTGAACGTCGCGATGGACTTCTTCGCCTTCGTGACGACGGCCCGCTGGCCGGCGATCCGCGTGAGCTCCTCGGCGGCGGCGTCGACGAGCTTGGCGTTCGAGATCGCCTCGCCGATTCCCATGTTCAGGACGACCTTCTCCACCTTCGGGACCGCCATCGGGTTCTCGATGCCGAATTCCTTCTTGAGGACAGGGACGACCTCTTTTCGGTACTTGTCGGAAAGTCGCGCGCTCATGGCTGCTCTCCCGCCGTCCGGAGCGTCCCGATCGTCGTGCCGCTCCTCTTGGCGTAGCGAACCCATTCGCCGCCCTCTTTGCGGATTCCGACGCGCGTCGGCTTGCCGCCCTCGGGGTCGACGAGCATGAGGTTCGAGATGGCGATCGGCGCCTCGCGCTCGAGGATGCCGCCCTTGATGTTCTTCTGGGGGTTCGCCCGCGTCGCGCGCTTGATCTTGTTCACGCCCTCGACGATGGCCCGGCCCTTGTCCGGGATGACCCGCAGGACCTTGCCCTGCGCGCCCCGATCCTTGCCGGTGAGGACGACGACGAGATCGTCCTTGCGAATGCGGCGCTTGCCGCCGTACGTCGGCTGCTTCTTCTTCATGGTCAGATGACTTCCGGAGCGAGCGAGATGATCTTCATGAACTTCTTCTCGCGGAGCTCGCGCGCGACCGGCCCGAAGACGCGGGTTCCGATCGGCTCTTTCTCGTTGTTGACGAGGACGGCCGCGTTCGTGTCGAACTTGATGTAGCTGCCGTCGCGGCGGCGGTGCTCGCGCACCGTGCGGACGATGACGGCCTTGACGACCTTCCCCTTCTTGACCGGGTCCGGCGCGTCCGGGTTCGATTCCCTCACGGAGCAGGTGATGACGTCCCCGATGCGGCCGTAGTCGCCGGTCGAGCCCCCCTGGACCTTGATGCAGGCCAGGCGACGCGCGCCGGAGTTGTCGGCGACCTCGAGGATCGTGCCCATCTGGATCACGACGCCCTCCCTTCCGGCGGGAGCACCCGCTTCACGGATTTGGCGGCCGCGCTGCCCGGGACTTCGGCCGTGTCGGCGACCTCGCCGTGGCCCTTCGTGACGATCGCGATGACGCGCCACCGCTTCTTCGCGGACAGCGGGCGCGTCTCCTCGATCTGGACCGTGTCGCCCGGCTGCGACTTCAACACCCGGTCGTCCGCGAGGAAGCGCTCGGAGCGCTTCATGTACCGGCCGTACCGCAGGTGCTTGACGAGGCGGGACACCTCGACGACGACGGTCTTCTCCATCTTGTTCGAGACGACGGTTCCGGTCTTGCGCGAGCGCCGCGCGGGCGCGGACGCGCCCGCCGGGGCGTCGGTCTTGCTCGGGTTCGTGCTCATGGGCTTGCTCACTGCTTCCTGTTACGCACTACTTCTTCTTGCTCTTCTTCGGGGTGGCGGACTTGGCCTTCGAACCGCCGGCCGTCTTGCCCTTCGGTCCCGCAGATTTCTTAGAAGGTGAATGGGCCTTCGCGGGAGCGGCCGTCTTCTTCTTGTGGGCCGCCGCGCGCTTCTTCGCGCCCTTGCCCGACGCCGCGGCGTGGGCCTTCGGCTTCGGCGAGGCCGCTGCCGCATTCACCTTCGAAGAAGCGACCTCTTCGGACGTCGCCGCATGGGCCGCCACTTCATGGGCCGCCGCCGCCGCCGTTTCGGCCGCGCCCATGTGCTGCGCGGTCTTGAGGCGGGCGATGTCCTTGCGGAGCTGCTTGATCTTCATCGGGTTGTCGAGCTGGCCCGTCGCCTTCTGGAGGCGGAGCGTGAAGAGGGACTGCGTCCACTCCTTCACCTTCGCGGACTTCTCCTCGGGGGACCAGTCGAGCATCGCCTGGATCTTCATGCTCACCTCACCGCCGCGAGGAAGGTGCGCGAGACGAACCGGGTCGCGATCCCGATCTTGTCCGCCGCGAGCTTGAAGGCCTCGCGCGCGGTCTTCTCGTCCACGCCTTCCATCTCGAACAGGATGCGCGCCGGCTTGACGACGCACACCCAGCCCTCGGGCGCGCCCTTCCCCTTGCCCATGCGGGTCTCGAGCGGCTTCTTCGTGATCGGCTTGTCGGGGAACACGCGGATCCAGAGCTTCCCGCCGCGCTTGACGTGGCGCTGGACCGCGACGCGGCCCGCCTCGATCTGGCGCGCGGTGAGCCACCCCGGCTCGAGCGCCTGCAGCCCGTACTCCCCGAAGGAGAGCTCGGAGCCGCGGAGCGCCGTGCCGCGCATGCGGCCGCGCTGCTGTTTGCGGTACTTGACCTTCGACGGCATCAACATGGTCGTTGTTCCTTACGCGACCTTCCGGCGGCTCTTGGCGCGGTGCAGGTCGCCCTTGTAGATCCAGCACTTGACGCCGATCTTTCCGTACGTCGTCCGCGCCTCGGCGAAGCCGTAGTCGATGTCGGCCTTGAGCGTATGGAGCGGGAGGCGGCCTTCCTGGTACCACTCGGAGCGCGCGATCTCGGCGCCGTTCAGGCGGCCGCCGCAGCGGATCTTGATCCCCTGCGCGCCGAAGCGGAACGCGGACTCCATGCCCTTCTTCATCGCGCGCCGGAACGCGACGCGGCGTTCGAGCTGCATCGCGATGGACTCGGCGACGAGCTGAGCGTCCGTCTCGGGGCGCTGGATCTCGATGATGTTCACGTGGATGTCCTTGCCGAGCCGCTGCTGCAGCCGGTCGCGGAGCTGGTCCACGGACGCGCCCTTCTTCCCGATGATGACGCCGGGGCGGGCCGTCATGATGTTGATCTTGAGCTTGTTGCCACGCTCGATCTCCACCTCGGACACCGCGGCATTCGCGAGATCGCGCTTGAGCTCCTCGCGGAGCTTGATGTCGTCGTGGAGGTGCTTGAGGTAGTCCTTCTCGGCGTACCAGCGCGAGTGCCAGGTCCGGTTGTAGCCGATGCGGAAACCGTAGGGGTGGACTTTCTGTCCCATCGTTGACTCCGTTACTCGGCCGCGCCCGGCTTGGCGGACGGCTTCTTGGACTTGGTGGCGCCCTTTTCGCCCTTCGGCTCGGCGTGCTTGTGCTCGTGCGCGGCGCCCTTCGCCGACTTCGGACGCGCGGCGGCGGCCGACACGGCGGCCGCGACGCGGCCCTGACGCTTCTTGACGAGCGGCTTCGGGGCTTCGGCCTTGAGGCCGGCGCTCTTCCGCGCGGCGGCCTCGTCGGAGAGGATGACCGTCACGTGGCAGAACGGGCGCGGGACGAGCCACATGCGGCCCTGCGGGCCGCTCATGAAGCGCGGACGCGCGAACCGCTTCTTGTAGTTCGAGATCGAGCGGATCATCGCGTTGCGCTGCAGCGGCCGGCGGCCGGCCTCATCGACCTGGATCTTCGAGACGACGAGCGCGTCCGCGTCGACGCCCGACTCGTTCTGCTGGGCGTTCGCGAGAGCGGACTCCACGAGCTTCAGGAGGTCGGACGAGCAGCCCTTTCGCGTCGTGCGCAGGGTCGCGAGGGCTTTCCCGACCGGCTTCATGCGGATGAGGTCGGCCACGAGGCGGACCTTCTGCGCGGAGCCGCGGTAGTGGCGGAGGCGGGCGACGGCTTGCATCGTTCCCCTCCTCAGCCCTTCGCCGCCGGCGCGGCGGCCGCGCCCGGTGCGCCCGGCGCGCCCGGCGCTCCC
>DATKLW010000028.1:0-11332 GCA_035542215.1 Thermoanaerobaculia bacterium | reverse complement strand
GGCCGACGGCGAGGAGGCGCCCGCCGTTCACGAAGACCCAGCAGCGCGCGTGCGGAACGTGGGAGAGCGGGTCGCGCGTCTCCACGGCCAGCGCCTCGACGTCGCCTGATGCGACGCGCGAGCGGGCGCCGACCTCCCATCGGCGCGCGTCGTGGCCGAAGAGACGGAGGGCTCGCTGGACGAGCCAGTCGTCCTCGAGGTTCGCGGGGCCGGTTCCGGGCGGCAGCGCGCCGCCGTCCACGAGGGCGATTCGCGTCTCGCCCCGGCGGATCTCCTGTTTCGCCCCGTAGTCCACCCGTTCCCATCCGTCCGGGATCCGCGCCCGCACGTGGTGCTCGCCGACGCGCAGATCTGTCTCCTCCCCCGCGGGCGAAGCCGCGGCCGGGACTTCCAGCCCGCCTGTCGCGCCGCCCCCGCGGCTCCCGGGGGCGGGGAAACGGACCGAGGCGACGAGCCTTTCGAAGAGTGGAAGGTCCGCATCGCGCCCGAGGAACGTGAAGACGAAGACGCGCCGGCCCGCGACCGCGACGATCTCGCGGCCCCGGTGTTCCATGGACCGCTCGCGGATCGTGTAGTCCGTCTGGTATCCGGGCGCGTTCGAGACCGCCGCTGGCACGGGGTCGCCGACCTCCGCGAAGTCGGCCGATTTGAACGTCTCCTTCGTCAGGCGAAGGCGCGCGATCGCCTCCTCCGGGGTGTTCGGCGCCGGCTCCAGGGCCGCCTCGGCGACGGTGATGCGCGTCGGGGGCACGGCGTACCTCGTGAAGGAGACTCCCTTCCGCCCTCCCTCCGCGTACCGCTCGCGCGTGAACGGCGCGGGCGGGGGTGGGAAGGCGACGGGCTGGTCGCTCCATAGGAACGTCTCAAGAGGATCGAGCGCGCGAGCGGCGGCGTCCGCCTTCGCGGGCGCCGGCCTCGACCGGTCCTTCGAGAAGAGGACGGCGCCTCCCGCCACGAGGAGCGCGGCGCCGCCGACGAGGAGGATCGGGTCGGGTGTGCGGCGCGGGCGCGCCGGAATCCCCAGCCAGGCGCGAACCGACGGATGGCGGAGGAACCCGAGCGCGACGAGGAGGGGGATCGACGAAAGGAGGAACGCAACCGCGGAGCCGGCGCGGAAGAGGACGAGCGCGTTCGCGGCGTCGGGCCCGGCGGAAGCGAGGGAAGCGGCGGGGGCGGAGGCGTCGGTGGCGGCGCGGTACGCGAAGAACGCGGACGCGGCGAACGCGAAGAGCCCCGTCGTCGCGAGAAGCGCCCGCGCCCGCGGTTTCCTTCGAAGAAGTCCGAACGCGCCGGCGCCCGCGAGAGCCGCGAGGAGCAATGAGACGGCGGCGAAGATCCTCTGTTCGGCCGTGCCCGTGCTCCTCGACAGAACGAGGACCGCGCCGATCGCCCCGAGGACGGCGAGCAGGAACCACGCTCCGGCGAGAACGCTCACGAGGACGGGGCGCATTCCGCCTGACGGACGAGATGCGGCCGGCCGCGACTCGCTCAACGAACCCATCGGGGCGACGCTATCAGAGCCGCGAAACTCAGTGCGCGAACGACACGAAGATCACGAAGAGGAGAAGGGCCGCCGCGACCGCGAGGCCGATCTTCAGCCACGACCACGGCGCCTTGCCGTCGGTCTTCCCGGTCACGCCGTTCACGAGGAAGCGGTACGGCTTCCCGCCGTACTGGTACGCCGCGATCCAGACGGGGAAGAGGCCGTTCTTGTACGCGACGCCGGACCACGCCGTCCGGACCTGGAGGTTCCGGAAGCGGTCGCCCGGCACCTCGCGCCCGCAGAGGGCGTAGAGCTCCTGCGTCATGCGCTGCTGCCCCGAGGCGAGTGCCTCCTTCGGCCCGACGGCGTACTCCTCGGCGAGGAAGCCCGAGAGGTACGACGGCTCGTAGGGTCGCATCTCGTGCGTCGGGAACGGCTCGATCCCCTGCGCGAGGTCGGGTGGGAGGCCGCGCGATGCGGCGACAGGCAAGTCGTCGAAGAAGTGTTCGAGGACGCCCTCGGCTCTTTCCCAGCGCGTGCGCGTCTCGTAGCGCGTGTGGATCTGCCCGTTCTCCTCGACCTCGACGGCGACCTGGTAGTCGTAGCCGGCGTCGGCGGTCCACGCCGAGTGCGTCGCGGCGTCGAACGTCCAGAACGGGACGTAGACGCCCTTCAGCTCGGAGAGCGCCGACTTCTGCGAGAGGTCGTCGGGCCGGAACCACAGCGACGACAGCCACTGCCGGAACTTCCCCGTCGCCCCGTTCCGGTCCACCCGGAACGGGAGGACGCCTTCCGGGCGGACCATCGTCGTGCTCGGCGGCGCCTCGACGACGGCCGGGGCGCCGCAGAACGCGCAGCGCGATGCGGCGACGCCGGCGTCGAACGTCGTCGTCGCGCCGCAGCCCCTGCAGGCCACGGCCTTCCGCGCCATGCCCCAGCCGAGGTCGGAGGCGCCTTTCAGCGCCTCCTCGATCGGCCGCTCCCGCACCTCTCCCGGAGCCCTCGGCATCTCCCGCTTCGCCCCGCAGTACGGGCACGTCAGCGCCGCCGCGCCGGGGCTCCAGACGACGTCCGCGCCGCAGGCCGCGCACGGGAACTTGCGAAGCTTTGCCGGCGCGGCGTCGGCCACGGTCGATGTCGCGTCCACGGTCCTCAGCGCGTCAACGGGCGGGCGGCGGAGGAGGCGGAGCCTGCGCGGAGCCGCCCGCGGCGGCGAACTCCTCGAAGGTCGAGATCGGCGCCCAGCCGGCGGCGCCCGGCTTCCAGGCGAGCGTCGCCGGGGCCACTTGTCCCGACGCGACCATGCCCTTCACGGCGTCGTCGGAGTACGGGCCGTACGTCTTTCCGTCCACGGTCAGAGACCAGCGCGGCGCGGCGAAGCCCGGCGCCGGCGGCGGGGGAGGGGGCGCCATGCCGCCGCCCATCGCCTGGCCCGCGTTCGTCAGCGCGCCGCCCATCATTCCGCCCATCGCGATCCCGGCGCCGATCCCGACGCCCGCGCCCGCGGCCCCGCCCGGGTTCGCGGCGGCGATCTTCATCGCGTCCGCGGCTTGCAGCTGCGTGTACTGCCCCATCTTGTCGCCGAGGACGCCCAGCTTCGTGCGCTGGTCGATCGCGGCCTCGACTTCCTCGGGAAGGGACACGTTCTCGATGAAGAACTTCGAGAGGTCCAGCCCGTAGCCCGAGAACTCGGGCGCGAGGATCTGCTTGCCGTGGCCCGAGAGCTCGTCGTATTTCGAGGCGATGTCGAGCGCCGCGATCTTCGACTCGGCGATCGCGTCGGACAGCTTCGAGAGGATCGTCGAGCGCAGCTGTCCCGTGATCTCTTCGGTCGTCGTGAGGCCCTGCGTCCCGACGATCGTCGCGAAGAACGCCTTCGGGTCCGAGACCTTCATCGCGTACGTGCCGAACGCGCGCAGGCGGATCATCCCGAACTCGGCGTCGCGCATCATGACGGGGTTCGTCGTGCCCCACTTGAGGTCCGTGAAGAGGCGCGTATTGAAGAAGTAGACCTCCGCCTTGAACGGCGACTGGAAGCCGTATTTCCAGCCGCGCAGCGTCGTCAGGATCGGCAGGTTCTGCGTCGTGAGCTCGTAGCGGCCCGGGCCGAAGAGGTCGGCGGCCTTGCCCTCGTTGATGAAGAGCGCGGCCTGGTTCTCGCGAACCGTGAGCTGCGCGCCCATCTTGATTTCCTGGTTGTAGACCGGGAACCGGTAGACCATCGCGTCGGACGAGTCGTCCAGCCACTGGATGATCTCGATGAACTGCGAGCCGAGCTGGTTGCCGATCTGAGTCTTGAGATTGTCGAGCAGGCCCACGAGGAACCTCCTTCGGCGGTGAAAAGTTGAGGGTGAAGTCTATCCAAATATACGGACGCAGAGCCCGGCGGGTTCTCCCTTGGGAACGAAGGACTTACGGGATCTCCGCAAACGCGCGAACCGGAAACGTCCCCATCCCCTCGACCTTGACGGGCACCGCGTAAAAGCGGAAGCCGGACGGCGGCAGCGCCTCGAGGTTCGTGAGGTGCTCGACGACGGGGATCCCCGCGCGCAGCAGGATCGAGTGCACCGGCCTGGTCTTGTCGTCCGTGTCGTCGATGTTGTGCGAGTCGATCCCGACGATCGCGGCGCCGCGCTCGACGAGACGCCTCGCAGCGCCCGCGGTCAGATGGGGAGATCTTTGAAAGTAGGAGGGAGTCCCCCAGCGCTCGGCCCAGCCGCTATGAACGAGGATCGCCCGGCCGCGGACCTCCACACCTTCGAAGAAGCTCTCCTCCACCGCCAGCCCGCGCGCATGCGGCGCCGCGATGAGAACCGCGTCGAGACCGGCGAGGGAAGCAAGAGGAAGCTGCGAAAGGTCGGCGCCGTCCTCCCAGCGGTGAGACGGCGCGTCCACGTACGTGCCCGTGTTCGCGACCATCTCGATCCTGCCGATCTGGAAGGTCGTCCCGCCCGCGTAGAGCGGGCGGGAGGCCTCACGACTGAGGTGGTCTGTGATGACCGGGCCGGGCAGGCCCTTGTACGTGGCCATCCCGGCGCGGACCGTGTGGCTGAGGTCCACGAGGCGCGCCATACCGCGAGGATACCGGCTGCGCGGCGGGGCGGGGAGCGGCGGGGCGGCCCCGGCCGGCCATCGCCTGCTCGTGCGCGGCGCGCCGCTCGGCCTTCTCCTTCGCGCGCTTCCTCTCCTCGGCCTTTCGGGCGCGGATCGCCGCGATGCGCTCGGCGAGCGGGACCTCGAAGCGCTCGGTGGGCCGCGTCGAGTAGTCGAACTCCGGCACCGTGACGCGCGGGAGGCGCTTGCCGATCGCGCGCTCGATCTGGCGGAGGTCCGCCTCCTCGTCCGGCGCGACGAACGTGAACGCGTCGCCCGTCATCTCCGCGCGCGCCGTCCGGCCCACGCGGTGGATGTAGTCCTCGGGGACGTGCGGGACGTCGAAGTTCACGACGTGCGAGAGGGCCTCGACGTCGATGCCGCGCGCCGCGATGTCCGTCGCGACGAGGACCTTGAACGCGCCCGACTTGAAGCCCGCGAGGGCCGCCGTGCGCTGCGCCTGGCTGCGGTTCCCGTGGATGCGCTCGCACGCGACGCCGTGGCGCTGGAGCTGGTCCGCGAGACGGTTCGCGCGGTGCTTCGTGCGCGTGAACGTGAGGACGCTCTTGAAGTCGCCGCGCGAAATCAGCGCGAGGAGGAGCGCGAACTTGAGGTCCTGCGGGACCGGGTAGACGGCCTGCGTGATCCCGACCGCGGGCAGCGACTGCCGCTCGATGTTCACCGTCACCGGGTTCCGGAGCATCTCCTTGGCGAGCTCGGCGATCGGCGGCGGCATCGTCGCGGAGAAGAACAGCGTCTGGCTCCGCGGCGGCAGGTGTCTGAGGACGCGGCGGATATCCGGCAGGAAGCCCATGTCGAGCATGCGGTCCGCCTCGTCGAGGACGAGGACCTCGAGGCCGGCGAGCTTCGCGTACGGGAAGCGGAAATGGTCGAGGAGGCGGCCGGGCGTCGCGACGATCACGTCGACGCCGCTCCGGAATGCGTGCTCCTGCGGGCCCATCCCGACGCCGCCGAAGACGGCCGCGCCGGACATCGGCGTGTGGACCGCGAGCTCCTTGAGGTGCTCGTCGATCTGCGCCGCGAGCTCGCGCGTGGGCGTCAGGATGAGCGCGCGCGTCGTGCCTCGAGGCTTGCTGATGAGGCGGTGGAGGATTGGGAGGACGAACGCGGCGGTCTTGCCGCTGCCCGTCATCGCGCAGGCGAGGAGGTCGCGGCCCTGCATCGCGGGCGGGATCGAGTCCGTCTGGATGGGCGTGGGGCGCGTGAAGCCGAGCTCCTTGACGCCGCGGAGGAGGTCGGGGTGGAGACCGAACGAGGTGAAGGCCATGTGGACGAGTTTCTTTCCGGGGCCGCCTGCGCAAACGCACCGGTCCCGTGCAGGGTCCGGCGGAGCGGGGAACGATGGATCGCCGGCGGGCCATCGAGCGGACCGGGGCAGCCGTTTCCCCGAGGGGAGGGCGGCCTGGTCCTGTGGGGTTCGGGGCCGGGACGCGCAAGGGCGCCCGTCAGCCGGACGTCAGGGTCTCACGGATCTCCCGAATTCGCAACGTCAGCGCGCGGGCGCGGAGAGCTTCGTCTCGACGACGTCGACGAGCGGGCTCGCGAGGAGCCGTCGCGCGGGGCCGAGTCGCGTGGCGAGCGCGGCCGAGGCGCGCGAGCTCCGCGGGAGGACGAAGACGGTCGGCCGCTCCGGGGAGGCGAGAAGAGCGGCCGCCTCGCGGCCCAGCGACTCGTCCGTGATCTCCTCCTCGCGGTACCAGCCGGGGTGCGCGGCGACCGCGGACGGAAAGAGGACGACGTGCCCCGGCGCGCCGAGGCGCGCGAGGCGATACTCGAGCTCCGGGCCCCAGTAGCCCGCGGCGACGATCGTCCTGCCGGAGCGCGCCGGAGCCTCGAGGAGGCGGGCGAGCAACTCTCCCGGCGACGGGCCCGTGATGCCGGCCCACGCGCGGACGAGGAAAGCCGCCGCGAGCGCGCCGACGGCGAGCGGCACGGCCGGCGGCGCACACGCGAGGAGGAGCGCGACGAACGGAAGGAAGACGACGGCCGTGCGTCCCGGGAGAACGAGCGCGCCCGTTGCGAGCTGGGCGAGCGCGAGGAGGACGAGCGAGCCGGAAAGGACCGCCGCGACGGGAGACAGGATCCCGCGCCTTTCCCGGAAAAGGAGCGCGAGGACGAGCGCGCCGCCGAGAACCGCGAACGGAAGCGCGAGGGCGCCCACCGGTTCGATGCCGAAGGCGAGGTTTGCCGGGAAGTCGCGGAGCGCGCCGTTGAACTCGGGTCCCTGAGCCCACGCCATGGACGCGGCCGGCTGGCGCAGCGCGACGAGCGCCCATGGAGTGACGAGGAGGACAGCCGCCGCGCCGGCGAGGAGAAACGCGCGCCGGGCTGCCGGGCGCGCCGTCACGCCGAGGAGCGCGAGCGCCGCAACGGGAAAGACCGCGAGATAGTGCGTGAGAACCGCGCCCGCGGCGGCGAGGGTGAGCGCGAACGCGGTTCCGGCGCGCGGCCGCTCCCGGAGCGCGAGCGCGCGCTCGAAGGCGGCGAGGGTCAGAAGCGACGCGAGCGCATAGCCGCGCCCCTCGACTCCGTAGAAGACCGAGAGCGGGAAGACCGCGTAGAGCGCGGCGGCGACGAGACCCGCTTCGGCGCGTCCGAGCCGTCGGGCGAGGGCGGCGAGGAGCGGGAGGTGGAGGAGCGACACGGCGAGGGAAAAGAGCCGTACGGCCGCGTCGCCGGCGCCCGGCGCCGGGAAAGGCAGGAGAAGGACGTGCGAGACGAGATAGTGAAGGGGCGGCCCCGAGTCCGTCCGGAGCGCCGAAAGAATGCCGGAGACGCTGCGGCGCGCGAGCGACAGCGTGAAGATCTCGTCCGCCCATAGGGGGCGGAGGACGAGGGCGCCGGCGCGGGCGACCGTCCCGAGGACGATCGCGCCCCACGCGAGGGCGCGTAACCGGGCCGGGCGCGACCGCAGCATCGGACGATTCACGCGCGGACGAGCGTAGCACCGCGCCGCGCGCCCGAAGCCCGCCACGGCTGTGAGAGTCTTCCTGCGATGCGAGGCTCGTCGACTCCCGGGCAAGCGGCGGGCCTTCTCGCCCTCGCCGCAGGAAGCCTCGCCCTGCGCACGCTGCCCGCGTGGCCGAACGTCTTCAAGGCCGGCGGCGTGCGTTTCGCGGGACCCGACGCGTGGTACTACGCGCGCCTCGTCGAGTACCGCGTCGCGAACTTCCCGTACGGGCTCGTCCACGACCCGTACCTCGCCCAGCCCGGAGGCGGCGACGTCCCCGCGGCGCCGCTGTTCGACTTCGCGATCGCCGCGGGTGCGTGGGTCCTCGGGCTCGGCCATCCCTCCGTCCGCCTCGTCGGGATCGTGTCCGCGTTTTTTCCCGCCGTCCTCGGCGCATTGGTCGTCCTGCCGGTCTTCCTCCTTGCGCGACGCCTCTGGGGAGCGGCCGGGGCCTGGACGGCCGCGCTCCTCGTGGCGGTGATGCCGGGCCAGTTCCTCGCGCGCTCGCTCCTCGGCTACACGGACCACCATGTCGCCGAGAGCCTGCTTTCGCTCCTCGTCGTGTCCGCGCTGGCCCGCCCGGCGGCCGGATCGACGCTGCGCGCGGCCGCCGCCGCAGGCGCGTGGCTCGGCCTCTACCTCCTCACGTGGCAGGGCGGCGCCCTTCTCGTCCTCGTCCTCCTCGCGTGGGCGCTCATCCAGGAGACGTCGGACGCTGCGCGCGGCGCGCCGTCGGACGCGGCGCTTTCGGCGCTCGTCGCGTTCGGCGTCGCCGGCGCGCTCGTCCTCCCTTTCTACGACGGCATCCGGATCCCGTCGCGCCACCTCGTCGCTCTGGCCGGCGGCGCCGCCCTGGCAGCCGGCCTCCTCGGGCTCCGCTGCGTCGCACGCGCGCTGCGCGTCTCCCGCGGCGCGAGCGCCTTCGCGCCCTTCGCCGCCGCGGCGGTCGGCTTCCTCGCGTCCTTGCTGTTCTTCCCGGCCGTTCTCGCCGACGTGCGCTTCAACCTCGTGCGCCTCTGGCCGGCCGGGGGAGGCTCCACCGTCGGCGAGATGGTCCCGCTGCTCGACCTCGGGCCCGGCTGGCTGAACGTGTGGCGCGAATACACGACGGCGGGCGCCGCCGCGGCTGCCGGCCTCGTTCTGCTCCTCTGGAGGGCGTTCCGCCGCGGGGGCCGCGCGGACGTCCTCCTCGCCGTCTGGTGCTCCGCCTCGCTCGTCCTGGCGCTCGGCCAGCGCCGGTTCTCGTACTACTTCGGCGTGAACGTCGCGCTCCTCTCGGGCCTGGCCGTATCGGCGGCGGCGGACCGCCTCGCGGGGACGGCGGCGGCCGGCGGGGAGCGCGCGCGCCGGAGCCCCGCGCGGAGGCTCGTCGCGGGCGGCGTCGCCCTTGCACTCGCGGGACCGTCGCTCCGCGTCGCCCTCGTGCAGGCCGCACGCGATCTCGGCCCGTCGGACGCGTGGGTCGAGACGCTTTCGCGCCTCCGGCGCGCGACGCCGGCGCCGTTCGGGAGCGAAGCCGCCTGGCTCGCGCCGCCGGGGACGCCGCTCCCGCCGTCCCGCGAGGGCGTCCTCGCGTGGTGGGACGAGGGCTACTGGATCATGTTCCTCGCGCACCGCGTGCCGGTTGCGAACCCGACGCAGCACGGCGCCTCGCTCGCGGCGGCGTTCTTCCTGTCGCAGAACGAGGCGGTCGCGACACGCATCCTCGAGCGGGCCGGCGCGCGGACCGTGCTCGTGGGCGAGGACCTCGTCTCCCGGACGTCCGCGCCGGACGTCGTCACCGTCGGCCGGACGAGCGCGCTCGCCGTGTGGGCCGGTGAGCCGCCCGGTCGATACGAGCGCGTCCTCGAGGTCGCCCGGCCGGAAGGGGCCTTCCGGCCGGTCCTCCTCTACACGCCCGAATACTTCCGCTCGATGGCCGTTCGCCTCTTCACGTTCCCCTCGGGCACGGCCGCCGGCCGGGAGCGGGCGTGGGTCTTCGCGCGAGGAGGCGAAGGCGGCCGGCGGATCGTGGAACTCCACGAGTTCACGACGGCGCGCGAAGCGGCGGATTTCCTGCGAGAGAGGCCGGAACGCGGGTTCGAGATCGCGAGCCCGGATCCGGGCGCTTCGTGCGTGGCGCTGGACCCCGTCGCCGCGTTCGACGAGCGTCGCGACGTCTCGACTCGCGGCGTCCGCGCGTACGCTCCCAGGGATTCCGCCGGCGGAGCCTGGTGATAGACTTTTCGTCATGAAAACGCGGGTGACACTCGTCATCGCCGCGGTCGCCGTCTCGGCGGGCGCGGCCCTCGCGCAGGTCACGGTGACGAAAACGGTGGGGACGGCCCCCGGGATCTGCGCTTCGACCTCGGTGATCCAGGTTCCGCCGGGCCCGGCGGACGTCACGTACTGTTACCGGGTCGCGAACGCGGGCGGCACGAACGTGACCTACGTGCTCACGGACGACCAGCTCGGCCTCGTCGCCGGCAACACGACGGTCGGCCCCGGTTCGACCGACCAGTACCTCGTGGAGACGACCGTGAACGGGTCGATCACGAACGTCGCGACGCTCAGCGTCGGCGGGACTCCGGTCTCGACCGCGTCCGCCCAGGTCGGAACGGGCGGAGCCGACATTCCGACTTTGACCGACCTCGGGCTCGTGGCCCTCGGTCTCGCCCTCGCCGCCGCAGGCGCCGTCGTGATGCGGGCGCGGGCGATCTGAGCCGGAAAGCCGCCCCGATCTGAAGACGTTCCTGCGCCCGGCAGTGGTCGCCTACCTCTGGCTCGCGATCATCGGCCACGAGGCGGGCGAGAACGTCGTCCGCGCGCTCCAGAGGGCCCTGGGCCCGCACGTCCTGTCGGCGGGCCTCGCGGCGTCGGCGGCCCTCGTCGCGTTCTGGGTGGTCCTCCGCCTCCGCCGGCCGCTTCCCGGCGACGGGGCGGGGGCCGCCGCCGTGCGCCGGGGCTTCGCCGCCTTCGTTGCGGGATTTCTCGTCCTCTCCTATGCGCTCCTCGTCGCGATCCCGACCGAGGCCGTCCATTTCCTCCAGTACGCGCTGCCGGTTTTCCCGCTGTTCCTCGTCACCCGGCGGCTCGGGAGCGTGATCGTCGCGCTTTCGCTCGCCGGTGTCGTGGACGAGGGCTGGCAGTACTGGATCCTCCACCCGAACTGGGGAGTGTCCCTCGACTTCAACGACATCCTGATGAACGTCGCCGGCGCCTCGCTCGGGGTTCTCGTCGTCCTCTGCACCGCGCCGGTCGCGCGGCGCGCGGGCGGGCCGACGGAACGTCTCCGCCGCGCCGATTCGCCGATTCTGCGGCTCCTCGCGGGAATCGCGGTGGCGGTCGTCGCAGCACGTCTCGCGGGTTTTCTCTCGTTCGAGCCGGGGGACGCGCGCGCCGGCGCGCTCGTCCTCGGCCGGTCCGCGCCCGATCCGAGGTTCTGGACGATGGTCTCGTGGTCCGAAAAGCGGTTCCACGAGCTTTCGCCTGGCCCCGGACTGCTTCTCAGCGGGGCGCTCCTATTCGCGCTTGGACTCCTCGACGCCTTCGTGGCCGTCGGGTCCGGCGCGCCCGGCGCGCCCCTTCGGGAAACCCGCCGCTAGAAGCCCCGGGAGGCGAGGAGGGCGGCGAAGTCCGCGAGCCGGGCGGAGTAGCCCCACTCGTTGTCGTACCACACGAGGATCTTCGCGATGCGCTTGTCGAGGACCATCGTGGAGTCCCGGTCGACGATCGCCGAGTGCGAGTCGCCGAGGATGTCGCGAGAGACGAGCGCCTCGTCGGCCACGCGGAGGATTCCCTTGAAC
>DATKLW010000027.1:0-13207 GCA_035542215.1 Thermoanaerobaculia bacterium | reverse complement strand
GCGGTCCGCACCTGAAGTCCTTCGCCGGGCCTTCGCTTTTCCTTCGGTTCTTTCATGAGCTTCCGATGCGACTTGCTTTCGGCGATTGCGTCCTGGACTCAGAATCGCGCGAGCTCTTTCGCGGGAAGGCGCGGGTGCGCGTTCCCAAGAAGACGTTCCGGCTGCTCGAGCTTCTGGCCGCGAATCGCCCGAAGGCGTTCTCGAAGGAGGAGCTCCAGGAAGCGCTCTGGCCGGGCGTCTTCGTGGCGGAGGGGAACCTCGCGAGGCTCGTGGCCGAGCTGCGCGGGGTGATCGGCGACGACGCCGCGGAGCCACGGTTCATCCGGACGATCCACGGCTATGGCTACGCGTTCGCTGGCGAGGCGGCTCCGGAGCCGGGCCGCGAGCGCCCGCCTGCGTCCCCTGTCGTCTTCAAGCTCCTGTGGG
Organism: Thermoanaerobaculia bacterium; assembly: GCA_035542215.1. GTDB lineage: Bacteria > Acidobacteriota > Thermoanaerobaculia > UBA5066 > UBA5066 > Fen-183. The sequence continues at coordinate 12,781 of DATKLW010000027.1, read as the reverse complement.
CGGACCGCGAGATCGCGCTCCAGGAAGGCGTGAACATCCTCGGGCGGGACCGGGATGCGGCGGCATGGATCGACGTTCACAGCGTCTCGCGCCACCACGCGTCCATCGTCGTGTCGGGCGACCAGGCGACGGTCGAGGATCTGGGGGGCAAGAACGGGACCTTTCTCGAGGATCAGCCCGTCACGTCGCCGCGTGCGCTCGCCGACGGCGACCGGGTCCGCATCGGCACAGTGGAGATGAAGGTTCGGCGGTACGCCGGAAACGTCTCGACCAAGTCCGTGAGAGGCCTGTGAGCGGACTTCAGCCCGCGCCGGCGAAACGCGATCGGACGGGCTCCCGGCTGGGACCCTACGAGATCCGGGAATGCATCGGTGCCGGCGCCATGGGAGAGGTCTTCCGCGCGCGTGATTCGCGGCTCGACCGGGACGTGGCGCTCAAGTTCCTTCCGGAGGCGTTCGGCGCGGACCCCGGCCGCGCGCGTCGATTCGAGAGGGAAGCCCGCGCGGCTTCGGCGCTCAACCACCCGAACATCGTGACCGTCTACGAGGTCGGCGCGTTCGACTCGTCGTCGTTCATCGCGATGGAGCTGGTCGAGGGAAGGACGCTGCGCGATGCGCTCGGCCCGGGCGCGATCCCGACGAAACGACTCCTCGACCTCGCCTGCCAGATCGCGAGCGGCCTCGCGCGCGCACACGACGCCGGAATCGTCCACCGGGACCTGAAGCCCGAGAACGTCATGGTGACGAGAGACGGCTTCGCGAAGATCCTCGACTTCGGGCTTGCGAAGAGGCTCCCGTTCGAAGGCGGGGCCTCCGCGTCCGCCGCGACCGCGACCGTCGGGACGGAGGCGGGCGCGGTGCTCGGAACGGTCGGCTACATGTCTCCCGAGCAGGCGGGGGGCGCGCGGGTCGACTTCCGCTCGGACCAGTTCTCGTTCGGATCGATCCTGTACGAGATGGCGACGGGCGCCCGGGCGTTCCAGGGAAAGACCGGCGTCGACACGCTCTCCGCGATCCTGAACGAGGAGCCGGTCTCCGTCGCCGAGCTCAACCCGGCCGTGCCTCTCCCGCTGCGCCTATTGATCGAGCGATGCCTCGCGAAGCAGCCTGAGAAGCGCTACGCGTCCACCCGCGACCTGGCGCAGGAGCTCGCGGTCCTGCGCGATCACCTCACCGAGGTGACGGGCTCGGTCACCGCGGCTCCGGCGCCCCGCGCGATCCGCCGCATTCGCGTGGCGGGCCTGGGCGTCGCGGCGGCGGTGCTTGCCGCCTTCGCCGGAGTCTTCCTCCTGGGGCGAAGCGCCGGACAGCGTCCTTTCCCCGACTTCCAGCGCCTGACCTTCCGGCACGGCGCCGTGTGGTCCGCCCGTTTCGTGCCCGACGGGCGCACGATCGTGTACGGCGCGGCGTGGGACGGCGATCCTCTCCGCCTCTTCTCGATGCGGACGGACGGCCGGGATTCGACCCGCATCGACCTGCCGGACGCCGACGTCGCCTCGGTGTCCTCGCGGGGCGAGATCGGGCTGCTGCTGGGCCGGCCGTTCCGACCCCAGGGTCGATGGGCCGGGACGCTCGCCCGCGTCCCTCTCGCGGGGGGCGCGCCGCGGGAAATGACCGACGGGATCGTCGCCGCCGACTGGACCCCGGACGGAGCGGGCCTCGCGCTCGTCCGAAAGGCGGGGGAGAAGCTCCGGCTGGAATTTCCGGCCGGCAAGGTCCTCTTCGAGACGCCGGGGTGGATCGAAAACCTGAGGTTCTCTCCCAACGGGGACCGCCTCGCCTTCGTCCTTCGCGGAGCGGACGTATCGATCGACGTCGTGGACCTCGCCGGCGCGCACACCGTCCTCTCGCACGGGTGGAAGAGAGGAGCCGGGCTCGCCTGGTCGCCCGACGGCCGGGAGGTCTGGTTCGGCGCGAACGAAGGGGGATGGCGCGCGCCGCTCTACGCCGTCGCACCCGGAGGCCGGCCTCGACTCCTCATGAGGCTGCCGTCGTGGATCAACCTTCAGGATGTCTCCCGCGACGGGCAGGCGCTCGTCTCGCTCATGGAGCTGCGATGGTCGACGAGGGGCGTCTCGGCCGGCGAGACCGCCGAGCGCGACCTGTCGTGGCACGAAGGGTCGCTCGTGAAGCGCATGACTCCGGACGGGAAGACGCTGCTCTTCGACGAGGGAGCGGAGGGATTTTTCCACGCGATCTACGTGCGGCCCATGGACGGGTCTCCCGCGAAACGTCTCGGCGAGGGGCGCTCGCTCGCGATCTCGCCGGACGGGCGGACGGTGCTGGCCAACTCCGTCGGGAGGGGCTCGCCTCTCGTCCTCCTTCCGACCGGCGCCGGCGACCCGAAACCGCTCGACACGGACGGGCACCGCATCGAGGAGGCCACGTTCTTCCGCGACGGCAAGCGGCTCCTGCTTCTCGCGAGGGACCCCGGGCATCGGGACCGGACCTATTCGCGGGACCTCGAAAGGGGTGGCATGGTTGCGGTCGCGCCGGAAGGCATGACGTGTCTCGTCCTTTCGCCGGACGAAAAGGAGGTCGCGTGCGTCGGGCCCCGCGGCGAGGGCGTCCTAACCCCGCTCGGCGGAGGGGCGTCGCGCCCGATTCCGGGATTCCAGGCCGGAGACGAGCCGGAGATCTGGAGCGCCGACGGACGGGCGCTCTACGTTCGTCAGCTTTTCTCCGGGAAGAGCTCCTGGAGCGACGTCTTCCGGCTCGACCTAGAGACGGGAAGACGAGAGCTTTGGCATTCCTTCGCGCCGCCGGACCGCGCGGCGGTCTTCGACGGAGGATCCCAGAACTTCGCGATGACGCCGGACGGATCGTCGTACGCCTACTCCTTCCTGAACGTTCCGTCCGACCTCTATCTCGTGACCGGACTGAAGTGAGGAGGCTCCTCGCCGCCGCGGCCCTCGCGCTCGCCGCGGCGCGCGCCCGGGCGCAGAGCCTCCCGTTCGCGACTCTCGGCGGCGCCGTCGCCGCCGGAGACGGAGCGCCGATCGCGGGCGTCACGGTGCGCGTCGCGTCGCCCGCGCTGCAGGGGTCGCGGGAGACCCGGACCTCGCGCACCGGTGAGTACCTCCTCGCGCTCCTGCCGCCCGGCGACTACCGGGTCACGTTCGTGGCCGCGGGAATGCGCGAGGAGACGCGAGCGGTGACCCTCCCGGCGGCCGGGAGGGTGCGGCTGGACCAGGTCCTCCAGCCGGCCGTGGCCTCGTCCGTCGCCGTGTCGAGCGAGGAGGCGCCGGCCGCGGGGCCGGAGATCGCCGCGAACGTCCCCCAGAAGCTCCTGAACCAGCTGCCCTCCGGGCGCGCCCTTCGCGACGCGGCGCTGCTCGCTCCCGGGGTCAACGAGAACGGCCCGGCCTCGAGCCTCGGCAGCGCGAGCCCGCGGCCGGCGCTCATGCTCTCCGGAGCGGCATCCTACGAGAACCTCTTCCTCGTGAACGGCTCCGTCGTGAACGAGAACCTGCGGGGTCAGCCGCAGGACCTCTTCATCGAGGACGCGATCCAGGAGACGACGATTGAGACCGGGCGAATCTCCGCCGAATACGGCTGGTTCATGGGGGGCGTCGTGAACGTGGTCACGCGCTCGGGGGGCAACCGGCTGTCGGGGTCCTTTCGCGCGACGTTGTCGAGCGACCAGTGGACCGCGAACAACGCGTACGACGAGGGGCACGGGACGGACGCCCGAGCCCACGACGTGAACGGGACCTACGAGGCCACCGTCGGCTTCCCGATCCTGAAGGACCGGATCTGGGCCTTCGGAGCCGGGCGCGACTCGGACGTCGGCCAGCCGTTTTCGACGCGCCCGCCGCCCGGAAACGCGGGCGCCGTTCCCGTCGCGTACACGTACGGCCGCAACGAGCGGCGGCTCGAGGGCAAGCTCACGGCCGCCCCCGCGCCGAGCTCTACGGTCGTGGTCTCGTACATCGACGACCGTCTCGAGGAGACCAATTACGCCTTCAACCGGAACATTCTCTCGACCGAGACGCTGATGCCGCGGTCGCTGCCGTATTCACTCCTCACGGTCAACGCGAGCGGCGTCGTTTCCTCCTCGCTCTTCGTCGAGGCGCAATACGCACACCGGGCCTTCCGGATCGAACAGGGAGGGCCGCAGCCCACGGATCGGATCCTCGGCACGACCATCCTCGACACGACCATCACTGGCGGCGCCCGTTTCGGGGCGCCGCAGTTCTCCGGTCAGCCTCCGAGCCTCTACGACAACGACACGGGAGCCGTGAAGGCCTCGTGGCTTCTCTCGGCGGGAGCGCTGGGCGAGCACGACCTCAAAGCCGGGTACGAGCTCCTCAGGGAGTCCACGCTGGAGCAGGACAACGTCAGCAGCAGCGGTTACGTCGTCGACGGAGGGTCGATCGTTCGTGGGACGCAGGCCTTCCCGGTGTTCGATCCCCGCGCGGGGGCGGCGATCGAGTGGAATCCGCTGCTCGCGCCCGGCGCCAAGGCGGAGCTCCTGACCCATTCGGTCTACCTGAACGACCGCGTGAGCCTCGGCCGGTACTGGAGCTTGAATCTCGGGGTCCGCTGGGACAAGAACCACGACGTCGACAGCAGCGGGGTTCTCGTGTCCGATTCAGGCTCCCTGAGCCCCCGTCTCGGGGTCCGGTGGGATCCGGGGGGAGACGGCCGGCTCGTCTTCGACGCGGGCTACGCGAAGTACGTCGCGAAGATCGCCGAGCGGGTCGCGAACGCGACCTCGACGGCCGGCAACGTCGCCTCGTACACGTGGAACTACGGGGGCCCGTGCATCAACTGCGACCCGAGCGGGCCGCTCCTGTCGAAGAACGACGCGCTCGCGCAACTCTTCGCGTGGTTCCATTCGATCGGCGGAACCGCATCCCCGCCGGCGGGGGGATCCGTGCCCGGCTTCTCCACGCGGATCGCCCCGGGAGGACTGCGCTCTCCCTACACGCTGGAATTCTCGGCGGGCGCCGAGATGGCACTGAACTCGAAAGGCTCTCTCCGGGCCGATTTCCTGTACCGGGACACCCGCGACCAGTACAGCGGCCGCATAGACCTTACGACCGGCCGCACGCCGCCCGACGCGTTCGGCAACAGCTACGACATCGAGGAGATCGGCAACTCCGACGCGCTGAAGCGCCGTTACGTCGCCCTGCAGCTCCAGGCGCACTACCGGTTCGGAGCGCGGGTCTCCGCGGCCGGGACGTATACGTGGTCGCGCCTGACCGGGAACTTCATCGGCGAGTACAACTGCTGCTCCGCGGCCTGGGGGCTGATCCAGGAGTACCCGGAGTACAAGCAGCAAAGCTGGAACGCGCCCGTCGGCGACATCACGGGCCTCGGGGTCAGCCCGTTTTCGCCGGACCAGCGCCACCGGGCCCGGGTCTGGGTCGTGTTCGACGCGCCGGTGGGCAAGGGCTCCGTCTCCGCGAGCGTCCTCGAAGCATTCGACTCCGGCCACGGCTACGAGGCGGCGGGGTTCATCGATCCGAGGCCCTACGTCGCGAACCCCGGCTACGCCAATCCTCTCTTCAGCACGAACTCTTCGGGGAGCGTCGTGTACTTCTTCACGCAGCCGGGAGCCTTCCGCACGGACAACGTCACACACACGGACCTCGCCCTGGAGGGCGTGGTGCCCGTCGCTCTCGGCGCCGAGGTCTTCGTCCACCTGCAGGTCCTCAACGTCTTCAACGAGCAGGCGGTCGTCGCCGTCAACTCCACCGTGCTGACGAACAACGACAACCCTTCGATCGCCCCGTTCAATCCCTTCACCGAGACGCCGAAAGCGGGCGTGAATTACGTCCTCGGCAAGAGCTTCGGCCAGCCCACCAGCTCCGCGGGCTATCAGGCGCCGCGCACCTTCCAGATCGGGCTGGGCGTCCGGTTCTGAACCGCGGGCGGCGCCCGCGTCAGCCGGCCGCGTCCGCGCGCAGCTTGTTGTACGCGTCGAGGGCGGCGACCTTGTAGCACTCGGCGAACGTCGGGTAGTTGAAGACCGTGTCGACGAGGACGTCGAGCGTGCCGCCCAGCGCGAGGAAGCTCTGTCCGATGTGGACGAGCTCCGTCGCCGCCGTCCCGAGGATGTGGACGCCGAGGATCAGGCGCGTCTCGCGGTGGACGAGGATCTTCAGGATGCCGATGCTGTCGCCCACGATCGCGCCACGCGCGATCTCGCTGTACCGGGCAACGCCCGTTTCGTACGGGACGGAGTCCTTCGTGAGCTCCCGCTCCGTCTTGCCGACCATCGAGATCTCCGGCACGGAATAGATGCCGTACGGGAAGAGGTGGGGGAGCGACGTGCAGGCGACGCCGAACGCGTGGCAGGACGCGAGGCGCCCCTGCTCGGCGGACGTCGAGGCGAGCGCCGGGAACCCGATGATGTCGCCGACGGCGTAGATGTGCGGCTGCGCCGTCTGGTATCTCTCGTTGACGGCGATGCGCCCGCGCTCGTCGGCCTCGAGCCCGGCCGCGGCGAGGTGCAGCGGGGCCGTCGCGCCCACGCGCCCGATCGAGTAGAGGAGGAGGTCGGCCGCGACCCTCTTCCCCGATTTGAGCGTCGCGGAAACGCGCCCGGGCTTCTCGACCTGCACGGCGTCGACCTCCTCGCCGAGGCGGAGGGTGCAGTTGAGCTTGCGAAGGAAGAACGCGAGGGCCTCGGAGATCTCGTCGTCGACGAAGTCGAGGAGCGTGGGCCTCTTGTCGACGATCGTGACGTCGATGCCCAGCGCGGCGAACATCGAGGCGTACTCGACGCCGATCACGCCGGCGCCGATCACGAGGAGCGACCTCGGGAGCTTCTTGAGAGTGAGGATGCCGTCCGAGTCGATCACGGTCTCGCCGTCGACGGGCACCGGCGGCGGGGCGGGCCTCGTCCCGACGGCGATCACGACGTTATCGGCCTCGACCTCGACGGCGCCGGCCGAGCCCGTCACGGTCAGCGCGTGCGGCCCCGTGAACTCGGCGCTCCCGGCGAGCAGGGCGATTCCGTTCCGCTTCATCTGGGCGCGGATGACGTCGATCTCGCGCGTGATGACCTGGTTGCAGCGGAACAGCAGGTCGTCCATCGTGATGTCGTCCTTCACGGTGTAGGACGCGCCGTAGTTCGCGCGCTGGGCGATCCCGCTCAGGTAGAGAACGGCTTCGCGGAACGTCTTGGAAGGGATCGTCCCCGTGTTCACGCAGACGCCGCCTACCATCTCGCGCTTCTCGCAGATCCCGACCCTCTTCCCGAGCTTGGCGGCCTGGACGGCGGCGCGCTGCCCGGCCGGGCCCGTCCCGAGGACGAAGAGATCGAATCTCTGCATGAGGAGGGGATTCTAGCCGCCCGTGTGAAGATGCCGCCCCGGTGAGAGAGGTCTTCGCGGGCCCGATCCGGGCCGTCCTTTTCGACATGGACGGCGTCCTCGTCTTCAGCGAGGACGCGTGGTTCGCCGTGTACAACGAGACGCTCGAGGGCTTCGGCCACGCCCCGATCCCGCGCCCGGCGTTCGACGCCATCTACGGCAACGGCACGGCCGCCGACCGCGAGGCGTACATGCCGGAGCGGACCGTCGCCGAGATCGACGCGGCCTACGCCCGCTTCTTCGCGGCCCGCCTCGACCGGATCCGGCCGAACCCCGAGGCCGCAGACACGCTGCGCGAGCTCCGGCGGACGGGAGTCGCGACCTCGGTCGCGACGAACACGCACCGGCCGCTCGCATGCCGCATGCTCGAGGCGCAGGGGCTCCTCGCTCTCCTCGACGCCGTCACGGGCGCCGACGAGACCGGGGCCGGGAAGCCCGACCCCGCCGTCGTCCGGCTCGCCGCCGCGAAGGCCGGGGAGCCGCTCGACGCGTGCCTCTTCGTCGGGGACTCGCGCTACGACGAGGAGGCCGCCCGGCGGGCGCCCGTGCGATTCCTCGGCTACCGGTTCGGGGCGGGGGAGCGCGTCGAGACGCTCGCGGAGCTGCCCGGTCTGGTCGCGCCGGCCGCGGCGAGAACCCTCGGTCCCGGCGCTTCGTAGAAGAGACGGCATGCCCGCAGACTGGAAGAACCTCGCCCGCGAGACCGCCCGCTCCTTCGACCCCGACGAGGTCCTCGGGATGTGGTCCGTCGACTGGCGAAAGGCGCGCGAGTCCTTCTTCGAGGACACTCGAGTCGAGATCGAGGCCGAGCCGCGCCGGTTCCGGAGGTGGCTCCTCCAGGCGAACGCGGTCGTCTACGGCCTCACGCGCCGGCTCGCGCCGCCCCGGCGGCTCGTCTTCGCGGCCGCGCTCGTCCTCGTCGTCCTCGCGCTGCTCCAGAACGTGTTCGGGGACCGCGAATCCGGCTTCGCATTCTTCGGCCTCGTCGTCGCCGTATTCGCCCTCGTCTTCCTTCTCGCGATGGAGCTCGTGGACAAGCTCCACTTCAAGGACGAGCTCGTGATGGCGCGCGCGCTCCAGGCGCAACTCGTCCCGCGGCCGCTGCCCGAGATCGGGTGCTTCGAGCTTGCGGGCGAGAGCCGCGTCGCGAACACGGTCGGGGGCGACCTCTACTCGTTCGAGCCGCTGCCGGGGGGGCGCATCGCCATCCTCTTCGGCGACGCCTCCGGCCACGGGATGGCGGCGGGCCTCGTGATGGCCGTGACGCACGCGGCCTTCCGGACGCAGCTCGGAATCGATCCGACGCCCGCGGCGATGGCGGCCTCGCTGAACCGCGTCCTCTGCGAGACCGGGAGCTCGCGCTCCTTCTTCGCCGGCATTTGCGGCCTCCTCGAGGCGGACGGCGCGTTCACGGCGATCGTCGCGGGCCACCCGCCCGTCCTCCGGCTGGACCGGGAGGGCCGCGTCGCCCAGCGCATCGGCACGGGGGCCTATCCTCTCGGCATCAAGAAGACGACCGAGTGGGCCCTTCAGTCGGCGACGCTCGCTCCCGGCGAGACGCTGCTCTTCCATTCGGACGGGCTTCCGGAGGCTCGCGGCGAGAGCGGCGGGGAGTACGGCGACGCGCGCGTCGAGGGGGTGGCGGCCCGGGCGCCCGGCGCGCGGCCCGGTGAGCTCGTCGCGGCGCTCACGGCCGACCTCGACCGGTTCCTCGGCCGGGTGCCGATCGACGACGACGTCTCGGTTGCGGCTGTCCGCCGCAAGCCCGCGTGACGGCGGGCGAGCCGGCCGGGCCGGGGCGCGGGGCGCGCCGGGGCGCCCTCTTCATCGCGGCGGCTGCGCTCCTCTGGTCGACGGGCGGCCTCGCGATCAAGCTCGTGCCGCTCTCCGCCGTCGGCGTCGTCTTCTGGCGCTCGCTCGTGGCCGGCGTCTTCCTCCTCGCCGTCTTCCGGCCGTCGCGCGCGAGGTGGCGGCACGCGGCGCCCTCCACGGTCGTCGTCTACGCGCTCATGATCCTCACGTTCGTGACCGCGACGAAGATGACGACGGCCGCGAACGCGATCTTCCTGCAGTACACGGGGCCGCTCTACGTGCTCGCGCTCGCGCCGTTCCTCCTGAAGGAGCCGTTCCGGAAGGCCGACGCGGCCGCGACGGCCGTCGCGCTCGCGGGGATGTCGCTTTTCTTCGTCGGGCGCCTCGACCCCGGCGCGCTCGCGGGAAACCTCGTCGCGGTCGTGTCCGGCGTCTTCTTCGGCCTGACGATTTTGCTCCTCCGCCGCGACGCCTCGGGCGACGCGATCCCGTCCGTCATCGCAGGCAACCTCGCGGCGGCGGCCCTCGCGCTGCCGTTCGCGTGGGGCCGCCTCGCCCTTGACATGCGCGGCGTTTTCCTCGTCCTCTTTCTCGGCGTCGTCCAGCTCGGGATCAGCTACGTGCTGTTCGTGAAGGGCCTCGGCACCGTGCCGGCCGCTGAGGCGTCGCTCCTCGGCATGCTCGAGCCGATGTTCAATCCGCTCTGGGCGTTCCTCGGCCTCGGCGAGCGCCCGTCCTCGTGGGCCGCGCTCGGCGGCGCGATCGTTCTCGCCGCCGTCGCCGGCCGCACCGTCTTCGGCGCGCGCGGCGGCAGCGCTCCCGCGACGCCGCCGTCGCCGGACTGAGGCGGGCAAGGGGCGAGGGCCTCGTCCCCGGCGTCTTCGCCGAGGGCCGCCCATCCCCCCGCGGGGAGCGCGCGCCGTTTTGCGATCAGGATCATCGGGAATTCCTCTCCGTGTCACAGCCGCGTCGCGACGACCTCGAGGTACTCCGCCTCGACCTCGGTGGCGTCCGCGGCGGCCCGGTGGTATTTCGTCCAGTGGCGGGTGAGGTCCGCGGCGAGCGCGGCGCGACCGTCCTCGTCCAGCGCTTCGAACGCGCGGACGGTCGGGCCGTACGCCGCGCGGAAGAGCTCGGCGGTGCCGGCCGGCGAATGCGGGTATCGGAACGTCAGCGTCCGGACGGACGTCTCGACCTCCCAGAGGGACGCGTCGAAGCGCTCGCGGATCGCCGCGTCGTCGCCCCAGAGGAGCGGACTGGGGATCCCGGGCGGAGGCGGGACGGCCGCGACGTGCATGGCGAGCATCCGGCCCACGAACCCCGTGCGCGTCCAGTTTGCGAGGGTCACCACTCCGCCGGGGCGCGTCACGCGGGCGAGCTCCTCCACGACACGGTCGGGGCGCGCGGCGAACATCACGCCGAACATGGACAGGACCACGTCGAACTCGGCGTCGTCGAACGGCACGTCTTCGACGTTGCCTTCCTGGAGACGAATCGTGAGCCGCTCGCGGCGCGCCCAGCCCGCGGCGGCCTCGAGGAGCGGAGGCGCGATGTCGACGCCCGTCACGCACGCCCCGGTGCGCGCGGCCGGGATCGCGAGGTTCCCCGAGCCGCACGCGGCGTCGAGCACCTTCAGCCCGGGCGCGAGCCGGCGACGTTCGACGAACGCCTCGGCCTCGTGGCGGAAGCCGGCGGCGATGCGGTCGTAGTCGCCGGCGCTCCAGACGCCCCGCGCGCGCTCGGCGAGGGCGTCCGGGTCCGGTGTGGCGCGGCAGACGACGACGGGGTGCGCGACGACGAAGCCGGTCGGCTTGCCGCAATCGAGGGCGCGGGTGTGGGGGGCGAGAAGCGTATTCATGGTCGGGTCCTCCTTGACGCCCGCAACGTAGGCCCCGGCCGGGGTCCTGGGAATGACGCTGAGTCCGCGTCTCCTCACCATGCGTCCGCTTCGCGCGGCCGCGTTGCCCGCGCGTCCGGGACGCCTGTCCGCGCATCCGGGATAATCGAGACGTGGACCCGCTCTCGGACGTCCTGCGCGCGATCCGTCTCGACGGCGCGTTCTTCTACCTTGTGGAGGCGACGGCCCCGTGGTCGGTCTCGGCGGTTGCCGCGCGCGAGCTCGTCCCGCGCGTCATGCCCGGGGCCGAGCACCTCATCGCGTACCACATCCTGACGTCCGGAACGTGCTGGGGCGGGCTCGCCGGCGAGCCGCAGGTCTTCATGCAGGCCGGCGACGTCCTCGTCTTTCCACAGGGGGATCCGCACTTCATGGCGAGCGCCGAGGGGATTCGAATCGGCGCGCACACGCACGACGCGGCCCCGGACCGGTTTCCCGGAACGGTCCACCTCGGCCCCGGCCCGGGGAGCGAGACGAGTTTCGTCTGCGGCTTCCTCGGGTGCGACGTGCGCCCTTACAACCCGCTCCTCGCGTCGCTCCCGCGCAGGATGCACGTCTCCGGGGTCACCGGCGGATGGCTCTCGGAGTTCCCGCGCCAGGTCGTCGCCGAGTCGCAGGCAGGACGCGCCGGGAGCGAGACGATGCTGACGAGGATGGCGGAGCTCATGTTCGTCGAGGTCGTCCGCCGCCACCTCGAGGAGCTCGGGCCCCAGCGGACCGGCTGGCTCGCGGGCCTCGCGGATCCCGTCGTCGGACCGGCGCTCGCGCTCCTGCACGCGCGCCCGGTGGATCCGTGGACGCTGCCCGACCTGGCGCGCGAGGTCGCCTCCTCACGCACCGTGCTCGCCGAGAGGTTCTCGCAGCTCGTCGGCATGGGGCCGATCCAGTACCTGACGATGTGGCGGCTGCAGCTCGCGGCGGAGAAGCTCGCCCGCGGCCCGGCGAAAGTGGCCGCCGTCGGCGCCGAGGTCGGCTACGAGTCGGAGGCGGCGTTCAGCCGCGCCTTCAAGCGCGCGACCGGGAAGTCTCCCGCGGCCTGGCGGCGGGCGAGGCAGGGCTAGCGTGCCGCGCTTCGCCGCCTTCCTCAGGGCCGTGAACGTCGGCGGGCGCGTCGTCAAGCAGGAGGCGTTGAAAAGAGCGTTCGAGGCCGCCGGAGCAGCGGATCCGGAGACGTTTCTGGCCAGCGGAAACGTGGTGTTTTCTTCGAAGGTGTCCAGGGGACTCGAGGCGAGGCTCGCGAGGGCGCTCGCGGCTTCACTCTCCTTCGAAGTCCCCGTCTTCGTCCGTACTCTCGTAGAGGTCGTCTCCCTCGCCGCCCATCGCCCCTTCCCTGAGGAGGACGTCCCCGCTTTCCCGACCTTCCTCGTCGGATTCCTTTCGAAGAATCTCGACGCCGCAGGCGTCGAGCGGATCTCCTCGCTCGAGAGTCCCGAGGACCGCTTCCACGTCCGCGGGCGGGACTTCTGGTGGCTCTCGAAGCACCATCAGGCCCGCCCGGCGATCACGCCGCGGCGGCTCGAAAAGGCGCTCGGCCAGCCGACGACGCTCCGCAACGTGAACACGGTCCGGCGGATGGCGGAGAAATTCGGAGAGGGGAAGACGAGGAAGATCTCCTAGAAGGTCGGAGGGATTCGTCGCCCGGCCGGTGGCGCCGAGGCGTCGCCCGGGGCTCTTCACTTTCTGAGAAAATCGTCTTCCTCTCGTGAAGACGGACGTCGTTCTCCTGCCCGGGCTGCACGGCTCGACCG
>DATKLW010000026.1:0-3087 GCA_035542215.1 Thermoanaerobaculia bacterium | reverse complement strand
ACGGTCCGCCGGGCGACGGCGAACCCGCGGATCGCGAGCTCGAGGTCGTCCTGGACGAACCCGACGAAACAGGCGACGGGTCCGTCTCCCGGCAGGCCGATCGCGCGCCGGCTCTCGGCGCGGTCGCGGACGTCGACGTCGCGGACGTTCGCCCCGGACGGGACGTAATGGACGCGGGCGGGATCGAGCCCGAGTGCCGCCGCGCGTTCCGCGAGGGTCCGGCTCGTCACCGTCACGGCGCGCGCCCGGCCGCGGAATCCTTCCTCGAGCCACGTTTCGGGGCGGCGGAAGACGACCCGGCCGATCCAGCTCTTCCGCTGCGAGATGGCGCCCCCCTCGCCGCTCCAGCAGTCGGCCCAGTCGCTCACCCATGGGACGCCGCCGCGTACGAGGGCGAGGCTTGGCGCGAGGACGACCGGCCGGCAATCGAAGCCGTGCACGACGTCGAAGGCCTCCGGGCGGAAGCGACGCGTGCGCCAGAGCGCGTCGAACGGATCCCAACCCGTCCGCGCAGGGCCCGCTCCCCAGTCCGGCGTCTCGACGATCCTCACGCGCTCGAGCTCGTACGTGTCGGCGCGCATTCGGCGACGCGCCGAGATCGTCGCGACGGTGACCTCGTGTCCGAGATCCGCGAGCTCCCGCGCGAACCCGAAGGCGCGGAAGAACGTGCTGCGCCACACGACGTTGTGGTTCAGCATCAGGACGCGCAGCGGCCGGCCGGAGTCGTTCGTCCTCACCTCGGCATGTTGAACAGAAGGCGGGCGCCCCTGTCCGCGCGCCGGACGACGCCCGCGATCCCCTGGTCCGCCGCGACGCGCCCGAAGTACTTGAGCTGGCGGGCCAGCCAGGCCGGATCCCGGAGCCGGGCCCGGAGCCAGACGGACGGTGCCCGCAGCGTGAACGTCTCGACGTCTTCGGCGCGCATCGAGGCGTACGTGAGGACGGACGACCGCGCCCCGTCGAACCGCGACCAGTCCCGGTCGTCGATGAGCCCGGCCGCCTTCGCGTTGCGGTAATGCTCAGTTCCCGGGAACGGCGTCGTCGTGGAGAACTGGATCGAGTCGACCGGCAGGTCGCAGCAGAAGTCGAGCGTATCCTGCATCGTCTGCGGCGTGTCCGCCTCGAGGCCGAAGGTGATCGTCGCGTGGGTCTTGATGCCGCGCGCCGCGCACCATCCCGCGACCTTCCGGACTTTCTCGATGTTGATCGGCTTTCTCAGCTTCTTCAGGACCTCGGGGTCGGCGCTTTCGACGCCGAACTTCATCCCGATGCAGCCCGCCTTCGCCATCGCGTCGACCGCCTTCTCGGTGATGGCCATCGCATCCCCCATGACGGACCAGGCGACGCGCACGTCCCGCCGCAGGATCTCCTCACAGAGGGCGACGACGTGGTCCTCGCGGACCGTGAAGATGTCGTCGTCGAAGTAGATCTCGCGCGCGCCGGTCGTCCGCACGATCTCCTCCATTTCGTCGACGATCCGCCGGGCGGAGAACGTGCGGTACGGCCCCTGGTCGTAGATGACCGAGATCCAGAGGCAGAACGTGCACTTGAACGGGCAGCCGCGGCTCGCGTGCATCTGGACGGCGGGCCGGCGCTGGCAGAAGCCGTCCCAGTACGGCCACCTGGACGGCGCTTCGCGGGTCGGGAACAGGTGACGTGCCGGGAACGGCAGCGCGTCGAGGTCCTTGATCGGAAGGCCGGGAGGGCCCTCGACGATGACGCGTTCGCCTTTCGCGTCGACACAGGCCGCGCGCACGAGACCGCGGACCGCGGCGAGCTTCGAATCCCGTTCGGGCCCGCCCTCGGCCTCGATCCGGATCGCTTCGAGGGCGTTCATCTCGTACTCGCCGGTAAGGATCCAGTCGACGGACCGGGTCGAAAGCAGCGTCTCCCGGGGAAACACGGTGGTGTGCGCGCCCGCGAGGGCGATCGTCGCGTGCGTCGCCTCTTTGAGGCGGGCGCAGAGCGCGAGGTCGTGCTCGATCGTCGGCGTCGTCGCCTCCATGACGACGAGGGTGGGAGCCGTCGCGACGCAGCGCGCGACGAACTCGTCCTCGGGGAGGTTCAGCGCGACCGCGTCGAGGACGTCGACCGGGACGGCGTCCTTTTCGAGGAGCGCCGCGAGGTATGCGAGCGAGAACGGGAACGGCACGTAGCGGCAGGGCTCGGACGGCTTCTTCTCGATCGAGAACGGCCAGCGGCTTCCCGCCTTGACGTAGAAGAGCTCCCGGCCGTCTCCGGCCGGAACGCGGGTCGGAGCGTTCGCGAGGAGGACCTTCACGCGACCTCCCGCGGACGGCGGCGCGCGACGGCGTGGTAGTACGCGGCCTCGAGATAGTCTACCGACGCCGCCCAGTTGAAGCGGGTCGCGGCGCGTTCGCGCGCCCTCGCGCCGAGTCGGGCCCGCTGCCCGGCGTCCTTTGCGAGATCGGCGAGGATCCGTCCGAACGCCGCCGGGTCGCCGGCGGGGGCGACGACGCCGCCATCCCCGAGCATCCAGCCGATGTCGCCGACGTCGTGCGTGACACAGGGGAGCCCCGACGCCATCGACTCGAGCAGGGTGAGGGACGATTTGCAGCGGTTCACGGGAGTGTCGCGGAAGGGAAGTGCGGCGATGTCCGAGGAAGCCACGTACGCGGGCATCTCGTGAAAGGGCACGAGGCCTTCGGTCATGACGATCGCGTTCGGTGGAGCGTCCTTGCCGAGGAGCTCGACGAGCCGATTCCGCCCGAACCCCCCTCCGACGACGAGGACTTGCGCCTCGGGCGCCTCTCTGAAGAGCGCCCGCAGGGATTCCGCGAAGAAGACGAGGTCGGGATGAACGTCGAAACTGCCGGCGAACAGCACGGTCGGGCCCTTCAGGCCGAGCTTCGCCCGAAGCTCGGCGGAGCGTTTTCCGGGCCCGAAGCGTTCGGAGTCGACGCCGACCCGCGCGGGGAAGACGTCCGCCGGATCGCTGCCCCAGGCGATGCTCTTCTTCCTCAGGAACATGCTCGCGCCGCCCAGCGTCGTGACGGAGCGGGGGATGATGCGCTCCATCGAGCCGGTCAGGACCGCCGCGACGCCCGCGCGGAACGTCCGCCACAC
>DATKLW010000025.1:0-10802 GCA_035542215.1 Thermoanaerobaculia bacterium | reverse complement strand
GACCTTCATGCTCGACCAGTCGGCTTACAACACCGTGCAGACCAGCGCGCTGCAGAACCAGTCCGGTCGCGACACGGGCTTCATGGCCCGCGGTTACTTCTTCAATGACCGCCTCGAGTACCGGTCGGCCCTCCTGTCGGGTTACCGTGCGCCCGGCGCGCGGAACTCGTTCCGCATCACGGAGCGCCTCCAGTACAACTTCTTCGACACCGAGGTCTACGCCCTGCCGTCGTACGCCGGCGCGAACTTCGGCAAGCGGAAGATCCTGGCTCTCGGCGCGGCCTATGACGCGCAGGGCGACTACCAGTTCGGCTCGGCCGACCTGTTCGCGGACTTCCCGACGGCATTCGGCTCGGTCGAGGGAACGCTCGCCTGGCAGTACATCAACGGCAACAAGCTCCTCACGTCGCTCCCCGAGCAGAACACGGAATCCGTCGAGGCAGGCGTCTACTTCAAGGGCATCTCTGTGGCCCCGATCGCCCGCTACGAGGAGAAGAACTTCACCCTGCCGGCCAACCAGCCCAAGAACGAGCACCGCGTGGCCGTCGGCTTCAACTGGTACCCGTACCCCAAATACCTGAACAACTTCAACATCAAGGTCTGGTGGCAGAAGGTGACCCCGAAGGTCGGCTACGCCACCAACGAGTTCACCGTCCAGATGCAGGTCTTCTACTTCTGATCCTCCGGGCGCCCTCGGGGCGTGCCCGCAACGCTCCTCCATGGGCCCCCGGGACTCCGGGGGCCGCTTTTTCAGTCCGTTGCGGCGCGCCCGGCGGCCAGGGCCGCGATCCCCTCGGCGCGCGACTCGTGGAACTGGAAGAGTCCCTCGAGCCCCGAGATCTTCAGGACCAGCCGGTGCCGGGGATCCATGCCGGCGAAGTGCATCGCGAATCCCTTCGCGGAAAGCCTCGAGTTCAATTCCACGAGGACGCCGACGAGATAGGAGCTGACGTAGCGGACACCGGACATGTCGATCAGCGTCGGACCGGGCGTCGCGGCCGCGTACGCGTCGAACTGAGGCTTCAGGTCCTGCGCGATCTCCGTCAGGACTCTTCCCTCGAGCGTGATGACGTGCACGGCGCCCGTGGTCACGATGTCAAGAGCCATTTCTGCCTCCGCCGCTTCCCGGGAAGCGGCCTTGCGGTGGGGCCTCGCCCCGGGTGGTTCTCAGGGAACGAGCCTGCGATAGAGGGCTGCGCAGACGGCCAGGCCCGCGACGAGCAGAAGGTCGACGACGCGGTCCTTCCAGAGGCGGCGGCCGCAGCCGCCGCACGCCGCCGCGAGAGGCGGGTTCGACTCGGGGCAGCGCGTGCAGCTCAGGCGCAACGTTCCGGATTCCTGGCGGAAGTCTGCGTGGACGCGAGCCGCCTGAAAAGAGGTGCCGGCGTTTCTTTACAAACTCTTCACGTCAGGCTGCGGCCGCCGCGTGACGCGACGGCAGGAGGAGCGTCCCCGGGCCGAGCCGAGCGCGGTGGCCCTGCCAGTCGACCTCCTTCGAGAAGTACGGCAGCGCCTGCGCCACGAGCTGGAGGACGTCCTTGGCGGGCACGAGGAGGAGCTGGCCGAACGTCTGGTCCGCGCGCGCCGCGCGCGCGAGCGCGAAGCCCTGCGCGAGGCGGAGGAGGAGGAGTGCGCCTGCGAGGACGGCCGAGGGGGGGAGGGCTCGCGGGGAGAGCGCGAGGGCCGCCGCGCAGGCGAGGAGGGCGATCGGGAACGGGTTCAGCAGCAGCTCGCCCGTGTACGTGAGCTTCGAGAACGAGAAGCGGATCTTCCCCCAGCGGACCTGCCGGCCGAGCGCGCGGGAGAGCGTCCGGTGCGTCGTGACGTTCCGGACGACGACGGGGCTCAGGACGACCTTCAGGCCGGCGCCCTTCACGGCGCAGCCGATCGCCTGGTCCTCGGCGAGAACGTCTATGAAGGCCGCGAACCCCCCGATCGCGTCGAGGGCCCGGCGGGAGAGCGCCATCGACTTGCCGACGACGCACGGGACGCCGCCGAACTCCGCAAGAACGGCTCCCGGAAGGACGAACGTCAGGAGGTGGAGGCTCTCGACGACGGCGCCGAAGGAGCGCGAGACCGCGCCCGTGAAGAGGCTCGAAACGCACCCGACGACCGGGTCGTCGAACGACTCGACGATCCGCGCGACGTCCGCGGCGTGGACGCGCACGTTCGAGTCCGACACGTAGAGGATCTCGCCGCGCGCCTCGCGGGAAGCCGCCACGAGGCGGTCCACCTTGGGGTTCGCGAGCCGGATCCCCGTCCCGCCTCCGACGACGAGCCGGAACGGAGTCGCCGGGAAGCGCCGCATCACCTTCCGCGCGACCGCGACGGCCGGGTCGTCGGCGCGAGCCGCCGAGAGAATGACCTCGTACGTGACGCCAGTGAGAGAGGCGAAGGAGGCGAGGTTCTCCTCGAGGCCGTCGTCAAGCCCCGAAAGTGGCTTGAGGACGGAAACCCGTGGCGTCTCCGTGGAATCGCCCGGCCGGAAAACGCTCGCGGCCCGCTCGCGCGGGCCGGGCGCGAAAGGGCGCTTTCTCCCGAGGAAACGCAGGACGAGGCCGGTCTGGAGCGTCGTCACGAGGCCGCCCGCGGCGGCGAGGACGAGGAGCGCGATCGTGAGCGTCATGGGCGCCTCACGCCGCCGCCGGGTTCACGAAGCCCGGAAGGACCGGGCACGGCTGGAGCGGCTGCGTCTCGCTCGGGATCCGCGACGCGGCGGGCGAGGGCGCGAGGAGGCGCGTGACGCCGAGGCCGAGGCCCGAGCGCAGGGCCGCGACGACCGCCCGGGGCGTCTTCTCGCACTGCATGAGCGTCTTCCAGGCCCAGAGGTGCGGGCGGTCGTGGAAGTCGCTGTTCCCGAGATAGGGGAGACGCGCGCGCGAGACCTGCGGGAAAAGGTCCCAGCGGCAGGCGAGCTCCCAGAGGTCCACGAGAGAAGCGACCTCCTTGCGGCGGTTCCAGAGGTAGAACGTGTTCGCGAACCAGTCCGACTGCTCGTTCGGGTGGCAGGCGACGGTGATCGCCCCCGCCTCGCGCGCCCGCGTGAGCATCTCCTCGACCGGCCCGTCCGCGGAGACGAAGCGGTCGAGGTTCAGCGCGAGGGCGTGTGCCGACCGCTTGCCCGTGATCGCGTTCCGGGTGAGCTCGACGCCGGGAAGGACGACCATGCGGTACTCGTCCCACGCCCGCTTCGTCTCCCGCTCGATCTCGGAGCGATAGGCGTCCCAGTTGTCTTTCGTGATCGAGAGCCGGCAGGAGTGGGCGATTTTCCCGAGGAGGGAGTCTTCGTTGACCACGTGGTCCGTGATCGCGATGACGTCGTGGCCGGTGCGCCCGAATGCGTCGACGATCTCCGGGATGGGGAGGCGCCCGTCCGACCAGGTGGAGTGGATGTGGAAGTCGGCCAGGAGCATTTCGGAGCCCTCCTGCCCGCGGAAGATGGGGCCCGGAGGTGCGGAGCGGGTGAATCGAGCGTTTGGGCCCTGTTAAATGTGCACAAGTTTCTGTGCATGCCGCTCCGGCAAGGCCTCTGCGAGGAACGACTTGCCTAGATCGCGGAAAACCGCGACCGAGGGCCGCGGCCGGCGTTCGAGAGTCTCGCGGTCGACCGAGTAGAGGCCGAACTTCGGACCGTACCCGTCCAGCCACTCGAAGTTGTCGACGAGCGACCAGTGGAGGTACCCGGCGATCTCGACGCCCGAGCGCCCGGCCTCGAGGAGCGCCTCGACGTGCGACCTCAGAAATCCGGGGCGCCGCGAGTCGTCGCCGTCCGCGAGGCCGTTCTCGGTCACGAGGAGCGGGAGACCGAGCGCGCCCGCCTCGCGCAGGAGCGGGCCGAAGGACTCGGGCGCGATCTCCCAGCCGTTGTCGGTCAGGCCCCGTCCGCGCGGGTCGCGGTACTCGAATCGGGAGAGGACGCGCGTCGCCGCGGGACACGCGACGTGGAGGCGGGAGTAGTAGTTCACGCCCACGAAGTCGAGCGAGTTCCGGAGGGAGGGAAGCCGGCCCTTCAGGCGCGTGAAGGGGGGGATCCAGAGGTCCCACGTCCCGCTCGCGAACGCATCGAGGAATCCGCGGTTGTAAAGCCGCCGCGCGTGGGCGGCGAGGACCCGGTCCAAGGGTCCGCGCGGCCTGAGCGGCGCGAAGTCCATCACGTTGTGCGCGATTCCGACCGCGGCGTGTGGCGAGACTCCGTGGACCTCCGCCGCGGCCGCCGCGTGCGCCGCGAAGAGGTTCCCGAGGGCGAGGCTCGCGCTGCGGGAGCTGGCGACTCCCGGCGGGATCTGACCGTCGAGAAAGCCGCCGAGGACGAAGACGAGCGGCTCGTTCAGGGTGATCCACACGCGGACCCGCGGCGCGAGCGCGGCGGCGACTTTTCGCGCGAAGCGCGCGAACGACTCGACCGAAGCAGGCGACGTCCAGGGCGTCTCTTCGTGAAACCAGACCGGGTGCGTGTAATGGTGGAGCGTGACGACGGGCTCGAGGCCGCGGGTGAGGAGCCGGTCGACGAAGCGCCCGTATCGCTCGAGCGCCGCGTCGTCCCACGCGCCGCGCCGCGGCTCGACGCGGCTCCACGAGACCGAGAACCGGAACGCGTTCGCGCCGGCGGCGGCCGCGAGGCCTGCGTCCTCCTCGTAGCGCTCCCACGAGCCCGCGGCGCGCCCGCACGCGCCGCCCTTCGTGCGGCCCGCTTCCTCCCAGGCCGTCCAGTCGCACGGGTCGCCGCCCTCGACCTGATAGTGCGAGACGGCGACACCCCAGAGTCGCGGCCGGTCGTGCAAGGGGAAGACGCCCATCTTCATCCGGAGATTACAGAACCTGCGATAACGTTCCGTGGAAGATGGCGGCCGGCAAAATCCTCGCGGCGATCGACGTCGGGTCGAACTCCATCAAGCTCCTCGTCGCGCGGCGCGACCCCGACGATCCGGGGCACGCCGTCGAGATCCTTCGCGAGAAGGAGATGGTCCGGCTCGGCCAGCAGACGCTCGCCGAGGGCGCGCTCTCCGAGGAAGCGATGGAGGACGGCCTCGACTGCCTCGCGCGCTACGCGGCGCTCGCGCGCGCGGCCGGCGCCGACTCGATCGCGGCCGTCGCGACGTGTGCCGTGCGCGAGGCGTCCAACGGGGGAGAGCTCGTCCGGCGCGTCCGCCGGGAAACGGGCCTCCGCCTCGCCGTCATCTCGGGCGAGGAGGAGGCGCGGCTCATCACGCGCGCCGTGCGCGCGGACCTGCCTCCGTCGTGCGATCCGCTTCTCGTCCTCGACATCGGCGGCGGCTCGACGGAGGTCGTCGTCGCGACGGGGGAGAAGATCCTGATCGCCGAGAGCCTCGACCTCGGCGCCGTTCGCCTGACGGACCTCCACGTCTCGTCGGATCCGCTCTCGCCCCGGGAGGAGCGGGCCCTCCGCAAGACGATCCGCTCGCGTCTCGCACGCCTCGAGAAGCCCGTGCGCCGCGCGAAGATCAAGACGGCGGTCGGGACCTCGGGCACGATCCTCGCCGCCGCGGAGATCGCGGCGCACCTCAACGGCCGCGCGGGCCCCGGCGCCGGGCACCGCTCTCTCACGCGACGCGACCTGAAGAGGGTCGTGCGGCTCCTCGTCGCGTCGACACTCAAGCAGAAGGCGCGCATCGCGGGCCTCGACGCGGACCGCGCGGACATCGTGACCGCGGGCGTGATCCTCCTTCAGGAGCTGTTCCGGGCGTTCGGGATCGAGACGCTCCTCGCGTCGGAACGCTCGCTTCGCGACGCGCTCGTCCTCGAGTCCCCGGTTCCCTCCGGCGGGCGTCCGGGCGAACGCAACGTCCGGCGCGAGTCCGTGCGCCGCCTCGCGGCCCGCTCCGCCGTCGGGGCCCGCCACGCGGAACGCGTGCGCGACCACGCCCTCGCGCTCTTCGACCAGACGCACGCCCTCCACCAGCTCACGGGCCTCGAGCGCGAGTGGCTCGAGCACGCGGCCCTCCTGCACGACCTCGGGCTGTCGGTCGCCTATGCGCGCCACCACCACCACTCGCACTACCTGATCCGGCACGGGGACCTCAAGGGCTTCACGCAGGACGAGGTCGAGGTCATCGCGCTCGTCGCGCGTTACCACCGAAAGGCGCCGCCCGACGCCTCGCACGAGGCCTTCCGCTCGCTCGACCCGTGGAAGAAGCCGGTCGTCGAGAAGCTCGCGGCGCTCCTCCGGGTGGCCGACGCGCTGGACCGGACTCACCGCGGACTCGTGAAACGCGTGCGCGTCTCGCTGCGCGGCAAGAAGGCGCATGTCACGCTCGGCGCGCGATCGGCCTGCGACCTCGAGCTCTGGGCCTTGAAGAAGAAGGGGAAGCTTTTCGAGGCGGTATTCGGGGTGAAGATCGCGGCCCGGGCCGTTGTCGGATAATCAACGGATGCCCTTCGCGCTCGGCCCGTTGCTTCTCGCCGCGGCCGCCGCGGCGACGCCTTCGCCGACACCGGCGCCGACACCGGCGCCGACACCTGCGCCGACTCCGGCGGAAGCGGCGCAGCACCGGTCGCTCGCCGACCTCGCGCGGGACCGCAAGCTCGTGACGCCCAGGAGCGCGCCCTTCGAGGCGGCCCTCCCCGAGGCGCAGGGCCCGCTCAAGGTCGAGGAACTTCAGGACAACGGGGTCGTCGCCGACGGGCTCCTCTCGGTCTACGGGAAGGTGCGAAACACCGGGCGCGTTCCGGCGTGCCACGTGCGTCTTTTTTTCCGCACGTTCGACGAGCACGGCGTGCTTCTCTCGAAGGGAGAGACGACGACGGACCTGAAAGTCGTCGCTCCGGGCGAGTCCGTTCCATTCGGCGGCCGCGTGAGGGTGCCCGCGGGCGTGCGCGGCTCGCAGGAGCGGCCCGCAGACGTGCTCGCGGAAGGGCCGGCGCGGACGAACTGGACGCACGTGGCGCGCGTCGAGGGCGACGTGCTGGATTTCTCCGAGGAGTGCCGTTGAGCTTCCTCGCGCTCGGGCTCGTCCTGCTCCAGGCGGCCGCGGCCACGCCGGCGCCGCAACCCACGCTCACTCCCACTCCCACCCCCCGCCCCGCCTCCGCCGGGCCGCGCACGCTGCAGGACGTCGCGCGCGAGCGGCGTCTCGGCACCGGCGGGAAAGGGTCGCTCGTGACGATCAGCGGCAGCCCGTCCACGTCGTCGCCCGCGCCGGCGGCCACCCCGGCCGCCGGGTCGGACGTTTCCGCTCCGCAGCCGGCGTCCGAGTCCGCGGCGAGCGTTCACGTCTCCACCGTCACGAACGACGGGGTCGTGGACGGCGCGGGGGCCGTGCGGGTGAACGGGACGATCCGCAATGGCGGGTACAAGACGGCGTGCAACATCGTGATCACCGTGAAGATCCTCGACAGCCGGGGCCTCTACCTCGCCAGCGGTCAGGCGACGCCGGACACGGCGCTCGTTCCGCCGGGGGAGATCGTCACGTTCCACACGCTCGTGCAGGCGCCGCCGGGAGTCCGCGGCGCGCGGACGAACCCCGACCGCAAGGACCTCACGGACGGGTCGACGTCCATGGGCGGGGACTGGAAGCTCCTGGGCGGAACCGAAGCGGCGGTCGCGAGCGCCTCCGAGCAGTGCGGCTCGTAGCGGCCGGCCGGACGGTCAGCGTTTGCCCTTCGCGAGCGCCTTTTTCGTCTTGATGTAGCTGCTCGAGATGGTGAGCGTCGCGCCGCGCGTCGACGGGTTGCGGCTGAAGAGCGCCTCGGTCGCCTCGGGCCCGGTGGCCTTGTTGTGCCAGACGTAGTCCTCGATGAACTTGTTCGGCTGCACGGGCCGCCCCCAGCCGTCCATCAGGTCCTTGAGGACCCGGTCGGCGGCCGAGGGACCGATCTCGATGTAGGCGTCGGAAAGGCGGTTCTCCCAATACAGGTAGATGACTTTTTCCAGCGGCGCGCCGCTCCACGTGAGGTCGTCATTCGCGAGCCGGCAGAACTTCTCGTCGCCGTGGTCGTCGAGGACTTCCATGTCCTTGCGCGGCTGGTCGCCCCACTTCATGTCGCGAAAGCCGGACTTCAGCCCGCCGCCGGCCCCGCCGCCCTTGCCGAAGAGAGCCATTCCGCCTCCGGGTGTCTGAAAGATCGTCCAAGGATACGCCGGGGCGGCGGACGGCCGCCTGCTCGATCCGGCGTGGCGCGTCGAGCGGCGCGCGCATTCTGGAGCAGCGCTTCGTGGCCGCCAGACGTCGCGGCGCGTCTTTCAAAAAAATTGATTAGATCCCCGTCAATCGTCGGGGAGGCATGATGCACCCGCATCCCGCCCGTTCGCGCACGCCGCCGCGCCCGCGGCATTAGCATCCCGCCCGAAAAAGCGCCGGGCTCGTGATGCGGCGCGGCTGGGTCGGGTGTCGAGCGTCCGCCCACGGCCTCCGGCGGCAGGAGGTGTTGGGTGAAGCGATCGACGTCATCCAGTGAGCGGCAGGGGCCCCGCGAGTTCCTCGCGGGGCCCCGCGGCGAGATCGCAAGCGGCGGGTCGCGCTACGAGCGGCGGCGGACGGACGCAGCCCGCGTGCTCTTGATCTGCGCCGGGAACGTCAGGACGCTCGCCTCAGGGGGAGGCGTGAGCCGGAAGACGGGGATCTCGGCGAGGCCGAGCAGATCACGCAGCCGGTTCGAATCGGCCCGCGCCTTGAGGAAGCCGATGGCCTCGACGCGCCTGCGCGAGAGCTCGAGGAGAATCCCGTCGGCCTCGGGGGGACGGGGTGCCGGGACATGCACGCTCACGTGCCCGCCGCGCTCCTGAAACCGCCACCCCTGGCCTTCCAGCGTTCCGACGAGCTCGGTCATCGTCATGGTGGACTCCTCCGGGTTCACCGCCCTGCCGGAAAACACGCATGACCCGTGCCAGCCGCGCGGGTTCGGTCCGTGGGAAGGCTTCTCCCCGGGGTGGCTCAGGGGGCGGCGAGCCGGAAGAGGCAGGGAAGTCGCTCTGGCCCGGAGGGATAAGAGTGGTACCCCCAGAGGGATTCGAACCCTCGATCTCCACCTTGAAAGGGTGGCGTCCTGGGCCGCTAGACGATGGGGGCACCCGAGGAGCGTCGGATTCTAGCGGCTTTCGGGTCGTCCGTCAGTCCGGCTGGATGAACGCCTGCTCGAAGCGCCTGACGACGTCGTCGACCGACGGGGCTTCGGGCTCGACCTTTCTCGAGAAGATCCCCGAGATCTTCTTGAGCGCGGACGGCGGCTTCTTCGGCTGGGCGTCGCGCACCTCCACGAGGGCCTGGTGCACTTCGCGGACGACACGCGGATGGGGCTCGTGATTGCTGCGGACCGAGTGTTTCAGCAGCTCCGCGCTCGAGATCTTCGGGCTGCCGTTCGACCGCAGGATTTCGAACGCCTCGGCGGAGGCTCTGATACGCAGACTCCGTTTCGAGGCAGAGATGGCCATGGCTTGCCCTCCGAAACCCATTGGGCACCTCCTGTCGGCTTCGAAACTTCATCCTACGACACAGACGGGGCCTTCAGGTGAAAAATGAGACACCCGGGCGGCGTCACGAGGCGGGCAGTTCGGGTTCGTCGGGGGGTGAGGAATGGTGGGCCGTGTGGGACTCGAACCCACGACTCCCGGCTTAAAAGGCCGGTGCTCTAACCAACTGAGCTAACGGCCCAGGCCGGGCGAGTCTACCCGACGCCCGCGGGCGCGCGAAGCGGCGTCACCCGCGCAGCGCGACCGGAACGTTCTTCAGCCAGGCGTCGAGGACGGTGCCGCCGCGGATGATCGTTTCCTCGCGTTTCGGCCCCGTCGAGAGGATGACGACCCTCGCGCCCACGATCTCCTCAAGCGCCGTCACGTACTCACGGGCGCGGGCGGGGAGTGCGTCCCAGCTCTCGATGCCGGCGGTGGACGTCTTCCAGCCCGGAAACGTGCGGTACACCGGCTGCGCGAGCTCGTAGTGGTCTGCGCGAGCGGGGATCTCGGAGGCGGCCCTGCCGCCGATCGTGTAGCCCGTCGCGATGCGAATCTCGTCGTGGTCGTCGAGGACGTCCAGCTTCGTGAGGGCGATGCCGTCGAGGCCCGAGACGCGCACGGCCGTCTTCGCGACGACGGCGTCGAACCAGCCCACGCGCCGCGGGCGGCCCGTGACGGTCCCGAACTCGTTCCCGCGCGCGCGGATCCGCTCGCCGAGGTCGTCGAAGAGCTCGGTCGGAAACGGGCCGGAGCCGACGCGCGTCGTGTAGGCCTTCATGACGCCCACGACGGCTCCGAGCGCCGACGGTGGAATTCCGAGGCCCGTGCAGGCGCCCCCCGCCGCGCACGAGGAGGACGTCACGAACGGGTACGTGCCGTGGTCGACGTCGAGCATCACGCCCTGGGCGCCCTCGCAGAGGAGCTTCTTGCCGGAGGCGAGCTGCGCGTTCAGCCATGCGCTCGTGTCCGTCACGAAGCGCGCGAGCTTCTTCCCGCATTCGACGTACGTGCCGAGCGTCTCCTCGACCGGGGCCACGGCGACGCCGTAGAAATGCGAGAGGACCGCGGTGTGGTGCTCGAGAACGGGCCGCGCGACATCGCGGAAGCGGTCCGCGTCGACGAGGTCGGCCATGCGCACGCCGGTGCGGTTCGCCTTCGTCTCGTATGCGGGGCCGATGCCGCGCGACGTCGTCCCGATGTTCGCGCCGCCGAGCGCCTTTTCGCGCGCGCCGTCGAGGAGGGCGTGCGTCGGGAGGATCACGTGGGCGCGATCCGAGATCAGCAGGTTCTCCTCGATGCGGACGCCGGCGGCGCGCAGGCTCTCCATCTCGGAGAGCATCGCGCGCGGGTCGATCACGAGGCCGTTGCCGACGACGTTCGTGACGCCCTGGCG
>DATKLW010000024.1:0-5261 GCA_035542215.1 Thermoanaerobaculia bacterium | reverse complement strand
GTTCTCCCGCGCGAAATCCAGGATCCCATCGCCCGGCGCGAGTCCGGCCGCGGTTTCTCGGACTTCTGCCCCGAGCCGGACTGATCCGTAAACATCTCGGGCTCTCCTTCGTATGCGCGCGCGAACCTGACGGTGGGCGTGGCAGGCGATGTTCCCGACGAGCTCGCTGCGCGCCTGAAGGCAGGCCTCGCGAAGCTGCCCGCCGATTCCGGCCTTGCGGCGAAGGGCGCCGTCGCCGGGCGACCGCGATCTCCTTCGGCTTCCCGATCGACGTCACGCGCTCGTCGAGAACGGGCTGTCGGAGGAGGACTTCCAGACGACGCGCGACTACCTCATGAAGAACGTCTATCTCCTGACCGCGACGCAGGACGATCAGCTCGGCTACGCCCTCGACCAGAAGTGGTATGGCCTGCCCGACTACGTGACCGACATGCGCGCGAAGCTGTCGAAGCTCACGCGCGCCGACGTGAACGCCGCGATCAGGAAACACCTCCAGGCGAAGGATCTGTCGGTCGTGATCGTCACGAAGGACGCGGAGGGCCTGAAGGCCGCCCTCGTCGCCGACGCGTTCTCCCCGATCAAGTACGACGGCGAGAAGCCGAAGGTCCTCCTCGACGAGGACAAGGTCATCGGGGCGTTGAAGCTCGGCATCAAGGCGGACGCCGTCACGATCACGCCCGTCGAGGACGTGTTCGCGAAATAGACTCCGCTCCGTGGCCATCGACAACATGTATCGCCGGCGGCGGCTCGGGCCGCCGTTCGGCGCGCGGATGGCGCTGTCGATCCCGCCGAGCGTCTTCTTTCCGACGCTCGGCTTTCTTTACATGGCGTTCCTCGACCACCCGCGAAGGCCGCGTCCGGCGCTCCTCTACGTCTTCGCACCGATCACGACGCTCGGCGCCACGAAAGACATCGGCCTCGCGGCGATGCTCGTCCTCCTCGACGTGCTCCTCTGGATCGCCGTGATCAACGGGATCCTCACCGGGATCGGCTGGCTGTTCGAGAAGCCGGAGCCCAGGCCCTGACCCTGGCCCGCCGCGTCGAACGGGTGCATATTCTCCGGGAGCGGGGCGCGAGATGGGCTTCACGGCAGACGCCTTCCACCCGACGCGGCACTGGCACGCCGAGGGCGACCGGATCCAGTGCGACGTCTGCCCGCGTTACTGCCGGCTGAAGGAGGGCCAGGAAGGCCACTGCTTCGTCCGGGCCGCTCGCGGCGGGGAAATCGTCCTCACGACGTACGGCCGGTCGAGCGGCTTCTGCGTCGACCCGATCGAGAAGAAGCCCCTCAACCACTTCCTGCCGGGCACGTCCGTCCTGTCGTTCGGGACCGCGGGCTGCAACCTCGCCTGCCGCTTCTGCCAGAACTGGGACATCTCGAAGTCGCGCGAGATGGACACGCTCGCCGCCGACGCCACGCCCCGGCGCATCGCGGCCGCCGCCGTCGAGCTCGGCTGCCGGAGCGTCGCGTTCACGTACAACGACCCCGTCGTCTTCATGGAGTACGCGATCGACGTCGCCGCGGCGTGCCGCGAGGCGGGTGTGAAGACGGTCGCCGTGACGGCGGGCTACGTCTCGCCCGATCCCCGCGCGGAGCTCTTTGCCGCCATGGACGCCGCGAACGTCGACCTCAAGGCGTTCACCGAGGACTTCTACGCGAAGACGTGCGGCGCGCATCTCCAGCCGGTCCTCGAGACCCTCGAGTACCTCGTGAAGGAGACGAAGGTCTGGACGGAGATCACGACGCTTCTGATTCCCGGTCTGAACGACTCCGTGGCGGAGATCGACGCGATGACGAAATGGGTGCTCGAACACCTCGGGCCCGACGTGCCGCATCACTTCACAGCGTTCCATCCGGACTGGAAAATGCGCGACGTGAGTGCGACACCCGCCGCGACGCTCGGGAGGGCCCGCGAGATCGCGCGGAGGAACGGCCTTCGGTACGTCTACACCGGCAACGTTCACGACCCCGAAGGGCAGAGCACCGATTGCGCTCAGTGCGGCTCGCGCCTCATCGGGCGCAATGGATACGAGATCTTCGAATGGTCCCTCGCCGCAGGGGGACTCTGTGGCTCCTGCGGAGCGGCCTGCCCGGGAACGTTCGAAGAATTTCCCGGTTCCTGGGGCTCTCGGCGCCTGCCCGTACATCTGGCGGCCTCGTGAAGCGCGGCGATCCGCTTCCCTCCCGCGTCCGCCGCCCCGCCGTCGCCGGAATGTTCTATCCGGCAGAACCGGGAGCGCTCGCGCGGCACATCGACGCGCTGCTCGCCGCCGCGGACCCCGCGCCCGGCCCGCTCCCTCTCGCGCTCGTCGTCCCGCACGCCGGGACGATCTACTCCGGCCCGATCGCCGCCAGCGCATACGCCCGACTCCTCCCGCATGTCTCGTCGATTGCCCGGGTCGTTGCGTTCGGACCCGTGCATCGCGTCGCGGTGCGCGGCGCCGTCGTGCCCGCCGCCGAAGCCTGGGCCACGCCGCTCGGCGAGGTCCCGATCGATCCGGCGCTCCGCGCCCGCGCGGTGGCGTGCGGCGCGGCCGTGGACGACCGGCCGCACGCCCCCGAGCACGCCCTCGAGGTCCAGCTCCCCTTCCTGCAGCGCGTCCTCGGCGAAGGCTTCACGCTCCTCCCGGTCGCCGTCTCCGAGGAGTCCGCGCGGCTTTCGGCGGACCTGATCGGCGAGTTTCTCGGCGAAGAAGGGACGCTCGTCCTCGTGAGCACGGACCTCAGCCACTACCACGACCTCGCGACGGCCCGCCGCCTCGACCGCCGCACGGCGGACACGGTCCTCTCGAGGAGGCCCGAAATGCTCTCGGGCGACGACGCTTGCGGCTTTTATCCGCTCCGGGGCCTGATGGAGCTGGCCCGCCGCAAGGACCTCCCTTTCGAGCTCCTCGACCTCCGGACCTCGGGCGATACCGCCGGCGACCCCGACAGCGTCGTCGGCTACGGGGCATTTGCGGTTGCGAATGGGTCTCACTAACCCTTTCTAAGAAAGTCTTTTATCTCTCTTTCTCGCCCTCTTGACCGAATTCGTCCTATTTCATACAGTACTGATCCGGTTCGGTATTCGGGCCGGGGAGACCACGATGTTCCGAATGACCAAGATGACCGACTACGGGATCCTGCTGCTGACGCAGTTCGCGGCGCACCAGGATCGGCCGGCGTACACGGCACGTGAGCTCGCGCAGGACACGCGGCTGCCGCTGCCGACCGTCGGGAAGCTCCTCAAGCAGCTTTCGCACGGCGGCCTCCTCGTCTCGCACCGGGGCACCCGGGGCGGCTACTCGCTCGCGCTGCCGGCGCGCGAGGTCACGGTCGCGTCGATCATCGCGGCGCTCGAAGGCCCCGTCTCCATCACCGAGTGCGGCGGCGCCGTCCGGTGCGAGCACGAGAGCTTCTGCTCGACGCGGCCGAACTGGCAGGTCATCAACGACACGATCCGTGCCTCGCTCGAGCAGCTCACGCTCGCGGACATGACGCACCCGCTTCCGCCGCGGCTCTCCCTGCAGGCACGAGCGCTCCCGACGGTCGCATCGGCCCCCGGAAGGAGCCTCGCGTGAGCGACGCCCTCCTGAACGAGCTGACGCAACGCGAGTACCAGCACGGCTTCGTGACGGACGTCGCGACGGAGTCGATCCCGGCCGGCCTCTCCGAGGACGTCGTCCGGCTCATCTCGAAGAAGAAGAACGAGCCCGAGTGGCTCCTCGAGTGGCGCCTCAAGGCCTACCGGCACTGGCTCACGATGGAAGAGCCGACGTGGGCGCGCGTCTCGTACCCGCCGATCGACTACCAGAAGATCGTCTACTACGCCGCGCCGAAGTCCGCGAAGGAAGGCCCGAAGAGCCTCGCGGACGTCGACCCCGAGCTCCTCGCGATGTACGAGAAGCTCGGCGTCCCCCTCAAGGAGCGCGAGGTCCTCGCCGGCGTCGCCGTCGACGCGGTCATCGACAGCGTGTCCGTCGCGACGACGTTCCGCGAGAAGCTCGCCTCGGTCGGGATCATCTTCTGCTCGTTCTCCGAGGCCGTGCACACGCACCCGGACCTCGTGCGGAAGTGGCTCGGCTCCGTCGTGCCGTCCCGCGACAACTTCTTCGCGGCGCTGAACTCGGCCGTCTTCTCGGACGGGTCGTTCTGCTACATCCCGAAGGGCGTCCGCTGCCCGATGGAGCTCTCGACGTACTTCCGGATCAACCAGGCCGAGACCGGCCAGTTCGAGCGCACACTCATCGTCGCCGAGGAAGGGGCCTATGTCTCCTACCTCGAGGGCTGCACGGCACCGAAGCGCGACGTGAACCAGCTCCACGCGGCGGTCGTCGAGCTCGTCGCGCTGGACGACGCCCAGATCAAGTACTCGACGGTCCAGAACTGGTACCCGGGCGACCGCGAGGGCAAGGGCGGCATCTACAACTTCGTCACGAAGCGCGGGAAGTGCCTCGGGAAACGCTCGAAGATCTCTTGGACGCAGGTCGAGACCGGCTCGGCGATCACGTGGAAGTACCCGAGCTGCATCCTGATGGGCGACGACTCCTCCGGCGAGTTCTACTCGGTCGCGCTCGCGAACAACTACCAGCAGGCCGACACGGGCACGAAGATGATCCACATCGGGAAGAACACCCGGTCGACGATCGTCTCGAAGGGGATCTCGGCCGGCCACGGCCAGAACACGTACCGCGGCGGCGTCACGATCCTCAAGTCGGCCGAGGGCGCCCGGAACTACTCGCAATGCGACTCGCTCCTCATCGGCGACCAGTGCGGCGCGCACACGTTCCCGTACATCGAGGTCAAGAACAGCTCGGCCACGCTCGAGCACGAGGCGTCCACGTCGAAGATCGGCGAGGACCAGCTCTTCTACTGCATGCAGCGCGGGATCTCGGCGGAAGACGCCGTCTCCCTGATCGTCAACGGCTTCGCCAAGCGCGTCCTCAAGGAGCTCCCGATGGAGTTCGCGGTGGAAGCGCAGAAGCTGCTCGGTGTCTCCCTCGAGGGGTCGGTGGGCTGATGGGCACCGTCCGTAGAGAGACTTCTTCGAGTGAAAGAGAGCGGGGGCCGCGCGCCGGCGCCCATTCACCTTCTAAGAAATGCGGCGGTGCGTCCGTCGCTGAGCAAGCAGGAAAAGGACTAGAGCTTCCGTGAGCCAGCAAAACCTTCTCGAAATCCGAAATCTCCATGCCTCCATCGAAGAGGACGGCACGGAGATCCTCCGGGGCATCGACCTCGTCATCAGGCCCGGCGAGGTCCACGCCGTCATGGGCCCGAACGG
>DATKLW010000023.1:0-23097 GCA_035542215.1 Thermoanaerobaculia bacterium | reverse complement strand
CGCACGCGCGGATCCCCGTCGTCGTCCTCGTGAACAAGGGCTCGGCGTCCGCCTCGGAGATCGTCGCGGGCGCGCTCCAGGATCACGACCGCGCCGTCATCGCGGGCCAGACGACGTGGGGCAAGGGCCTCGTCCAGTCCGAATACAACCTCACGGACGGCGCGGGCCTCGCGCTCACCACGCAAAAGTACTACACGCCGTCCGGCCGATGCATCCAGCGCGACTACAAGGACGTCCTCGAGTACCTCTCGCCCGAGGACGAGGAGGGCGGCGACGCCGGCGAGACGGGCGGCGCCGCCGCCTCTTCCTCGCGGAGGAAGGAGTCGTTCCGGACGGACGCCGGCCGCATCGTGTACGGCGGCGGCGGCATCACGCCGGACGTCTTCGTGGAGGAGCCCGCGCTCTCACCCTTCGTCACGACGCTCTACGCGCGCGGCCTCTTCTTCGAGTTCGCGGTCGACTACCTCGCGAAGCACCCGGCGATCGCGCGGGACTTCGCCGTGACCGAAGCCGTGCGCGACGATTTCTTCCGGTTCGTCGACGCCAGGCCGGGGCTCACGCCCGGGCAGGGCGCCAGGGCGGCGTATACCCGGGAGAAGGATCCGCTCACCGTGGACCGGGCGCTCCGCGCTGAGATCCTGACAGCCAGATTTGGAGACGAGGCGGGCTACCGGGTGAGCCTCGAGAACGACGTCCAGGTCAAGAAGGCCCTCACGCTCTTCCCGGAGGCCGAGAAGCTCGCGCTCGCGCACGAACGGATGTTGCTCGCGAAGAAGTCGGACCTCCGGGGGCCGGCGGCGCCATAGGGGGCGCCCGTGGTCGAAGCGCCCGCCGAAGCGCAAGGCCGCAGCGCGGCGGCCCTGACCAGGCAGACGGGGCGGATCACTCGGCCAGCCAGCTCTTGCGGATCGCCGCCTGAAGCGGGTCCGGGCTCTTCATCGGGCTCAGGCGGAAGCTGCGTTCCCGCCTCGCTCCGAGAACGACGTCGACCTCGCGCGTGCGGCCGCGGCGGGAAATGAGGAGCCGGACGCCCTGGCCGGGACTGCTCACCTTGAGCAGGTCGGACAGGTTCCGTCCGTTCATGCGCGCGCCGTCGATGGCCAGGATTTCGTCGTCCTTGCTGAGGCCGGCGCGACTCGCCGCAGAGTCCGGCTCGACCCGCGTGATGACGAGAGAGTGGTCCCGCTCGTCCGTTTCGGCTCCCAGGGCGGCTCCGGGCTGTTCGCGCGGCTGGACATCGATGTCGAGGCCGGCCCAGGCGAAGTACCTGGCATAGTCGATGTCGCCCGGCGTCTTGACGTAGACGTCGAAGATCTCGGGAAGCGCGGCCCCGGCGGTTTGTTCGCAGACGGCCCGGAACTCTCCGTCCGTGAAGCCCCGCTTCTTTTCCTTGTAGAAGACCCGGTAGAGAGTCCTCATCACGTCGTCGAGCGACTTCTCGTTTTTCGTGTCCTGCCGGATGGCGAGATCGAGAAGCGCCGCGAGCGCGCAGCCTTTGTCGTAGAACGAGACGCCTGTATTCGTCTGATGCTCGTTGTGGCCGAAATATCCGCTCCAGGCGTTGAGGCTCGCCTGGGCGACGGACGTATACCGGTGTCCGGTTTCGTTCTCGACGCGCGAGAGGATCCCGCGTAGCCGCTCGAGGTACTCCTCCGCCGAGTAGAACCTGCTTCTCAGGAGGATCCGGTCCTCGTAGTAGACGGTGAAGCCCTCGGAGACCCAGAGCATGTCCGTGTAGTTTTCCCGGTCGTAGTCGAAGGGACCGAGGGCGACGGGCCTGATCCGCTTGACGTTGAAAAGGTGAAAGTACTCGTGCGAAATGAAACTCATCACCTTCCTGTACTCGGCGGCGTCGTTGAGCCGGTCGCCGCTGAAGGTGATGGCCTGTGAGTTCAGGTGCTCGAGACCGCCGCCGCCCGGACCGATGGCCATGAAGACGTAGTGCGTGTACGGAATCTCCCCGAAGAGGGCCGCCGCCGACTCGACCATCGCCTTGAGATCCGCGACGAAGCGCCGCCGGTCGAAGCTCCCGAGGTCGCGGCCGACGAACTCGTGAGGAATCCCGCGGACCTCGAAGGAAAGCGCTTCCTGGTTGCCGACGAGAATGGGCGAGTCATAGAGAACGTCGAAGTCGGGCGCGGCGAACGTGCGCGGCCGCCCGTCGACGGGTGCGAGGCCCGTCGAAACGCGCTGCCACTCCCGGGGGGTTGCGAGCGTGACGGTCACCGGACGCCCGATCCGGCCGGCGACGTACATGAAGACGCTCGCGGGGGAGATGAAGGCCTGGCCGTCGTCGACCGAGCTTTCGACGACGGATCGCGAAAACGCGTAGACGTCGTAGTCGACGACGACGGCCTTCGCGTCTTCGGCCTTCACCCGCCACGTGTTCTTCGACGTCTGCTCCCACGCGAGGGGACGTCCCGCGCCGTCGCGCGCCCGGAAACCGGATACGTTCCGGGCGTAGTCCACGAGCATGTAGTAGCCGGGAGTCCAGGCCGGGAGCTTGAAGTCGAGGACTTCGCCCGGAGAGGCGTCGCATCGGAGCTCGACGTGAACGTAATGCGTCGTGGGCCGCTCGATCGACACCGTGAAGGCCATCGTGGGGAGGGACTGCGCGCCGGCGGCGAACCGGGCCGGAATGAGAAGAGCGGCAATGAGGGCGACTGCCCGAAGCCTCTTCGCGTTCGGGGGCTGAGTCTTCATCGTCATCTGTCTGCGCATGGTATGACTCGTGCCGAGTATGCGCGCCGCGCCGCCGCCGATTCCGGGCTTTCTCTACGGCACGGCGTGGAAGGAGCAGGAAACGGAGCGCCTGACCTTCCTCGCCCTCGAGGCCGGCTTTCGGGGCGTCGACACGGCGAATCAGAGGCGCCACTACTTCGAGGCCGGAGTCGGCGCCGCGCTTAAGAGGGCGATCGCCGGCGGCGTCGTGCGGCGCGAGGACGTGTTCCTGCAAACCAAGTTCACGTACCCGGGCGGCCAGGACCACCGCCTGCCTTACGACCCGAACGCGGAACCGGCCGCCCAGGTGCGCCAGTCCTTCGCGAGCTCGCTCGAGCACCTCGAGGTCGATTCGATCGACTCGTACGTTCTCCACGGACCGTCGCTTCGCCGCGGTCTTGCCGCGCGTGACCTCGACGTCTGGCGGACGATGGAGGAGCTGCAGGCCGCCGGGCGGACGCGATACCTCGGAATCAGCAACGTCGCTCTGGACCAGATCCAGGAACTGTGGGCGCACGCCGTCGTGCCGCCCGCTTTCGTCCAGAACCGCTGCTTCGCGAGCCTCGGGTGGGACCGGGCCGTGCGCGATTTCTGCCGCGCGAAGGGCATCGTGTACCAGGGCTTTTCCCTGCTCACGGCCAACGGCCGGGAGCTTCAGCATCCCGTCTTTCTCCGCCTCGTGGCCCGCCTCGGGAAGTCCTCCGCGCAAGTCGTCTTCCGCTTCGCCCAGCAGGTCGGAATGCTGCCGCTGACCGGGACGTCCGACGCCGCGCACATGCGCGAGGACCTGGAAGCGGGCAGGTTCGATCTGTCCGAAGAAGACGTTCGTCTGGTCGAGACGTTCGCCGCGGTCCCGACGCCCGATTCGGGCAGGGATCGGTAGACTCCGGTCGAAGGCGCTCGGCCTGAGGTGGGGACGATGAAAGCACACCGGATCGCCGTGATCCCCGGGGATGGAATCGGCAAGGAAGTCGTGCCCGAGGGCATCCGGGTCCTGGATGCAGTCGGAAGAAAGTTCGGCCTGTCGTTCCGCTGGGACCACTTCCCCTGGAGCTGCGAGTACTACGTCGCAGAGGGCAAGATGATGCCGGACGACGGGCTGTCGCGGATCCGGAGCCACGACGCGGTCTTTCTCGGGGCCGTCGGCTTCCCGGGCGTCCCCGACCACGTGTCGCTCTGGGGCCTGCTGATCCCCATCCGTCGCGGCTTCCAGCAGTACGCGAACGTCAGGCCCGTGCGCCTGATGCCCGGCGTCCGCTGTCCCCTCGCGGGCCGGAAACCCGGCGACATCGACTTCGTCGTCGTCCGGGAGAACACCGAAGGCGAGTATTCGTCCATCGGCGGCCGGATGAGCGAGGGAACCGAATTCGAGTTCGCGGTGCAGCAGAGCACGTTCACGCGCCGCGGGGTGGACCGGATCCTGAGGTACGCCTTCGAGATGGCGAAGAAGCGTCCGAAGAGGCACCTCACGTCGGCCACGAAGTCGAACGGGATCTCCGTGACGATGCCTTACTGGGACGAGCGTTTCCGGGCCATGTCCGCGCAGTATCCCGAAGTCCGGACCGACCAGTACCACATCGACATCCTCTGCGCCCAGTTCGTCATGCATCCCGACTGGTTCGACGTCGTCGTCGGGTCGAACCTCTTCGGCGACATCCTGTCCGACCTGGGCCCCGGCTGCACGGGAACGATCGCGATCGCGCCGAGCGCCAACCTGAATCCCGAGCGGGAGTTCCCCTCCATGTTCGAGCCGGTGCACGGCTCGGCGCCGGACATCTACGGAAAGGGGATCGCGAACCCGATCGGCCAGATCTGGGCCGGGGCGCTGATGCTCGAACACCTGGGGCACCCGGAAGCGGGCATGGCGGTCACGGCCGCGATCGAGAAGGTTCTGGCGTCCGGCCCCCGCACGCCGGACATGGGCGGGGCCGCCCGGACCGAGGACGTCGGGAAGGCCGTCGCCGACGCGATCTGAGGCTCGCGCCTCAGTTTCCGGGATCGGCGAGGCGACAGATGAATCCCCATCCTCCGCCGAGCTCGCTGACGGCGAGGACGAGGTCGTTGCGGCCCTTCTTCAGCGGCAGGTAGACCGCGTCGTTCTCCGGGTTCACGATGCCGAGGAATCCCGGGTCCCGGAAGTTCTGGGCGCTGCGGCCGCGATAGAGAATCCTCCCGTTCAGGAACACGCTGACGTCGTCGCTGTAGCCGATGAAGAGCTTCCGCACCTGGTCGCGATCCGACGCGATCGTCGTCCGCGCATACACGACCTTCATCCCCGGCTGGGGATCGAGGCGCTTCGAGAAGTCCGTGGCGAACGAGACCCTCGGATGCGGACTCTCGCGATAGCGATTCACGACGACGAACCCGGGGGGCTCGGCTTCCACGTCGTCCCAGTGCATCGCGTCGCTCTCGGACGGCGAGAGGGGTCGCTCGAGGTCGCGTTGGAGCGCGTCGAGCGAGGGCGACAGGGCCCATTTCGTCAGGGTGCCGGGAGGCATCGGGGGAAGGCGCCGCTCCCACGACGAGTCCGGCGTCTTTCGCACTTCGAAATTCGAGAAGTACGTCGCTCCCGTGAGGGCCGCCAGGGCGACCTGGCCCTTCTGAACGCCGCTCTTCAGGTCGTTCATCACGAGGGCGGGCGTCTCGAGGCCCTTGACCCAGAGCTTCGCCTGCGCTCCCGCCACCTCGAGGCGCAGATGGAACCATGTGTCCCTCGGGATGTCGACGGCGCCGGTGAATCCCGGCCCGTTGTAGATCTGCCAGTTGAGCCCGGTGTTGAGAACGGGCGTGTACTGCATGGCGTCGGGAAGGCCCGACTTGTGCTGTCGCAGGTAGACCCATTCGGCATTGGCGCCGTCGTCGGCGATCCGGAACTGAATGCCGAAGAAGCCGCGGCTCGCGGGCGTCGCGACGTCCACGTCGACGATGCCGTCGCGCATCTCGAAGTCCTTCAAAACCGCTGCTCCGCCGTCGAGGAAGAGGCACTTGCGGCCGAGGTAGTCGGCCGGCTTGGCCTGACCCTCCAGCTCCCATCGCGGAGAGTCCGGGGGAACGGAGACCGCGGGCGGCGTCTGGGATCGTGCAACGGCCGCCAGGCCGAGGGCGAGGGCGCCGAGAGCGGCGCGTTCGACACGGCGTGTCTTCATGGAGCGGTCTCCTGTCGTCCCTGAATTCGCGTCATTCGTCCCTGAAGGGGCTCTTCGGTACTCGCTGTCCGGATCGCCGATCTCATACGGCGGCCCGGGGAGAAGGGTTTCGGCGCCGAGGGCCGCAAGATTGATTCGGCTGTATCAGGGCGGCCCGGGCGCGGCGAGGACGACACTTGTCCTTACGGATCGGTCCGTGCGGGACCGGCGCGCGAGGAATCCATGCAAAGATCCCCGAAGTCGCTCGTGAAGGCCTGGGCGCTCTGGTTCGCTCTCGCCGCGCTGCTCGCCATCGTCCTGCTCCCGACGCCCCAGGGGCTTCCGGTCGCGGGCCAGCGGATGCTGGGCATTCTCGTCTTCGCCGTCATCGTCTGGATGACGGAGACGGTCTCCTATCCCGTGAGCGCCGCGGTCATCGTGACGCTGATGGCGTTCCTCCTCGGCACGGCGCCGAGCGCGTCGGACCCGAAGACGATCCTCGGGACGAGCGGAGGCCTCGGGATCGCGCTCGGCGGGTTCGCGAACACGGCCTGGGCGCTCGTCGCCGGGGCGCTGTTCCTCGCGGCCGCGATGACGAAGACGGGGCTGGACAAGCGCATCGCGCTCTTCGTCCTCTCGCGGATCGGCGCGCGGACGAACCGCGTCCTGATGGGCGTCATCTTCGTCGGGTTCCTCCTCAGCTTCTTCATCCCGAGCACGACGGCCCGCGTGTCGTGCCTCGTCCCGATCGTCGTGGGCATCACGGTGGCGTTCGGCGTCGAGAGACGAAGCCGGTTCGCCGGGATGATGATGATCGCGACGGCGCAGGCGGACAGCCTCTGGAACGTCGGGATCAAGACGGCGGCCGCCCAGAACATGGTCGCCGTGTCGTTCATCCAGAAGCAGCTCGGCACGGACATCACGTGGCTCAACTGGTTCATTGCCGCCGCCCCGTTCTCGGCGATCATGTCGGTCGTCCTCTATTTCGTCCTCATGAAGATGATGCCTCCCGAGACGGAGGAGATCGCGGGCGGCAGGGAAGCGGTCGGGAAGGCCCTGGCCGCCCTCGGCCCGATGCGCTCCGAGGAGAAGAGGCTCCTCGCGGTTTCCGTGATCCTCCTCTTCTTCTGGACGACCGAGAAGGTCCTTCACCCGTTCGACACGTCCACGACGACGATCGCGGCGATCACGTTCATGCTGCTGCCCGTCGTGGGCGTCATGAGCTGGAGCGACGCGCAGACGCGGATCCCGTGGGGCACGGTCGCGCTCTTCGGGGTCGGGATCAGCCTCGGGTCCGCCCTCCTGACGACGAAGGCCGCGCCGTGGCTCGCGAAGCTCATCGTGACGCAGTTCGGCCTCGAGACCGCCTCCACGATGCTGATTCTCGCGGTCCTCGCGGCGTTTCTCGTGATCATCCACCTCGGGTTCGCGAGCGCGACGGCGCTCGCGGCCGCGATGATCCCGATCGTGATCTCGATCCTCCAGGGCGTGAAGACGCCGGGCCTCAACATCGTGGGCCTGACGATGATCCTTCAGTACGTCGTGAGCTTCGGGATGATCCTGCCCGTGAACGCGCCGCAGAACATGATCGCCTACGGCACGGACTCGTTCGAGGTCCGCGACTTCGTCAGGACCGGC
This sequence comes from Thermoanaerobaculia bacterium, assembly GCA_035542215.1. Classification (GTDB taxonomy): domain Bacteria; phylum Acidobacteriota; class Thermoanaerobaculia; order UBA5066; family UBA5066; genus Fen-183. Next base: position 15,613 of record DATKLW010000023.1, on the reverse strand, counting down.
ATCCCCCTGACGATCGCGGCCTATGTCCTCGTCCTTCTCCTCGGCGCGACGTACTGGAAGTGGCTGGGGCTGGTCTGAGCGGATCCCCGACGCGCTTCCGGGTTCCGGGATGTGCGGGAGCTCACGCGCCTGTCTCCGGCGCGGAATAGCGTTACGTCCGGCGAGTCTCCTCATCAGGACCGGCGGGCCGAGCCCGCCGGCAAAAGGAGACGACCCATGAAGACCACAACGCCTGTCCGGAGTCTGCTCATGGCACTGTCGATTGCGGCCGCATGCGCGTCGACGGCCGCCACGGCCGAGACGAACATCATCGTGACCCGGACCCTTCCACCCGGGATGAGGGTTTCGGGAGCCGAGTTCAGCGTCGACGAACGGACGGGCAGCGCTCGTCTCGTCGTCGACGTGTACGACGATTCCTGGGAGGGGAGCCTCTTCTCCGACGCGGTCGTCGTTCCGGGGCTCAGGTTCGACCGCGAGCGGCGGGAGGTCCTCTACGAGAGCGGCGGCGCCGTCGTCACGTGCGCCAGGCCCCGGAAATTCCTGTGGTCGACGAGCTACCCGGCGACGGACGCGTGCCGGATCGTCGTGAAGAGCGAGCCGCGCAAGGCCGGCGACGACCCCGGGGAAACGCGCGCATGGCCGGACTGGAGGGACTGGGTCGTCGAGATCGTGACCGACGAGCCGGCGAAGACGGCCGCGCTCTCGCGGTGAGCCTACCGGGCCTTCCTGACCTTGAGCGGTCCGGAGACGCCCATGTCGTTCGTCCACTTCCCGTCCATGGACTTCCCGTCCCCGGAGACCGTCGCGACGAAGCTCATCGCGTCGCCGGAGACCTTGAGCTGCTGGCCTTTCACCTTGGCGACTTTGAAGCGTTCGGTGACGTCGCCGGCGGCCGTGCCGAACCACGTCATCTCGCCCTCGACGCCGGCGTCCTTCGCGGCGGTGATCTTGACCGTCAGATTGCCCTTGATCTCGCCGAACTCCCATTGACCGTCCCACGTCCCGACGAGCCCTGCCGCCGTTCCCGCGTCGTCCGCGAGGACGGCGGCGGGGACGGCGAACAGGCAGAGGGCCAGGAGCGAGAGCGTGAACGTGCGAACCATGAGAACTCCTCCTCCCGCGCACGATCTCACACGGAGGGTTGCGGCCGGCCCGTGCGGCAACTGAGGTGCAATCGCAGCGTCTATACTGCGGCACCTGTCCTGGATCGCGCCCGCTGACCGTCGAGGAGGCTTCTTGACTGACGGAGTTCTCTCCAGCCCTGGCTCCAGCTCTCTCCCCTCCCTCCCGCAGAAGGACGACGAGAAACGCGCCCGGCACCGGAGCTACGAGCTCTCGCTCGCGCGCACGCGCTACAACTACACGACGAGCTACCTGTACCCGGCGCCGCTCGCGGCCCAGGTGCCGGACTCCGACAAGTTCACGCTCGCGTACAAGGCGAAGGTCGCGCCCGTCCTCGTCGAGGTCGCCGAGAACCTGAAGTCGGTTCTCGTCGCGCGCTTCGACGCGCAGCTGCACGCGGACCTCCCCGCGATGCCGATGCCGTGGATGGTCGCGCTGCAGGCGGCGATCGACGCGGCGAAGAAGCAGTTCCACGGGCTCAACCCGCTGGACATTCCCGGCGACCTCGCGGCGATCGTGAGGATCTTCGAGGCGCTCCAGGATGCCCCGCCGGAGCTCGCCGAGGCATACAAGAAGATGGCGGAGATCCCGCAGCTCGTGGAAGGGCTCGAGAAGGCCGTGACGCAGTCGCTCGAGGACATGAAGGACATCGGGATCACGTCGTTCCTGAGGGACACGCTCTACGACGTCCTGAGGACGCCGGAGAGGGGCGACGCGTACCTCCACGCGAAGGACCTCGCGGAGTTCAAGACACTGTACCCGGGCTTCCCGGCGCCGCCGGCCGTGGTCAACTTCCAGCCGCAGCCGTGGATGCGGCTTTCGCCCGGGCGGGAGGTGTGGGAGAGCGACTGGTACTTCGGCTGGCTCCAGATCGCCGGCTTCAACACGTCGAATCTCAAGGGCGTCTTCCCCGCGGGCAAGGCGCCGGAGCTCGCGCTCGACCTCGGCGCCCTCCTTTCGAAGATGCCGGCGACGGACGCGATGCTCCAGGCCGCCTCCGGCGATTCGTCCGTCACGCTCGCGCGCGCCGCCGAGATCGGCCGTCTTTACGCGCTCGACCTCGCGATGTTCGAGGGCGTCCCGGCGAGCAGGCTCCACGGGGACCAGCGCTACGTCGCGGCGCCGATCGCGCTCTTCTACTGGAACCCCGAGCCCGGGCCCGGTTACCCCGAGGGGCGCGGAAGCCTGCAGCCGGTCGCGATCCAGGTCGGCCAGAAGCACGACGCGGCGCGCTGTCCGATCTTCGTCCCCGGCGGCGACGCGGCCGCGTGGCGCCTCGCGAAGTTCTGGGTCCTGAACGCTCTCGCGGTGCAGCACGAGACGGTCGCGCATCTCGGCGCCTGCCACCTCACCGTCGAGACGCTCGTCGTCGCGACGAACCGCCAGCTCTCTTACGAGCACCCGATCCTCGCGCTCCTGACGCCGCATTTCCGGTTCACGCTCGACATCAACGAGGGCGCCAAGCACAGCCTCATCATTCCGCACGGAGTCGTCGCGTCCGTGCTGTCGCCGAGCATCGCGGGGAGCCTCGGGATGGTGCGCGACGCGCGCCTCGCGTGGCGCTTCGACCAGAATCTCCCTCACCGCCTGTTTGCGCTGCGCGGCGTCGATCGCGAGCGGCTGCCCGAGTTCCCGTTCCGTGACGACACGCTCCTCCTTTGGGACGCGATCCGCGCGTACGTCCGCGCGTACCTCGCCTGCTATTACGCGGGCAACGACGACGTCCGCGCCGACACGGAAGTGCAGGCATGGGTCGACGAGATCACGAGCCCGGCCGGCGCCGCGTTCCGCGGACTCGAGGGCCTCAAGTACACAGGGGGCGCCCCGGGCGCGGGGACGGCACAGCTCGACAGCTTCGACTACCTCGTCGACATCGTGTCGCTCATCGTCTACACGGCGGGGCCGCAACACGCGAATGTGAACTATGCGCAGTACCCGCTGATGTCGTACGTCCCGAGCGTCTCGGGATCCGCCTACGCGCCGCCGCCCCCGGGCAGCGCGGCGCCCGCCACGCCCGACCCGCTTCTCGCCCTGCTGCCGCCGGTGGACGTCGCGCTCTACCAGGTCGGATTCGGGTATCTCCTGAGCGGCGTCCAGTACGACGTGTTCGGAACCTACTCGGACAATCCGCGCCGGCCGTACTTCGCGGACGCGCGGGCCGAGGCCGTCAACATCGACTTCCGGATGGCGCTCGCCGCGATCGAGGCCGAGATCCGCAAGCGCAACAGGACCCGCCCGCTGCCTTACGAGAACCAGCTGCCGTCGATGATCCCGAACAGCATCTCGATCTGACCGGAGGTCAGCCCTCGAGGACGCGCGCGTAGCGCGCTCCGACGTCGGCGACCTTTGCGTCGGCGCCCCACGCGCGGTATTTCCCGATCGCCGCGAGGACGTGCGACCGCGCGGCGCGGGCGTCTCCGCGGTCGACGAGCATCTCGGCGAGGAGCTCGTGTGCGAGCCCTGCGTCCTGCACGAAGCCGTGGTCCACGGCCGCCGCGATCGCCTCCTCGTACGCCCGGAGCGACCGGTCCGGGCGGCCCGTCGCGCGCAGCCACTCGGCGTCGAGAAGGAGCGCGCGGTGCTCGAAGTTGTGCGGGCAGAGCCGCGCCCACTTGCGGATGCGGCCGCGGGCGAGGCGCACGCGGGCGAGGCACGCGAGCTTCGTGAGGGGGCCGCTCCGTCTCGCTTCGAGCAGCCAACCGAGGCACGCGAAATAGTGGGCGATCGAGAGGAAGAAGGTCGCCGGGAGCCCGATCTCGCTCACCTTCAGGAGCTCGCGCCCCAGTGCGGGGCCGCCGCTCCTCCGGAAGAAGCACAGGAGACGCGCGCGGTCGAGGAGCCGGAAAGCGTTCTGGGTGTTGCTGAGCCCGGACGCGTCGAGACCGTCGCGGGCGCCGCCGGACGGGACGGGGGCGAGGCCCATGAGCGCGTCGACGGCCTCGATCGTGGTCCGGTGCATGACCTCGGTGCCGATCTGTCCCGACGCCCGGATCGTCCCGAGGGCGTCGAGCGCCGTCGCGCGCACCGCGGAGAGCGGCTCGCCCGCCTCGAACCGGGCCTTCGCCCACCCCATGTGGCAGTAGCCTGCGAACTCGGCGTCTTCGACGCGCCGGCCGAGCGCATAGCCCTCGCGGCACCACTCGGCCGAACGCTCGAGCGGCTCCCTCCAGTGCGAGACGAACTGCCCCATCGCGTGGTGCAGCTTCGGGAGGAACGCGGCGCCGTCCGGCGCGCCCATGAGGCGCGTCCCGAGCCGCGAGAAGCGCACGGAGGCGCCGTAGAGGCCCACGGCGTTGAGCGCCGTGCCGAACCACACGAAAAGGAGAGCGTGCGTGGGCCCCCGGCCGTGGCGCAGCATGAGGGTCAGACAGTTGCCGATGAGGACGGGCCAGAGGTAGGGCCGCGAGACGTACGCGCACGCCGTCATCGACGACATGATGCGGATGAGGCGCAGGGCGCGCGGGTCCTCGACCTCCGGAAGCGTGGCGAGCGTCTCGTCCGTCATGTCGCGGACCTTCCAGAGGACGCGGCCGAGGATCCGGGCGATGTCGAGGCGCGTGGGATCCGCGGGCAGCGTGAGACCGAGACGTCCGCAGATCTCGAGGCCGGCCGCGATCGCTTTCGGGTACTCGTTGAGCGCGGCGTACGCGAGGATGCGGGCCTCCCATCCGGGCGATTCGTCGAGCGCGCTGCGTGCGTTTTCGACGATGCGGTCCGCGGCCGCCAGCGCCTCGTCGACGCGCCCGAGCGGGATCAGCGTCGCGGCGAGCGCGTGGTCGACGGCGAGAGCGAGGTCGTATTCACCCGCGTACGCGCGCTCCGGGAGCAGGGAGCGTGCGCGCTCGAGGTAAGAGGCGCCGGCCGGGAAGTCGCCCGTCGCGTTCGTGGCGGCGGCCGCCCGGAGATGGAGGCCCGCGACGCTCGTGCGCTCCGCCTCGCCCGAGAGCGCCCCGGAGCCGCCCTCGTCGAGCGCCTGGCCGAAGTGCGCGACGGCCTCGAAGAGCGTCTCCCACCGGCCGTCCGCCGCGAGCGCACGGGCGAGACTTCTCCCGAGGCGCAGGTGGAGAGCCGTCTGGACGTCCGCGCGCAGGCTCGAGGCGAGCGCCTCGCGCATCCGGTCGTGGGCGAGGTTGTAGCGCTCCTTCTCGCCGGGGACCGCGACGACCATCTGCTTCTCGCCGAGGATCTGAAGGGCTTCGCGCGCCGCCGGCCGCGGAAGGCCGCTCACCTCCTGAAGGACGTCCGTGTCCACGGGCCGCCCGGAGACGGCGAGGATGTCGAGGAGGCTTCGCTCGTCGACGGACACGCGCGCCGCGCGCTTCAGGAACGACGCGGCCGCGTCGATGCGCACGCCGTCGGCGAGCTGTGCGCCGCTCCCGTACGCCGTCCCGAGCCGGCCCTCTTCGAGCAGGTCGCGCAGGATCTCCTCGACGAAGAAGGGAAGGCCTTCACTCGACGCGGCGACGCTCGCGGCGAGCCCCTCCGGGAGCTCGGAAAGACCGAGCATCGACTTCAGGAGGCCGGCAACGTCCTCGTCGCGGAGCGGCGAGAGCTCGACGACGCGCGGCGCCGGGCGCTCGGGCCCCGGCTGGATGAGGCGCGCGAGCGGACGGCCCGTGACGCCGTCGACGCGGTAGCTGCCGAGGAGGCAGAACTTCGAGCCCGCCTCGTCGCCCTCCGCGTCCGAGCGGATCGCGAGGAGCGACGACGCGATGTCGACGGTGCCGTTTCGCGCCCACTGGAGGTCGTTCACGTACGCGACGTAGGGCGTGACGCGGCCGAGCCCGACAAGGAACGCGGCGATGGCCTCGATGACGCGCCGCCGCTCCGCGTCCGCGTTGGGGAGCGGAGGCGTCGGCGTGACCCCCGGGTCGAGCGGGAGCGACGGGACGAGCTTCACGATCTCCGGCGCGTGCGCGTTGAGCAGCGACTGCGCGCCGACGGACACCGCGAGGCGCACGGCCTGCAGGACGAGATTCGCCATCGGGCCGGACTCGGTGAGATCGCGCTCGAAGCAGTCGACCTCGAGGAAGGGGACGCCGCGCAGCTGGACCGCCTGCCGCACCTCGCGCATGAGGCGCGACTTGCCCATGCCGCTCCGCCCGGCGACGAAAAGCCCGGCGTGCCGGTCGCCCCTGAGGCCCGCGTCGATCGAGCGGCTGACGTCCTCCATTTCGCGGGAGCGGCCCACGAAGGCGCTCGAGAAGAGATAGTTCTCGCGCGTGTCGCGCGTCTCGAGCTCGGCCGCGAGGCCGCCCGCGCGGTTGATCTCGTCGAGGAGGTCCGCGGCGCTCGCTGGGCGCCCGCCGGGATCGACGGAGCAGAGCCGCTCGACGATTTCCCGGAGCCACGGCGGCACGCGCCCGGCGTCGGCGCCCGTGAAGCGCACGGGCTCGGTGAGCTTCCTCTTGAGAAGGGCGCTGAGGCCCTGCGTCGTCGCGAAGGGAGTCTCGCCCGTGAGGAGGCGGTAGGCCATGATCCCGAGGCTGTAGAGGTCGGCGCGGTGGTCGCCCCCCTTCGCGCTCGCGATCTCGGGCGAGAGGTAATGGGGAGTTCCCATCACGAGCCCGCGAACGCCCCTGAGGCCCGCGAGGCCGAAGTCGAGCACCTTCACGTGGCGCTGGGAGCCGCGCGAGCTCACGATGATGTTCCCGGGCTTGAGGTCGAAGTGGACGACGCCGCGGCCGTGGAGGTATGCGAGCGCGCGGATCACGGGCACGAGGAGGTCGAGCGCCTCCTCCCACGGGACGATCCGCCCGGCCGATGGGCCACGCACGGACGACGCGTCGAGCGCCGGAGCCGGCGGCGGCAAGCCTGGTTCGGACGTCTCGGCTTCCGCGTGTCGCTCGACGAGGAAGCGGTCGAGCGGCGCGCCGGGCAGATACTCCATCGTGAAGAAGAACGCGTCGACTCCCGCGACCTGTTCGAAGTCGTACACGCGGGCGACGTTCGGATGGCGCAGCGACGCCATCGTCCGGAACTCCGCCCGAAACAGCTCGACCGTATGCCTCGCGGGGTGGAGAAAGATCTTGAGCGCGGTCGGACGCCCCGGAAACAGCTGGTCCTCGACGCGGTAGACGCCGCCCATCCCCCCGCGCGCGAGGAGACGGTCGACCCGGTAGCGTCCGTTGACGAGGAGGCCCGGCCGGACGAACGAGTCCGCGGCGTCGGACTCCCCGGCCTCGGTCTCTCCGCGGGCGGGTTGGACCGGGCGGCCCTCGGCGTCCGTGAGCGCCGGCGTGTCCAGCGTCGTCTCGGCGTCGTCGCCCGAGGCTCCGCCGGTCGCGCGCGGGCGAGACGGCATGGAATCCTCCGCCCGGATCCCGTCTGGTCGGGCCCCGTACACGCTGGGTTTCGTGCGGAGCAGTCTCGATTGCGACTCAGGTTCTGTCAAGGGATGGCGGGACGGGCGGCTTGTCCCGGGAGGCCGTCGCGGGGCCAGGCGTCTGAGGGTAGGCTAGGCGTCTCCCAAGCCTCGAAAGCAGGAGCGGCACGATGCGGACACAGCTGGAACGTTTCCTGAAATCGCGCGACTTCCTCCAGACGCGGCGCGACGACTACGAGTCGGCTTACTACGGCTTCAACTGGCCGGACGTCGAGGATTTCAACTGGGCGCTCGACTACTTCGACGTCTACGCGGAAGGGAACCACCGGCCCGCGCTCTGGATCGTCGACGAGAGCGGGAGGGAGTGGAAGCACACCTTCGCCGAGATGAAAGAGCGGTCCAGCCGCATCGCGAACTTCTTCCGGCGCCTCGGCATCCGGCGGGGGAGCCGCATCCTCGTGATGCTCGACAACCAGCAGGAGCTCTGGGAGACGATTCTCGCCGCGATCAAGATCGGCGCCGTCCTGATCCCGTGCTCGCTCCTCCTCACGAAGACCGACCTGCAGGACCGGATCCGGCGCGGGCGCGTCAAGCTCGTCGTGACGACGCCCGAGGTCGCCCCCGGCTTCGAGGGGCTCGAGGGGGATTTTGTGAAGATCGCCGTCGGCGGGCCGGTGCCGGGATGGACGCCGTACGAGGACGGGTACGCGTCGCTCGTGAGCTTCAAGTCGGACCTCCAGACGAAGCTGACGGACTCGCTCTTCCTCTATTTCACGTCGGGCACGACCGCGCTCCCGAAGATGGTCCTCCACACGAACGGTTCGTACCCGCTCGGCCACCTCTCGACGATGTACTGGCTCGGCCTCAAGGAAGGGGACGTCCACCTCAACATCAGCTCGCCGGGCTGGGCGAAGCACGCGTGGAGCTCGTTTTTCGCGCCGTGGAACGCCGGCGCGACGATCTTCGTCCACAAGTACGCGCGCTTCGTCCCGTCGGCGCTGGTCGACACGCTTCACAAACACAACATCAACTCGCTCTGCGCGCCGCCCACCGTGTGGCGGATGATGATCCTCGAGCCGCTCGGAAAGCGCCCCGACGCCCTCCGCGAGCTCGTGAGCGCGGGTGAGCCGCTGAACCCCGAGGTGATCATGCGGGTCCAGCACGACTGGGGGATCACGATTCGCGACGGCTACGGCCAGACCGAGACGACGCTGCAGGTCGGGAACATGCCGGGCCTCCCCGTGAAGGTCGGGTCGATGGGCCGCCCGGCACCGGGCTACCGGATGGAGCTCCTCGATCCCGACGGGAAGGAGGCGGACGAGGGCGAGCTGACCGTGCACCTCGAGCCGCGTCCGATGGGCCTCATGATCAATTACGCCGATGACCTTGCCCGGACACGGACGGTCATGTCAGGCGGCTACTACCGGACCGGCGACACCGCCTCCCGCGACGCCGAGGGGTACCTCTGGTTCGTGGGCCGCTCCGACGACGTCTTCAAGAGCTCGGATTACCGGATCAGCCCGTTCGAGATCGAGAGCGCGCTCCTCGAGTGCGCGAGCGTCGCCGAGGCGGCCGTCGTCCCGTCGCCGGATCCGATCCGGGGCTTCATCCCGAAGGGCTATGTCACGCTCGTGCCGGGTCACGAGCCGGACGCCGAGACGGCGCGGAAGATCTTCGCCGACCTCAAGGGGCGTCTCGCGCCGTTCCGCCGGGTCCGCAGGCTGGAGTTCGTCCCGGACCTCCCGAAGACGGTCTCCGGGAAGATCCGGCGCGTCCAACTCCGCGTGCAGGAGGCGAACCGCGACGTGAAGGGACCGTTCGAGTTCCACGAGGACGACGTCAAGGGCTAGGTCCGCCGGCGCGCGGCACGAGGAGAAGGCCTTTCGTCGCGTGCATGCCGTGCCGGAAGGGCGAAACGAGCGGGCCGCCCTCGATTCGGCGGGCGAGGACGTAGCGACGCGACACCTCGTGAAAGAACCGGTCCAGCGTCCCGTGACCGAAATACGAGCCGCCGAACTCGGGATACGGGCGATTCGTCACGAGCAGCGCGGCCGGCGGCCGCTCGTCGAGGACGCGGATCATCCGCTCCTCGGCCTCGGAATCCTGCAGTCCCGGGAGGAAGGTCTCGTCGACGAAGGGATTCCTCCGGCCGGTGACGAAGAGGAGAAACCCGGGTTCCGGGAAGATGCCAACCGTCCCCCCTTCCGGGACGACCTCGCGAATGGCGTTTGCCGCCTCGAGGACGAACCGGGACTCGGCGGGGATGAGGAACACCGACGCTCCGGGCAGTTTCGTGAGCGTCATTTCGGCCATTCCGATCTCCCGCACGCGGTCGGCCGCCTGCGCGACGGTGAGGCCGAGGGCGAGAGCCGTCAGAAGCCGCGGACGGGCCGGCCGTCGAACGAGCCACGCGAGCGCGACGACGAGGGCGAGCGGCGCGGAAAACGCGCCGTAGACGGGGTTTCTCAGGAAGAAGGGCTGGCGAAGAAGCGCGGGCAGCATGGCGAGCGAGATGCCTGCCGCCACCGCGTCCGGCCGCGCGGCGACGGTCTTCGCCGACCACCACGCAAGCGCCGCACGCGCGAGGCTGAGCGCCCCGACGCAAAGGGCGAGCGGGAGCAGGGCGTGGATCCACGCGTTTTCGGGCGAGCAGAACGTGAACGCTCCTGCGGCGAAAAACAGAGGGACGAAGAGGCCGTGCCGAGCGACCCGGCTTCGGGCGAGCAGAACGGCGATTGCGATGGCGAAACCGGACGGGAGGAACGCGCCGAGAAATCCGCCGTGCGCGAAATCGGTCCACGACATTCCGCCGAAGACCACGGACTCTTCGAACTGCTGCCAGCCCCCGGAGATGGAACTCGCGAGGAGAAAGCCCTGCCGCTGCATGAGGCCGAGGCCGAACCGCAGGACCGGGATCCCGTACGCGAGGCCGGCCGCTCCCGCCATCAGGAAACCTGCCCCGAGAGCCTCCCGCCGCGGACGGCGAAGCGCGAGGACGAGAAAAGTCCCGGCGAGCGCGGCCGGAATGAACTCCAGCTTGCATCCCGCCGCGACTCCGGCCACGGCTGCGGCCGCCAGCGAGCAGACCGGGGTCTCCGAAGCGAGAGCGAGCTCCACCGCCCACCAGGTGCCCACCGTTCCCGCGAGGGCGGCGACGCTGTACGGAAACGGCCACGAGCCGCCGATTCCGAATGCGCACGCGGCGACGGCGAAGGAAGTCAACGCCGAGGCTGCGGCGGAGTCTCCCGGAACGAGGCGCCGGGCGAGCCGGCGGAGCGCCTCGACGCCGAGGAGACCGAGGAACACGCGCCAGGCGACGAGGACGTCGAGATCGCGGCCGAATATACGCAACAGGCCGCCGTCGAAGAGCGGGGCAAGCGGGCCGTACAGGTAGCCAACCTCGCGATAGAGCGTTTCGCCCCGTGCGAGACGCAGCGCGGTGTTCATCTCGCGGCCCGAGTCCTCGAACGGGAGGAACCAGCGCCGCCAGGTCGCGACCAGGAGAAAACAGAAGATCAGGAAGGGCAGGGTCGCCCAGAACCGATCCCCGGCGGGCGCCCTGCTCCCCGCTCCGGACAGGCGATCCTCCGCGCCGCGGCCCATCGAGTCCGGAAGGATACCGGGAGCCGTCAAGGCCCGGCGAGCGGCCGGAGGGCCGCGCTACGGTAGAGTGGCCGGGCACGGGCCCCGGGAGGACGCTTGGCACGCCGGCACGCACCCGATAACGCAGAGCTCGCCCGGATGGAGGCGGCCGCGGCGGAGGCCGAGGACGTCCTTCGGACGGCGGACCATGAAACGTTTGCGAAGGCCGCCGGGCTGCGTAGCGCGGTGGCGGCGGGCCTGGCGCCGCCGGCGGCATTCGTGCGGGACCTGCGCGCGGCGTTGCAGCGGGAGCTGGAAAAGGCGGGAGAGTCCGAGCCTCTTCGGGAGATCGGGATCGACTCCGGAAACACGCGCGCGACGAAGGTCACGATGCGCGGCGTGCTGAAGCGATTCGAGGAAGCATTCGGAACGGGGAGAAAGGGCGGCGGCGAGGGCTGATCCGCCGCCGAATCCCAGTCAGCCTTCGCGACGACGTAAATGTCACGGAGCGGCACCTTCCCCGTATTCGAGACGTCGTGCTTCGAGTGCGCCGGCGTGTATGTGACGAGGCCTGACCGGATCTTGAACGCCCCTCACGTCCCGGCTCACCGAGGGAACCGCGCCGTCAGGGACACCCGCACTTGGAGCGGTTCCACGGGATGGAAGACGTTCTCGAAGGCCGCGGGCGCGGTGGGCGAGACCCGGGAGACGTAGGCGTAGTCGATGTCGTGGTCGCGCCGGTTGAGCAGATTCAGGCCTTCGACCTTCACGGCCCACCGGGGACCGAGCTCCGCGACGATCCCGGCATTCAGCAGGAGGGTCTGCGGTGAGCGGTAGATTCCGTCCGACGTCAGGTCGCGCGGCCCGAAGTAGCGAAGCCTCAGGCTCCCGGAGAAGCGCCCCAGGTTGTGGAGGGTGAGACCTGAGGAGACGACCGTGCCCACGGCTTCGGGCACCCGCGTCCCCCCCGGACTTCCGGGCGCCGCATCGTCGGCGTCGATGGACGTGAAGCGGGCCGTCGAAGCGGCGATGTCGAGATCGAGGGCGACGTGGGGGCTCACGGAGAGGTAGTTCGCCCACTCGACTCCGTAGCGGTAACTTGGCTGCTTCGAGGCCACGGTCCCGCCGGTGTCCCCACTCTGCTGGAGCTCGGAATCGCTGTGGAGGTACCAGAGGGACACCGTGGACTGGAGGCGGGGAATCGCGAGGGTCCGGACTCCCACTTCGGCGCCCTTCGTCTGGATGAGCCCGGGGATCGGCGTGGAGGGGGTGCCGGGATACGGATTGTCGGCCGAGACGGGCTGGACGGTCTGGGTCGTCCCTCGGCCGTCGTTGCTGTGGAAGCTATACCCCCCTGCGACGTAGAACTCGGTCAGGCCCCAGGGGCCGAGGGCGACCTTCAGCTTCGGGCTGGGGAGAACGGTCGTCGAGGTGCCCGAGTTCGCGGGCGTCACGAGCGAGGTCACGTCAAAGTAGTCGATGTCCACCCGGAGGGTGGCGATCGTGCGGAGCTTCTCGGACCATTGGATCCGGTTCTCGACGTAGATCCCGGCCTGCAGGTCTGTGAAGTGGTGCGCCTGGGTCGTCGCGGGCAGGATCGTGCCCGAATCGTCGTCCCGCTTGTCCACGCGGACACGGTTCGCGGTCTGGTAGAGCCCGTTGTCGATCCAGTCGTTTCGGACTTGCACGCCGATCGTATTTTCGACGTGTCGACCCCACCATTCGCTGAACAGCGTGTGACGGGCGTCGAGCCCGCTCACCCACCGGCGGTCCTGCTGTTCGAACTGGTCGCCGAGCTGGTGGTCGGTCAGGTAGTAGGTGAAATCCGAGAAAAGGTCGAGATCGTAGCGGAAGCCGTACACCATGATTTTCGTCGCGGACGCGGCGTCCGCGCGGTGCCACTCCCCCTGCAGGCTGAAGCGGTCCGAATTCCCGCCGTCCGTCGGGTTCAGGGTGCCGAAGAAGTTCTCGGCGCCGAAGCTCTCGGGGATCTGGTCGCTCGAGTTCCACTTGCCACGGTAGCCGCGCGCGGTGACACTGAATCCATCCTGAGCGTTCCCCCGGCTGTAGGTCACGAGGCCGTTGAACTTCGCGTAGGCGTCCGGGTTGGTCCATGGGCCGTCGTTGTAGTAGGCCTCGCCGCCTACGAGCAGGTTTCCGTCGCCCACGGCTCGCGACGCACCGGCCGCGATCCTGCCAAACCTGTACATCCCCGCTTCCACGGTCACGAAGTCCTCGGGCAGGGTCTTGAGGAACCTGAGGTGAGCGGATCCTGCCGAGCCGAAGTTGCCCACGTCGGCGGCATAAGGACCCTTGTCATAGTTCACGGTTTCGACGAACTCGGGGATGACCACGTTCATGTCGGAGTAGCCCTCGCCGTGAGCGTGGGATGGGAGGTTCAGGGGCATGTCGTCGAGGAACACCGCGAAATCCGTGCCGTGGTCGAGGTTGAAGCCCCGCAGGAAGTACTGGTTGGCCTTGCCGCCCCCGGCATGCTGCGTGATGATGACCCCGGGGACCGTCTCGAGAATCTCCCCGCTCCTGAGGATCGGGCGATTGGCCAGGTCCGGTGCGCCTGTCACCCCTTGACCTGCCGAATCGGCGACGCCCAGAAGGCTGTCCTGCCGAGAGGTCACGACCATCGTCTCCGCGAGAGTGGCGAGCCTCAGCGGGATCTCAAGGGTGATCGCGCCCTCGAGACTCAGGGCTCTGGCAACAGGCTCGAATCCCGACAAAGTCACGTGCAGGGTGTAGGGTCCGGGGCGGAGGCCGTTGAGCGCAAAGCGTCCGTCGGTCCCGCTCACGGTGTGAGCCGCCTGCTGTCCCCCGGCGTCGACGAAGTTCACCAGAGCGCCGGGGACGCCCCGACCGTCAGGATCGATGACGCGGCCTGCGACGCTCGCCTTCTGGACCAGAACGGCGGCCGGGAGCGCGAAGCGCAGGGACGCAGAGGAAGAGAGCGAGGAAGACGGGAGAGTGGAATTCTGAGAAAAGGCCATCGGGGCGAACGCCACGCAGAGAAGTGAGAGCGGGGCCCCGGCACGGAAGGCTCCGAAGAGCCGCCCGGAATTCCTTCGAATGAAAGAAGACATGGCAAGGCCATCCTTTCGAGGGAGCGGGCACGGCTGAGCTCCCGCCGCACGCCACAGGCAGGCAGCGTTTGGGCCGCGGGTGCGATGGGGGTCTATAAGGTCAGGCCGCGGGCGGCGCTCGGGCGGCCCTCAGACCGTCCAGGAGGAAGACCGCGTAGCGAACCGTTAGAGCGTCGGGGATCCGCCGCGGAGCATCCACGAGCACGAACTCGACCGCGACGCCCGCGCCCTCGCCCGTCGCCGCCGCGAAGTGCGCGAGGCCCCCGGCGTGGTGGGAGTGGCCGTGGTTGTGCGGCGCTTCGACGGTGAACGGGCCGCCGGGCTCGTCGTCGTCGTCATGATCGTCGTGGTCGTCTTGCGCGTGGCCGGCGTCTTCGTCGAGGTGGTAGTGAATGCCGCCGCCCTCGTGGTCGTGCGGCAGCGTGTGCCGGGCGAGGTGGAGAACGGGAAGGACAATCGTGCCGAGCAGCCACACGAGCGCCGCAACGGCGGCGCCGGGGCGCGTGCGCAGCAGCCGGAGCGAGGGCATGTCTGGCGATCTTACCGGCGCGACGCGAGGGCGGTCGGGGCGGACGACGGCCTCGGCTCGAGTGAAGCGAGCGCCGACCTCGCCTCGCCGGCATACAGGACGTGGAAACGCGGGTCGATCTTCAGGGCGCGCTCGAGGTGCCGGCGGGCGCCCGGCGCGTCGCCCGCGGCCCGCGCGATCTCGCCCGCGTGGAACTCGAGCAGCGGGTCGACCGTCCCGCGCGCGAGCGCCTGGTTCATCGGCGCGACGGCCTCGGTGGCCCGCCCGGCGCGATAGAGCGCCCAGGCGTAAGCGTCGTAGCCGTAGACGTCCTTGCGCCGCCTCAGCTCGCGCTCGGTCATCGCGAGGCCGCGCGCGGCTTCGCCGTGGTCCGCGAAGTAAAGCGCGAGCGGCCGGTGCACGAGCCGGTGGTCCTCGGGCAGCTTCGCGTCGAGGTCCGCGACCGCCCTCCTCGCGCGCGCTTCGCCCGCGGCGTCGCCCATCGCGTGGCGGTAGTCCACGAGCGCCGCAGCGACGCCGGCTTCGGGCTCGAGCGCGAAAGAGCGCTCCGCAAGGCGCGTCGCCGGCTCCCAGAGGCCCTTGCGCGCCGCGATCTCGGCGGCGACGGCGAGCGACGAGGCATGGTCCGGAACCCGGCGGAGCGCCTCGACGAGGCGTCCCTCCGCATCGTCGTAGCGGTTCAGCTTCAGGAGGATGCGCGCCGAGCGCGACCGGCACCACGCGAAGGCCTCCGGATCGGCAGGGAGCGCCGACGAGCCCGCCAGGTCCATGAACTGCAGGGCGCCCTTGAGATCGCCGGAGATCTCGCGCGCGAGGGCGACACGGCTGAACGAGGCCGTGCAGGGCTGGCGGGCCGCGAAGCGCCCCCAGGCGGCAAACGCCTCGGGGTACCGGCCGAGGTCGAAATTGGCGTCGCCGAGAGAGCCGTCGAGTTCGGGGTCCGCCGGCCGCTCGCGCTGGAGG
>DATKLW010000022.1:0-9849 GCA_035542215.1 Thermoanaerobaculia bacterium | reverse complement strand
CTCGCGGACAGGTGTCCGAGTGGTTTAAGGAGCACGGTTGGAAGCCGTGTGTAGCCGAGAGGTTACCGTGGGTTCGAATCCCACCCTGTCCGCCAGTTTTCCTGCCGCATCGAGGTCAGACCCGGCACGCGGTGTGCACTCCCCAGCGGGGGGTGCGCCCGTTCCGGCACCTCCGAAAGGGGTCCTCACGATGAAGCGCACGCCCGCCGCCGTCGTTCTCGCCGCGATCCTCGCCCTGCCGGCCCTCGCGGCCGGCCCCCTGCTCGAGAAAGACGTCGACGTCCCGCGCGAGACGCGAATCGCCGTCGGCCTCGTCTGGGAGAAGTGCTCGCTGGTCGACGTCGAGACGCACAACGCGCCAGACGCGAAGGTGGTCGAGGCCGCCAAGGCGAACGACCCGAAGGATCTGACGTTCCTCCTCGTGCGCTTCCGCTACGCGAACACGGACTGGGTCGACCACCGCGTCCGGCTCCGGGCCGTCCTCCTCGACGAGAGCGGCAACGTCGTCGGGGACGCGGGGCGGACCGCCACGATGGACAAAGGCCAGGAAAACGACACGATCAGCTTTCCGATGAAGATCAAGACCGTCGACTGGCCGTCCGCGAAGAAGCTCCACGTCACGGCCAGCTTCCTGCATTAGAGAGACGGTCCGCCGCCTCACGACACTAGAATTCCGGGATGGCCCGGAAGTCGAGGAATGCGCCGCGCCGCGCAGTTCGGCCCGTTTCCGGCGTCGAGCGGCGGGCTCCGTCCCGCGAGTTCCGGGCTTTCCTGGTCGTCATGGCGTGGCTTCTCGTGGCGTCTCCGTGGCGGTACCCGCTGACGGGCGACGGCAGACTCGTGGTCAGAACGGGGATCTCGCTCGCGTTCGACGGCTCCTTTTCCCTGCCGCGGCCGCCCGAGAAGGACGGGGACTGGTTCTACCTCGTGCAGCCCGCCGGCGGCGGCATGCCCGCCGCGATCTACGCTCCGCTCGGCGCCGGCCTGAGGGCCGCGTCGATTCTCGCCTCGCGCGTTCTGCCGCCGGGCCATCTGCGTGGCCGGCTCACGGACTTCTCCGTCTGTTTGTGGTCCGTGTTGTTCACGGCGGCTCTCGTCTGGCCGCTCTCGCGCCTCTACCGATACGGCGGCGGGGGAAAAAAGGCGGCCGCGCCCGTCGCGGCCGCCCTCGTCCTCGGGACCGCCCTCGGGCCGCTCGGGACGAGCGACTTCCAGGAGCCGTTCCTGACGTTCCTTCTGGCGGCGTCCCTCGAGCGCGTCCTGTACGCGCGCCGCCTCGGCGAGAGCCTTCGGCCGCGCCCTCTCGCCCTCGGGGGCCTTTTTCTCGGGGCGGCGCTCCTCGCAAAGCCGACGGCGATCGTGGTTCTTCCCGCGCTCTTACTCACCGTGTTCTTTGCGCGTGGCCGCCGCCGCCCGTTGCGGGACGGAGCGCTCGTCCTGGCCGGGGTCATCCCGTTCGCCGCGCTCACGCTCTGGCTGAACGCCGTTCGGTTCGGAAATGCCCTCGAGTTCGGGTACTCGGGACAGCTCGCGCATCCCCTCGCCCGCGCGACTCCGTTCGGGTGGAACCTCCTGCGCATCACGCTGCTGCCGAATCGCGGCCTGCTGTGGTTCTCCCCGATCCTTCTCCTCGCCATCCCCGGCGCCGCCGGGCTCTTTCGCGCCGCGCGCCGGGCGGACAGGGTCGCCGCGCTCCTCGCGGTCGCGGGGCTCCTTGCGGCGAACGCCCTCTGGTGGTCGTGGGAGGGCGGAATGAGCTGGGGCCCGCGGCTCGCGGCTCCGTGCGTCGCCCTGGCGGCGCCGCTCATCTGGAGCGGGCTTCGGCGCAACGTGACGATCGCGCTCGTCCTCGGGCTCGCTGGCTTCGCGCTGAACCTGCCGGGCTATCTTCTCGAGTACCCTCGAATCTACTGGTTTGCGCGCGCGCACTGCGGCGGGAGCCCGCCCCTCGGGCCCATCGTGCCCCTGCACCTGGACCCGTCGCGCGGATCCATCCAGATCGACCAGCGCGTCCACTACAGCCCCGGTTGCGCGCCGGAATACATCGGCTACGGGGTGCTGGAGACGATGGTCTTCAAGGGAGACGGGCCGGCGGCCGGGAACCCCGGCGGCGTGCCCGAGGACTCGATCCTCGTGCGGCTCGTGACGGGCCGTCCCGCGTTCGAGCCCTCCACGGACATCGGGAGCATGTTGTTCGGGGAGGCCGTTCTCAGGTCGGATCAGATGCCCGCGAGCGCGCTGAAGCTCGCCCGGGCCGCCCGTGACTGGGGCGGGAGCGCGCGTGACGCGGACGCGCTCGTTCGCGAGCTCGAGTCCCGTGAGTTAGGGGCGGCGGCCGGAAGATAGCCCGGCGTCGGCCGGCCTCGAGGCGGGGAGATCGCGCGGAACGTAGAGCGTCGCGCTGTCGACGAGCGCCGCGGGCGGACAGTCGCGAGAGTCGCCCGCGATCGTTCCAACGGGGCGCATCCGTCGCCGGAATGCGGACACGATCTCTCCGCCGAAGCCGTCACCGTAAGCCCCGAGGCCGAATTCGAGGTACGGCCGGTTGACGGTGAATCCGGCCGCCAGAGGCGCGTTCGAGAGGCTCTCGACCGCCTGGGCCGAGCTCGCCGTGTCGACGGTGATCGGCCCCCACTCCTCCTCGGTGAACGGCGAGCGATGGCCCGAGAGGAAAAGAACGAATCCGGGTTTCGGGACGCCCGCGACGAGAGAGCCGGGCGGAGCGTTCTCCCGGAGCCACGTGACGAGTCCGCGCACGACCTGCGCCTCGCACGCGTACAAGGACACGCTCCCGTGCTCCGTGGCGACGACCTCGCGCCGCGCGAGTCGATGCTCCGAAATCCGGTCGGCCACCTGGGCGAGAGAGACGCCGACGAGGAAGGCGCCGGTCGCGGCCGGGAGAGCGAGACGCGACGAGAGGACGACGAGCGACAGCACGAGCGGCCCCGGAGCGGTGAATCCGCTGTACGGGGAGCCCGACATCAGGCCGAAGGGCTGCCTCAGGGCGCCCGGCAACGACGCGAGACCGAACCCGGACAGGGCCTGCGGGTCCTCCACGCCCCGGACGAGGCCGACACGCCGCGCGAGGGAGACGACGGTCAACGCGAGGAGGACGAAGAACGCCGGGACGAGCACCTGGATCTCGCGGTTTCCGGGAATCAAGGCCGCCGAGAGCCCCGCCGCGAAGCAGGCTGAGAGGCCGATCGCGCCGCGCCTTCCGAGCGTCCGGATGACGAGGGCGCCGAACGCGAGGAAGAGGATCGAGACGGCCATGCCGGCCGCCGTGCGCGCCGGGAAGTCGCGAGTGGATCCCCCCCAGAAGAGCGTGGCGTAGAAATGTCGAATCGGCTCGGGAAGGACGGACGCGACGAGGAAGCCGCGGCGGACGAGGGTCTCCCTGCCGAAGACGAGGACGGGAAGGCCCCACGCCGCGGCGCCGAGCGAAGCCGCGACGAGGATGGCTCCCGCCGCCTCGCGTCCGGGACGGCGCCGGACGAGCGGGACCGCGACCGCGAGAAGGCCCGCCGCGGCGAACTCGACCTTCGTCCCGGCGGCGAGGCCCGCGACGAGCCCGGCGGCAAGCGAGGAACGCCAGCCACGGGAATCCTGCGCGAGGACGACCGCCACCCAGCATCCGACCATGCCCTCGAGAGCCGCGACCGAGTACGGGAAGATCGCGGAGCCGCCGTTCGGGAGAAAGAAACACGCGGACACGACGACCGCCACGATCCCGGAGGTCAGGAGACGGTCGGAAACCTGCCGGCGGACGAGGCGGCGAAGAGCCTCGACGCCGGCGAGCGCGATCAGAGTTCTGAGGGCGACGAGAACGTCGAGATGTTTGCCGAAAGCACGGAAGGCGAAGGCATCCAGATAAGGCGGGAGCGGCCCGAACCAGTACGGAACGTCGCGATAGAGCGCCTCGCCGTCCGCGAGCCGCGAGGCGACCGACACCTCCCTCGCGCTGTCCGCGAAGGGCACGTACCACTGGTCGCGCGTCGCAACGAAGAGCGCTCCGAAGAGCGCGAACGGGATGAGGTCGTAGAGCCAGCGCCGGTTCGTTGACCCCGCTTCCTCACGAGCTCCCATTGGTTTCGGCGAGTATAGGCGGGCGGAAGGTTCGTCCTCGGATCGTGGGGCGCTCGCATTCCCGCGGGCGTCCCCTATAATCCGCGGCTCCGATCGGCCGGACCCGCGGTGAGGTGCTGGAGTGGTTGATCAGGACGGTCTCGAAAACCGTTTTACCCGAAAGGGTAACGTGGGTTCGAATCCCACCCTCACCGCCATTCAGGCCTGACGCGGGTCGCGTCGCGGAACGTGCTTCCAGCGGTCGTGGAGCCAGAGCCAGTTGTGCGGCCGCCGCCGCACGGCCTCCTCGATCCTCGCCGTGAGGGCCGCGAGGTCCTCCTCTTCCCGGTGCGTCAGGAGGAACGGCTCGGAGAACGCCGCTCCGTGGCTCGCGTCGCTCTCGCGCCAGAACTCGAGGAACGACACCGCGCACCCCGTCCGCTCGGCCGCGACGCAGATCGCCGGCGAGGTCAGGGCCGGGCGGCCGAAGAAGGGCACGTCGACGCCGCGCGCGAAGCGCTGGTCGATGATGAAGACGACGAGCTGCCCCTCGTCGAGGAGCTCGAGCGCCCGCTTCATCGCCCCGGTCTTGTTCGGAACGAAGCCGAGCCCGTAGGCGGTTCTCACGCGCTCGATGAGCGCGGCGACCGGCTTCGATCGCGGGATCTTCACGACGGCCGAGGCGCGGAACCCCGTCCGCCGCGCCATGAGCGCCCCGACGAGGTCCCACGAGCCCAGGTGGGCGGCGACGATGAGCGTGCCCTTGCCCGTGTTCTGCCTTTCGGCGATCGCCGCCGTTCCGCCGATCGTGAGCGCGACGCTCCCGGGGACGCGTTCCTCGTGCAGAAGCTCGAAATAGCCGAGGACGAGGCCCGCCATCATCCGGCGGAGCGGCGGCCCCGGCGCGACGCCCGGGAACGCGCTCCGGAAATTGCGGACGGCGAGGCTCTTCCGGATCGGGACGACGAGCCACCAGAGCCACGCGGCGAACCTCGAGAATCCCGCCGCCACGGCGAGGGGCGTGCGGGCGATGACCCACGCGACGAGCGTCATGCGTCCGCGGTCAGCGCCCCTCGAGCTCCGGCGCGAAGAGGCGGTCGCGCTCGTCGAGCTCGTCGAGGAACGCATCGTCGCGCGCTCCGTCGTCGGCCATCCTCGCGAGGCGCCAGAAGTCGCGGACGTGGCCCGCGATGCGCGCGTCGGCGTAGTCGCGCGAGACCTCGTTGTCGATCAGGAACGGCCAGTCGCTCGACTGCAGGAGGAGGGCCTGCCGTTCGAGCGCGGCGAAGAGGCGCGGCGGGATCGAGCTCCGCACGCCCTCGAACCTCTCGATCGCGAGCTCCGTGGCGCTCACTTCCTTCCAGTACGGCACCGTGTGCTCGTTCCACCAGACCTGGAAGTCGCCGCCGCGGCCCCACGTGCCGGCCGGCATGCGGATGCCTTCGGGTCTCGTCGCGGCGAGAGCCTCGCTCGCCGTCCGCGGCACGACGCCCTCGCGGCCGGCGAGCTTCTCGAAGACGGCCGCGAGGAACTCGATGCCCTCGAACCACCAGTGCCCGAAGAGCTCGAAGTCGAACATCGCGACGACGGTCGCCCCTTCGCCGTCCGGGAGCGCCGGCGCGCTCTCGAGGAGGTGGACGAAATGCGTCGCGTGCGACTCGAGCGCCGCGGCGATCGCGGCGGGCTCGTACGGGAGCTTGTCGCCGAGGTCGAGGCGCGAGTCCGTCACGCGCCAGTAGCGGTGGCCGCTCGGCGCGCGCTTCTTGTGGAACTCGAGGTACCGCCCGTCGCCGGGGTAGCCGACCTTGCCGGACCACACCTGCTGCGAGGAAAGCGGGTCGCGCGCGAGAACTCCCACGCGCCCGCCGTCCGACGCGCGGACTGCGTGGATCCGGTAGGGCGTCGAGCCGCCCTCGGGCGCCTCGACGACGCCGCCGTACGCGGGCTCGTGCCGGCCGCCCTTCACGAGGTGCGTCTCGACGAAGAAGAAGCCGACGCGGCGCGCCGAGAGGAAGTCCTCGAGGCCGCACCGTGCCTCGACGTGCCCGTCCGCGGGGGACGTCCACGGGCCGGCGGGCCGGTACGCGCATTCGGGCAGCCAGACCCCGGCCGCCCTGCGGCCGAAGTGCCGCTCGTGCGCCGCGAGGCCGACGTCGAGCTGGCGCTCGATCGCGCGGTCGTTCGGAAGGAGCGGGAGAAAGCCGTGCGTCGCCGCCGACGCGATCATCTCGAGCGCGCCGCGCTCGGCGAGCCGGCGGAAAGCCGGCAGGAGGCCGCCCTCGCGCGCGGCGAAATCCGCCCGCGCGTCCTCGTAGAACTTCACCCAGAACTCCGCGACGGCGACGGCCGCGGCGTCGCCCTTCGCGGCGAGGGGCGCGACGTCCGCGCGGGCCGCGGCGGCGCGCTGCGCGAGGTACGCGTCGAATCCCGGCCCGAAGCGCGCGTCCGTGAGCTGCTCGCAGAGGACGGGCGTCATCCCGACGGTCGCCTTGAGCGGCACCCCGCGGTCGAGGAGGCGCTCGGCGACGCGGAGGAACGGGAGGTACGTCTCGGCGGCGGCCTCGTAGAGCCAGTTCGCGCCGTGCGGCCACGTGCCGTGCCCGAGGACGTCGGGAAGGTGCCCGTGCAGAACGAGGACGAGGGACGTCTTGGGTCTCATCGAGGGCGGCGATTCTACGCCGCGCGCAATCCGCGAACGGCTCTCAGGCGGTGACGCTGCGCGTGAGGTCGTTGAACGGAATCGGGAGGAGCTCGGCCTGCCCGCCGCCGCGAATGACGACCATGTTCTGCGGGGGAATCTTCTGCCAGTCTCCGTCGAGGGAGAGCGGCTCCGAGCACACGATCGTCGCGGCTCCCTCCTTGCCCGGCGCGCTCATGCGGCAGACGCCGCCGTCGCATTCGAACCGGCTGCCGTGGCAGCCCCAGAGGCTCGCGGGCACCTTCGGCGGCGTCGCGTAGCGCATCACGACGGCGCGCCGGCCGTCCGTCACCGCGAAGTTCAGATAGGAAGGCTCCGTGACGCCGGCGTCGTCGGCCGTCCACTCGATCTTCGCGACGGTCTCCGTGAGAGCGCCGACGATGCGCTCGGTCGCGCCCTCGGCCCTGACGTTCGCGTAGGCGTCGAGGAAGAGCGCGAACGCGAGCTCGGAGTCCGTCGTGCCCCGGATCCCCTCGAACGCGTCCTCCGTGAGGCCCGCCTCGAGACGCCGCTGGATGCGGGAGAAGCCGCCGATCGAGCCGTTGTGCATGAACGCGAACGGGCCGGACGCGAACGGATGGCAGTTCGAGACGGAAACGCCCGTGCCCGGCGAGGCCGCGCGCACGTGCGCGAGGATGCAGGGGCTCGTCGAGACGCGCGAGATGTGGAGGAGGTTCGGGTCGTTCCAGGCGGGGACCGGCGAGCGGTAGAGCGCGGGCTCCGGCCCGATCGCGGGAACGTACCAGCCGACGCCGAAGCCGTCGCCGTTCGTCGGGTCCTCGCGCTCCTCGGCGTGCAGGCTCTGCTTGAGGATCGAGTGCTCGGGGCGCGTCGTCAGGGAGTCGACGGTGATCGCCGGCCCGAGATACAGGGCGAAGCGGCACATTCCGGCATCCTACGCCGGGCCCGCGTCAGGGCCGCGGCGCGGTCCGCGACTTCATGAGGCTCGCCGCCGACGAGGCCGGGCCCGGAGGAGTGAAGCGCAGCCAGCCGTCCTCGGGGATCGCTTCGGCGACGCGGCCTTTCGCGTCGAGGAGCCTCGCGCGGAAGACGAGCGGGCCCGCGTGCGGGACGCCGAGCGGGAGCCGCGCCTCGAGGGCGGAGCCCAGCGCGATCCGCGCGCCGTTCACGTTCGCGACGCCGGGCGCAACCGCGGCCTCGAAGACGGCCGGCGCCCCTGCTCCCGCGGAGAGGAACTCGACGCGAAGCGTGAGCCCCCCGAGGCCGGCCGCGCCGGTCTCCTCGGCCGGCTCGAAGCGGAGGAAGAGCGGGTCGCCGGAAACCGACGCGCCGAAGAGCATCTCCTTCACGAGTCCGGCGGCGCGGTGCATCGTCCCGCGCGGCTTCACCGTCGAGCGGCCTGCGCCCTCCCAGCCCGCGCCGTCCCCGCCATCCACGGCCGGCCAGAGCGGCCGGAGCGGGGTCTCGTAGGCGGCTGCGTGGGCGGGGTCCACGGGCTCGAGGAGCTCGACCGGCACGGGACGCGCCGCCGCGCGATACGCGGCCGCGAGGTGGCGGCGGAAGAGCTCGTCGAACACGGGGTCGTGCGCCGAGGTGTGGTCGTCGCCGAACCACCAGAACCAGTCCGACGCCTCCGCGGCGAAAAGCGCCGCCTTCGCGGCCGCCGCGGCGTCCGCGCGCCCTGCGATCACCTCTCCGGGCGCGATGACCGGCGCGGCCGCGATGAAGCCCGCGAGCGCCTCCCGGGCGGAGCTGAGGAACGTCCAGGCCCGGTTCTTCGCGGGCGAGCCGATCCACGTCGCGAGGTTCCCGTTCACCCATGAGCCCGCGACGAGGCCGTCGAGCGGCGCGGCGGGGACTTCGGCGAGGGCCGCCGAGGGCGTGACGACGCGGATGTCGTCGCGCCCCGCGAGGGCGGCGGCGAGAGCGGCGAGGAACGGCTCGCCGTTGTCGGGATACGTCTCCCACGCGTTTTCGCCGTCGAGGATGACGGGGACGGCGAGCTCGGCGTCGGGCGCGGCCGCGCGGATCGAGAGGAGGCGAGCGACGAAGTCCGACGCGGCGTCGCGGGCGTCCCACGTCGCGTACGAAAAGCCGATCCGGTCCGAGAGGACGCGGTCGCGGAAGAAGATCGCGGGCTGGGCGGCGCCCGGGATCCGCCACGGCCGGAAGAGGAGCCGCGCGCGGTCGCCCTCGCCGAACGTGAGGTGCGAGATCGGCGGCGACTGGAAGAGGAGCGCTTCGTCCGTCGCGACCCACGAGACGCCGGCCTCGCCGAGGAGCGCGAGCGCCGCTTCCGAAAGCGCGCCTTCCGGCGGCCACATTCCCTTCGGCCGGAAGCCGAAGTGGCGTTCGAACGTCGAGAGGCCGAACGCGATCTGCGACCGCGCGTCGTCCGGATGCGAGAAGCGGGGGGACGGCAGCGTCGCGGCGGGCAGCGATTGCCGCGCCACGCCCGAGTCCGCGAGCAGCGGGAGGATCGGGTGGTGGTACGGGCTCGTCGCGGCCTCGACGTTGCCGGTCGCGAACGCAGCCTTCCACGCGGGGATCACGTCCGCCAGCGCGGCGGTCTGGCGGTCGAGGAGGGCGTCTTTCTCTCCTTCGGTGAAGCCGTGGCCGCGCTTCCTGAGGTGGACGAGGATCGGGTCCTTCAGGAGCTCCGGGCTCGACCACGCGAGGTGGAAGAGGACGACGAGGTCGCGGAAGTCCGCCTCGGCGAAGGCGCCCCCCGCGTCCGCGCGGCTCTTGAGCTCGACGTAGCGCGGGAAGCGCGCGAGGACGCGGTCGTTCACGGAGAAGAAGTTCTCGAGGGCGTAGCGCCGCGCGCCCGCGTCCCACTGCGCCACCGGCGCCTTCGCGACTTCGAGGAACGCGTCCGTGCCGCCGGCCGCCAGCATCGCGACCTGGTCGAGGAGGCCGGGGACGAGGTTGACGGCGTGCGGGACGCGCGGATTCGCCGAGAAAATTCCGGGTAGAACGGCGTAGTCCTTCAGGGCGTGCAGGCGCACCCAGGGCAGCGGGGCCGGCTCGCCGTCGAACGGCACGTACCAGGGCTGGTGGAGGTGCCAGAGAAAGAAGACGCGCAGCGGCGAGACCAAGGTCCGGTTGTTTTACCTAAGGCGCGC
>DATKLW010000021.1:0-11818 GCA_035542215.1 Thermoanaerobaculia bacterium | reverse complement strand
CGCGGCGATCCGCCCGATGACCTTCCCGCCCCGCCGCGCGAGGAACAGAGTCCGCTGCGCGTGCTTCCAGAACGGGTTCTTCGCCGTGTCCAGCATCCACCGGACGTCGCTCTTGAGCGGCGCCGCCCAGTCCTTGTCGGCGGCGTAGATCCGGAACGGGAGGTCGACGAACTCTCGCAAGTCCGAGCCGGACGCAACGGCACTGATTTCGATCCCGCTCATTCTGGAATCCCCCGTTCCGGTGTCGTTACGAAACCAGCCCGAGCTCGCGGCCCACCTTGTGGAACGCTTCGACGGCGCGGGTGAGGTGCTCCTTCGTGTGCGTCGCCATGTAGGACGTGCGGATGAGCGCGCGCCCGGGGGCCGTCGCGGGGCTCACGACGGCGTTCACGAACACGCCTTCGTTCTCCAGCATCTTGGCCATCTTGAACGCGACCTCGTCGGGTCCGACGACGATCGGGATCACCGGCGTCGAGGATTCCCCGCAGTCGAAGCCCACGGCGCGAAGAGCCGTCAGCATGAAGCGCGTGTTCTCCCAGAGGCGCGCGCGGCGCTCGGGTTCGGCCTCGATGATGTCGATCGCGGCGAGGACGGCCGCGACGGACGCAGGCGGCGGCGCGGCCGTGAACATGAGCGCCCGCGCCCGGTGCTTGACGAACTTGATCACGTCCGGCTCGCCCACGACGAACCCGCCGACGGTCGCGAGCGACTTCGAGAACGTCCCCATGATGAGGTCGACCCGGCCCTCGAGGCCGAAGTGCTCGGCCGTCCCCCGGCCGTGGTTCCCGAGGACGCCGACGCCGTGCGCGTCGTCCACCATGAGCGCCATGTCGTAGTCGTCGCAGATCGACACGTACTCGGGGAGCGGCGCGATGTCGCCTTCCATGGAGAAGACGCCGTCGATCACGAGAATGCGGCCGCCGCTGCGGTCCCCGTTCAGCGCGAGGAGGCGGCGCAGGTCCGCGGGATCGTTGTGCTTGAACTTCTTGACCTCGGCCCCGACGGCGAGGCGCGCGCCGTCGTAGATGCAGGCGTGGTCCTGGCGATCGAGGTAGATCGAATCGCCCTTGCCGGCAAGAGACGAGATGACCCCGAGGTTCACGCCGAAGCCCGTCGAAAACGTGACGCACGCGGGCTTCTTCATGAAGTCGGCGAGGCGCTCCTCGAGCTGGACGTGAATGTCGAGCGTGCCGTTCAGGAGACGGCTCCCCGCGCACCCCGCCCCGTACTTCCGCACGGCGGCGATCGCGGCTTCCTTGATCTTCGGGTGCGAGGTCAGGCCGAGGTAGTTGTTCGAACCGAGCATGACCATCTCGCGGCCGCGCATCATCACGACCGGGTCCTGGCCCGACTCGATGGTCCGGAAAAACGTGAAAAGGCCGGCCGCGCGGAGCTCGTCGGGGGCGGTGTAGGTCCGGCACTTTTCGAAGATCGGACGGTTTCCGAATGGAGGAGAGCCCGCGCGCGGCCCCGCGGACATCGTTTCACCCTCTGCGGCCACGGGCCGCGCGGAACGAGGCTGTGTCATCTGCTCTCCCTCGCAGGGATTTTACCACCCCGGTCCCGAAGCCATCCGCGCCCGGAATACCAGTCCCACGTGAGCCGCGCGCCCGTCCGGAAATCGGTGCGAAATGGCTGCCCCAGAGCAACTTGAGACTCACTCACGTCGCAGAGCCATGCGTCCTGCAGCATCTCCGCGGCCTTCTCGGCGTTGAAGACCGGGGGACCTTTTCCGAAGGCCGACGCGGCGCCCACGATGTGACCTGCGACACGGATCAGAGCGGCCGGAACCGGGAGGCGGAAGGGTCTCCGGGAAGGGAGGCCCGACAGCGTCTCGGCGATTTCCGAGTAGTCCAGGACCTCCGGGTGGGCCACGAAGAACGTCTCGCCTCCCGGGCCCCGGCCGAGCGCGCCGAGAACGGCCGCGGCGAGGTCCGGCCCGTAGACCATCTGGATCCGGGGCCGCCCCCCGGCGAGGACCGGCACGACTCCCCGGGACGCCGCGACGAAGAGGTCGCGGATCGCGGTCTCGCGCGGGCCGTAGACGGCGCACGGCCGGAGGATCGTGAACGGAACGCCGGAGCGGCGGAGGGCCTCCTCCCCCGCGAGCTTGGACCGGCCGTACGTGGAAACCGGATGCGGCGCATCCGCGGCCTTGACGGGCGCCCCTCTCCGGCTCGGACCCGCGGCGGCCAGCGACGAGATGAGGACGACGTGCGCGCCGGGCGCTCCCGCCCGGACGGCGGCCGCGACGTTCGCGACGCCGCCGGCGTTCGCGGCCATGTACGCCTCCTCGTTTCGAGCGGAGGTCTTCCCCGCCGCATGGACGACCGCGGCCGCCCCGTCGACGAGCGAGGAAAGAGTCGGGGCGTCCCGGACGTCGCCCTTCACGAACGTGACGCCCGTGTCCTTCAACCATCCGACGTCGTCCGGGCGGCGCACGAGCGCGCGCACGCGGAAGCCGGCGGCGAGGAGGGCGTCCGCGACGTGGCTGCCGACGAAACCGGTGCCGCCGGTCAGCGCGACGAGGTCGCCCTTGCGCATCGGAGGACTCTATCGCAGGGCTAGAATCCCCGGCGATCATGAGACAACTCGCAGCAGCCGCCGCCGCGACGCTCGCTCTCGCGCTGCCCGCCGCCGCCCTCGAGGCTCCGCGCAAGGTCGTCGACTACGACATCGCCGTGTCGCTCGACCCGGACACGAAGCTCGTCGAGGGGTCCGAGACGCTGAAGTGGACGAACCCGGGAGACGTCCCCGTCGCCGAGTTGCGCTTCCACCTCTACTGGAACGCGTTCCGCAGCGACCGCTCGACGTTCTTCAAGGAGTCCGGCGGCCAGCTGCGCGGCGACACGGCCGACACGCGCAAGGGCTGGGGCTACACGGACGTGACCTCGATGAAGTGGGACGGCGCCGAGCTGATCAAGGGGGCCCGCTTCGACAGCCCGGACGACGGGAACCCCGACGACCGGACCGTCCTCGTCGTTCCCCTGCCCCGCCCGGTCGCGCCCGGCGAGACGGCGACGCTCGCGATCACGTGGAAGGCGAAGGTCCCGAAGCTCTACGCGCGCGCGGGCTACGTCCGCGACTTCTTCTTCTTCGGCCAGTGGTTCCCGCAGATCGGCGTCTTCGAGCCGAAGGGCCGCCGCCGCCGCGCGGAGGCGGGCTGGAACTGCCACCAGTACCACGCGACCTCCGAGTTCTACGCGGACTGGGGCGACTGGAAGGTCGCGATCACTCTTCCCGAGAAGTTCGTCGTCGGCTCGGCGGGAGCGCTCGTTTCCGAAAAGAAGGACGGCGGGAAGAAGACGCTCACGTTCGAGCAGAAGGCCGTCCACAACTTCGCGTTCACGGCCGACCCGCGTTACGTCGTCGTCGAGGACGTCTTCGACCCGGCGAAGGACGTCCCGAAGGACGAGCTCGCCCGCGCCTCGAAGACGCTCGGCCGCTCCGAGGCGGACCTCCTCGCCGGGTTCCACAAGGTGGCGATCAGGCTCTACCGGCAGCCCGAGCATGGCGCGTTCGACCGGCGCCACATCGGGGCGCAGAAGTGGGCGCTCGCCTGGACGGGCCTCTGGTGCTTCCCGTACCCGTACGCCCAGATCTCCATCGTCGACACCCCCGAGGACGGCACCGGCGCGACCGGGATGGAGTACGAGACCATCTACACGACCCTTTCGTTCACGTGGATGGCGCGCTGGCCTTTCGACAGGCTCTACATCCCCGAGATGGTCACGATCCACGAGTTCACGCACGGCTACTGGATGGGGCTCGTCGCCTCGAACGAATTCGAGGAAAGCTGGATGGACGAGGGGATCAACACGTTCACCGAGGACGTGATGGTGGACCGCAAGTACGGCTCCTACCTCGCCGTGCCTCCCGGGATCGGGTTCACGGACGAGGAGATGAATCGCGCACAGGCCTCTCTCACGCAGGACCACGATCCGATCCAGTCGTTCGCGTGGAAATTCGCGACCGAGAACTCGTACGTGGTCAACTCGTATCCGCTGCCGGGCACGGCGATCCAGCAGATCCGCCTTCTCCTCGGCGAGGAGACGTTCTGGAAAGCGTTCCGCGGCTACGCCGAGCGCTGGCGCTTCGACCACCCGGCGTCCGAGGACTTCTTCGACTTCATGCGCGCGAGCGGGAACCCGCTCGTCACGGACCTCATCCGGAAGACGTGGTACGGCCGCGGCTGGGTCGACTTCTCGGTCGCGACGGCCGAAACGCACAAGGACGACGGCTTCACCGGGTTCGACGACGCGGACAGGCCCGTCAACTTCGACCCCGACCCGAAGAAGAAGGAGAGGAAGAAGGACGCCGACAAGGACTTCAAGGGGCCCTGGCAATCGCTCGTCACCGTCGTCCGCGACGGCGACGTCACGATGCCGGTCCGCGTCGTGATGACGTTGAAGGACGGATCGAGGATCGAGCGGACGTGGGACGGCGCGAGCGAGTGGATCAAGTACCGGCTCACGACGTCCTCTCCGCTCGCGAAGGCCGAGGTCGATCCGGACCGCCGCGTCGTCCTCGACCGCAACCCGTGGAACAACGCGCGCTACACGCAGAAATACGAGGGGCCGTCGGCCGCCGCGAAGGGCCGGATCTACGCCCTGCATTTCGTGGAGATCCTGCTCTCCACGCTGTGGGGTGTCCTGTGAGCACGTTCATGACCGGCCTCCGCGCCGCCCTCCGCCACCGGCGGCTCGCCGCTGTCCTCTGGCTGTCCCTCCTCGGGTCGGCGCTCCTCGCCTCGGGCCCGATCAAGGCCTTATTCGCCGTCTTCGATCAGGGCGCGTTCCGGGAAGCGCTCGTCAAGGGCTGGGACGGCTGGGCATTCCTTTCCTTCATCTGGAACCGCAGGGCCGAGCTCTCGATCGCCGGCGCCGCCGTGGCGGCCGCGTTCCTCGTCTTCGCGCTGCTTCAGATCTTCCTGACGGGCGGCGTCCTGCGCGCGCTGATCGCGGGACGGAACCGGCCCGTCTTCCGCGTCGTCATCGCCGAGTCCGCCGGCCTCTTCAAGGCGAACCTCTGGGCGACCGTGCGCTTCGCTCTCACGGCCGGGATCTGGATCGGCCTCCTCGTGGCCCTGCCCGTCGTCGGCATCCACAAGGTCTTCAAGGAGGCGGCGCCGCACACGTTCTGGCCCGACCTCGCGTTCTGGTGGCGCTACGGCGCCGGGGCGATCGTCCTCCTGAATGTCGGCCTGAGGTACGACCTCGCGCGCGTCGCCCTCGCGCGCGGCGAGGCCGTGAACGCGCGCGGCGCCTACCGCGTCGCGAAGCGGCGGCTGCGCGGAAGCCGGATCTCCGCGATCTCCCTGGCCGTCGCCTGGATCGCGATCGGCCTCGCCGTGCAGTCCGCGTTCACGGCATGGGGGCTGCGCTGGAACCCGCACACGAACGGGTCCACGTTCGGGCTGTTCGTGTTCCGCCAGTTCGGATTCTGGTTCCTCGCGATGGCGCGCGTCGGCTTCTGGGCCTCGCTCCTCGCGTGGGAGGACAAGCGCCGCCCGGCGCCGTCGATGTACGGGGTGTAGCCGCTAATCCGTCAGCGGCAGCGCGAGCGGCGGCTCGACGTGGAAGTCGAGCTTCCCGATCCGCGCGAGCGCCTCGTCGAGCGCCCCCTGCGCGACCGGCTCGAGCGTGATGACGAACGGGAGCGCGTCCTTGTCGTCCCAGGGCTCCTGGAACACGGCTTCGATGTTCGCGCCGTGATCCGCGAGGATCCGGGCGAGGTCCGCGATGATGCCGGGGCGGTCTTGGACGACGAAGCGGAGCGAGTAAGCCGAGACGAACTCGCCTGCCGACGCCGCCTCGCACGGGAGGAGCTCGGCGAAGCCGAGCGGCGCGACGCGCGGCTCGGTCCCCTTGCCCGCGGACCGCGCGAGCTCGACGACGTCCGCGAGCACGGCCGTCGCCGTCGGGTCTCCCCCGGCGCCGCGCCCCGAGAACACGAACGACCCGCCGGCGGCCGCCGTCACCTCGATCGCGTTGAACGGACCCGTGACCTTCGCGAGGAGCGACGTGCTCTGGACGAGGTGCGTCCGGACGGAGAGGAGGAGGTGCCCCGACGGGAGCTCCCGCGCGACGCCGAGCTGTCGCGGCGTCCGCCCGAGGCGTTTCGCGTAGAGGAAGTCGCACGGCAGGAGGCGCGTGATCCCCTCGCGGGCGATCTGCGAGACCTGCGCGTCGCGGCCGAACGCGAGGCGCGCGAGAAGCGCGAGCTTGTACGCCGCGTCCTCGCCCTCGACGTCGCTGGCCGGGTCGGCCTCGGCATACCCGAGCCGCTGCGCGTCCGCGAGGACGTCCGCGTACGCCCGGCCCGTCTCCTCCATCTCCGTGAGAATGAAGTTGCACGTGCCGTTGAGGATTCCCGCGACCGAGGCGATGCGGTCAGAGGCGAAGCTCTCGCGCAGCGCGCGGAGGATCGGGATGCCGCCCGCGACCGCCGCCTCGATCCCGAGGCCGGCCTTCTTCTCCCGAGCGAGCGTCTGAAGCGCGGCGCCCTCCTTCGCGAGGAGGAGCTTGTTCGCCGTGACGACCATCTTCCCGGCGCCGAGCGCGGCGCGGATGAGCGCGTTTGCGGGCTCGTGCCCGCCGATCAGCTCGACGACGAGGTCGACGTCCGGGGCCGTCGCGACCGACGCGAGGTCCGCCGTCCACCTCACGCCGCCGAGAGAGGCGTCGCGGGCCGCTTCGCCCTTGCGCGTGCCGACGGCGGCGAGGCGCAAATTCACGCCGCGGCGCGCCGAAAGCTCCGGCGCGCGGGCGGCGAGAAGGCGCGCGAAGGCGCGGCCGACGTTGCCGAAGCCGAGGAGGCCCACCCGAACGGGCGCCGGGCTGTCGCTTTTCATGCGGGGCCAATGTACGGTACGCGTTCCCTGCGGTCAAAGAAGTCCACCGGAGGCTCCAGATGCTGACGACTCTCGCTCTCGCCGCTCTCCTCGCCCAGACGAGCGCCGCCGCCCCCCAACCCACGCCCTCCGCGCCGAAACAGGCGGCGAAGTCCGACGAGGGCGCCCGGAAGGAGGAGAAGGAAGAGAAGGAGGAGCCGCCGGTCGTCACGAAGCACGTGCTCACGGCGGCCGGGAAGACTCTCTCGTACACCGCGACCACGGGCTTCCTGCCGCTGAAGAACGACGCCGGCGAGACGGAGGCGAAGATCTTCTTCATGGCCTACACGCTCGACCGCGGCGCCGGGCCCGCGTCGAAGAGGCCGCTCACGTTCTCCTTCAACGGCGGCCCGGGCGCCGCGTCCGTGTGGCTGCATATGGGCGCGCTCGGACCGAAGCGCGTGAAGATGAAGGACGCCGACGGCATGATGCCGGCTCCGCCGTACACCGTCGTCGACAACGAGGACACGTGGCTCCCGGACACGGACCTCGTCTTCATCGATCCGGTCGGCACCGGCTACAGCCGTGCGTCGAAGCCCGAGCTCGGGAAGAAGTTCTGGGGCCTCGACGGCGACATCGCGTCCGTCGGGGAGTTCATCCGGCTCTACCTCACGCGCTACGAACGCTGGGGCTCGCCGCTCTTCCTCGTCGGCGAGAGCTACGGGACGACGCGCGCGGCCGGCCTCTCGGGCTACCTCGTGGACCGCGGGATCGCGTTCAACGGGATCCTTCTCGTCTCCTCGATCCTGAACTTCCAGACGGCGCGCTTCACGCGCGGCAACGACCTGCCCTATCCGCTCTTCCTCCCGACGTACACCGCGACCGCCTGGTACCACAAGAAGCTCCCGGCCGACCTGCAGGGCAAGCCGCTTCGCGCCGTCCTCGACGAGGTCGAGGCGTTCGCGGGCGGCGAGTATCCCGTCGCGCTCGCACGGGGCGACGCGCTGACGCCCGGGGAGCACAAGGCGCTCGCGCAGAAGCTCGCGCGTTACACGGGCCTCGACGCCGGGTGGATCGAGCGCTCGGACGAGAGGATCGAGATCGAACACTTCTGCCGCGAGCTTCTCGCCGCCGAGCGGAAGAACGTCGGGCGGATCGATTCGCGTTTCACGGGCGACAACGAGTCCGGCGTCGCCGAGCAGCCCGACTTCGACCCGAGCATCGCCGCGATCGTCCCGCCGTACACGGCCGCCTTCAACCAGTACGTGAGGGCCGATCTCGGCTACAAGAGCGACCTGACGTACTTCGTCCTCGGCGGAGGGATCTCGAGCCCGTGGGAGTTCCCGAAGAACTCGTTCGCGGACACGAGCGGCGCGCTGCGCTCGGCCTTCGCGAAGAACCCGTCCATGCGCCTCTTCGTCGCGTCGGGCCATTTCGACCTCGCGACTCCCCACTTCGCGACGCGCTACACGCTCGCGCACATGGGCCTCACCGCCGAACAGCGCGCGCGCATCACGTCGAAGGAGTACGAGGCCGGCCACATGATGTATCTGCAGACCGGCGAGCTCGCGAAGCTCCGGAAGGACGTCGCGGCGTTCTTCGCGTCCGCCCTCGGAAAATGACGGCCTGACGGGAACCGGCGGGCGGGGCGCCCGGTCCAAGCGTGCGAAGGAGATCGCCATGAGACTTCGCACGCCGCTCCTCCCGCTGCTTTTCGCCGCCGGCACGGCCCTCGCGAACGCGCCCTCCGGCTTCGGGCTCGAGGTCCTCGTGGATGGGTCGGCACGCCCCGAATACCGGGGCCGCGGCACGGTCTACGTCGAGGCGCTCCGCGGCCGCGACTTTTCGCTCCGGATCACGAATCCGCTCGGCGTGCGCGTCGCCGTCGCGCTCTCGGTGGACGGACTCAACACGATCGACGCGAGGCGCACGACCGCGCAAGACGCGCGAAAGTGGGTCCTCGATCCGTACCAGACCGTCGTGATCCCCGGCTGGCAGGTCTCGGGCGACACGAGCCGGAAGTTCACCTTCACGGGCGAGAAACATTCGTACGGCGCCGCGCTGGGCCAGACGACGAATCTCGGGACCATCGAGGCCGTGTTCTTCCGCGAGAAGCAGCCGTACCGCGCCGGGAGGCGGCGGAGCGAATCAGGGAGGAAAGACGAAGAGAAGATTTCTTTGAATGAAAGAGAGGGACGCCTGGACGCGCCCGCGGCCGGGGCGCCTGTGGACGCGGCCGCGCCACCCGCCCCGCGCGATCAGGTCGCCCGCGACCATTCGCAGGAATCTCCCTCTTCCTCCTCGCAGAAATCTCTTTCTTCTTCCCTCTCCGACGACCTCGCCGCCACCGGCATCGGCCGCCGGACGCGCTTCGACGTGACCCGCGTGGACGTCGACCTCGAGGACACCCCGGCCATGTCCGTCCGCATCCGCTACGAGTTCCGGCCGCAGCTCGTCGCACTCGGAGTTCTCCCGCGCGAAATCCAGGATCCCATCGCCCGGCGCGAGTCCGGCCGCGGTT
Source organism: Thermoanaerobaculia bacterium (assembly GCA_035542215.1). GTDB lineage: Bacteria > Acidobacteriota > Thermoanaerobaculia > UBA5066 > UBA5066 > Fen-183. The sequence continues at coordinate 2,465 of DATKLW010000021.1, read as the reverse complement.
TCTCGGACTTCTGCCCCGAGCCGGACTGATCCGTAAACATCTCGGGCTCTCCTTCGTATGCACCGGGGATAGATTCCGCACACGAAGGAGAACCCTGCATGCGCCTTCTCAGGCCCGTTGCCCTTATCCTCCTCGCCCTCATGGCCACGCGAGGAAACGCCGAAGAAAAGAAGCCCGCCTCCCCTGCCGCCCGCACCTCCACCAAGCCGGCCGCGAATTCCCCGAAGGCCGCCGCCGACATCCTTCCCTTCCACGCGACCGAGAAGACCCTCCCGAACGGCTTGAAGGTCATCGTCGTCCCGACCGGCTTCCCGAACATCGTCTCGATCCAGATTCCCGTGCAGACAGGCTCGCGGAACGAGGTCGAGCCCGGCAAGTCCGGATTCGCGCATTTCTTCGAGCACATGATGTTCCGGGGCACCAAGGCCTACCCGCCGGAGAAGTACCAGGCGATCATCACGCGTTCGGGCGCCCGCCAGAACGCGTACACGACCGACGACTACACGAACTACTACACGACGTTCCCGAAGGAAGACCTCGAGACGATGCTGAAGATCGAGGCCGACCGCTTCCAGAACCTCGAATACGGCGAGACCGAGTTCAAGACGGAAGCGCGCGCCGTCCTCGGCGAGTACAACAAGAACAGCGCGAACCCGATCCAGAAGCTCGTCGAGGTCACGCGCGAGAAGGCCTACGACGTCCACACGTACAAGCACACGACGATGGGCTTCCTCAAGGACATCGAGGACATGCCCAACCAGTACGCGTACTCGAAGACGTTCTTCTCGCGCTGGTACCGGCCCGAGCACACGACGATCGTCGTCGCGGGAGACGTCGTCCCCGCCGAGACGCTGCGCCTCGTCGAGAAGTACTGGAGCGGCTGGAAGAGGGGCTCGCACGCCGTGACCGTGCCGCAGGAGCCGCCCGCGAAAGGGCCGTTGACGGCGCACGTCCCGTGGCCTTCGGACACGCTCCCGTGGATCACCGTCAGCTTCCACGGCCCCGCGTTCTCGGAGACGAAAAAGGACCTTCCCGCGATCGACGCGCTCTTCGACTTGTCCTTCGGCCCGACGTCCGACCTCTACAAGAAGCTCGTCGAGAAGGAGCAGAAGCTCGACTCCCTCCGGCCGGACGTCGGCATCAGAGAAGACCCGTCGCTGTTCGGCGTCTACGCCCGGCTCAAGAAGGGCACGGATCCGCTCTACATTCGCGACCAGATTCTCGCCACGCTCGCCGGCCTGCGCGACAGACCCGTGGACGCAAAGCTCCTCGCGGAGGTGAAGTCCAACGGCCGCTACGGCATCGTGCGCCGCCTGGACGCCACGGACGAGATCGCGTCGCTCCTCGCGACCTTCGTACGTCTCCGCCGCTCCTACGGCACCCTCAATTCCTACTACCGCCTCACGGACACGTTGACGCCCGCCGACCTGCAGGCGGCCGCGAAGGCGTATCTCACCGACGCGAACATGGTCGTCGCGACGCTTTCGAAGGACCCCATGCCCGCCGCCATGGCGACGCTCGCGCCGCTCGCGAGCTATGCGGCCACGCAGACGGCGCCGGCCGGCCCCGAGGTTCCCTGGATCGCCCAGAAGACGGCTCTGCTGCGCGTCGAGGTCAAGCTTCTCTTCACCGTGGGCTCGGCGGACGACCCGGCCGGCAAGGAAGGTCTCGCCGCTCTGACGGCCCGCATGATCTCCGACGCCGGCTCGCAGAATCTGCGCATCGACGAGATCCGGAAGGCCTTCTTCCCCGTTGCCGCGAGCTTCGATGCACAGGTCGACAGGGAGATGACGACGTTCACGGGCGTCGTCCCCAGGGACGCCTGGAGGACGTTCGCGGACGTGGCGCTCCCGATGCTCACCTCTCCCGGATTCCGGGAGGAGGACTTCCGCCGCATCAAGGACGCCCAGCGGAATGCCCTCGTTCAGAACCTCCGCAACAACAACGAGGAGGAACTCGGCAAGGAGCGCCTCCAGACGCGCATTTTCGCCGGCACGCCCTACGGGCACACGACCCTCGGGACCGTCGCCGGGATCGACGCGATCACCCTCGACGACGTGAAGGACTTCGCGAAGAAGGCGTATGCGCGCGCGAACCTGACGGTGGGCGTGGCAGGCGATGTTCCCGACGAGCTCGCCGCGCGCCTGAAGGCAGGCCTCGCGAAGCTGCCCGCCGATTCCGGCCTTGCGGCGAAGGGCGCCGTCGCCGGGAAGAAACCCTCGAGCATCGAGGTCGAGATCGTCGCGAAGGAGACGCGGGCGACCGCGATCTCCTTCGGCTTCCCGATCGACGTCACACGCTCGTCGGCCGACTTCGCGGCCCTCTCCGTCGCGCGATCCTGGCTCGGCGAGCACCGCGCGACCAGCTCGCATCTCTTCCAGCGCATCCGCGAGATGCGCGGCATGAACTACGGCGACTACGCGTATATCGAAGCGTTCCCCGGCGGGATGTTCCGCATGCTCCCC
>DATKLW010000020.1:0-15351 GCA_035542215.1 Thermoanaerobaculia bacterium | reverse complement strand
GGATATTCGACGCCGGACTACGTGCAGGGCACGACGGCCGGCCTGCCGTTCACGATCACGCCGTTCATCCCGGCTTTCACGGTCAACGGCAGCGCGACCGGCCCCGTCTCGCTGCAGGTGAACCAGGCGCTCACGGTCGCGAACAGCTCGCAGCGGGGCTCGGGCGTCACGGGCTCTTACTCCTACGACCTTTGCCTGAGCCCGTGCACGGCGACTTATTCGGGGACGACGGGCGGAGTCTTCACGGGGATGACCGACCCGACGAACACGTCGGGCACGCCGCCGTCGAGCGCGACCCTTGCCGCGCCGCCGACGGCGGGCACCTATACGCTTCGGCTCAGGATCTCGTATGCGGGCGGAACGTCCTACTGGCCCGACCCGTCGGGCGTCGGCGGGGTGACCGTCACGGTCACGAACCCGCCTCCCCCAATCGTCGTAACCGCCTTCGCAACGCCGAACCCCGCGAACTCGGGAGACGTGATCCAGTTCTCGTGTTCGGCGACCGGCGGGAGCGGGACGTTCAGCTCGTATCAGTGGTTCGACCAGTCAGGCAACAACTTCCGGTCCACCCAGAATTTCTCGATGAGCATTTCGAACGGGGGGCCCGGCCTCATGACACTTCCGGTGACGTGCACGGTGACCGACTCGAACGGGGGCACCGGGAGCGCCTCCTTCACGGAGACGGTCCGGCCGCCGCCGCCCGTGGTCACGGTCCGCGCGACCCCGAACCCCGTGGCGAACGGAGGCACGGTGCAGCTCGCGTGCTCGGCGACCGGCGGGAGCGGCACGTTCACGTACTCGTGGTCCAACGGAGCGGGGACGTTCAGCAGCGCCCAGAGCCCCGCGATCACGGCCTCGAACCCCTCGCCGACGGCGATCACGTCCCCGACGACGTGCACGGTGACCGACACCAACGGCAGCCAGGCGTCCGCGACGGTCAACCTGACGATCAACGGGGCCATTCCGATCGTCGTGACCGCGACCGTGGCCCCGGGCACCGCGTACGCCGGCGACACGGTTCAGTTTCGGTGCTCGGCGACGGGAGGGACCGGAAACTTCGTCTCGTACTCGTGGTCCACGTCCGCCGGGACCTTCGCGACGACACAGAGCCCCACGATGAAGGTGGCGAACGCGGGGAATTCCCCGATCGTCTCCGTGGACACGTGCACGGTAACGGACTCGATGGCGGGCGTCGGGACCGGCACGGCCACGCTGACGGTCAACCCGGCCTCCGGCCCGTACTCGTTCTACGTGCTGACGCCCTGCCGCGTCCTCGACACGCGGAACGCGGCGGGTGCGCTCGGCGGCCCCTCGCTCCAGGCCGCGGGCGCGCCGGACCGCTCGTTCCCGGTACTCACGTCTGCATGCGGCATCCCGGCCAACGCCAAATCGCTCTCCGTCAACGTGACCGTGACGAACGTGACGGCGGCGGGAGACCTGTCGTTCTACCGGGGCGACGGCCAGGAGACGGGCACGAGCACGGCGTCTTTGATGGTGGGGAGGACGCGCGCGAACAACGCGATGGTCCAGCTCGCGCTGGACGGGTCCGGCACGATCGCCGTCCAGAACACCTCGGCCGGCACCGTGGACGTCATCGTCGACGTCAACGGCTACTTCCGCTGATCGCGGCCCCGCCCCGCTCACTTGCAGCCGGACGCCGTGTCTGTATACTCCGCGTCCTCCCGCGCCGATCTCGCGCCGGGACGAAAACCGGGGTCGTAGCTCAGTTGGTTAGAGCGCAGGCCTGTCACGCCTGAGGTCGCGGGTTCGAGCCCCGTCGGCCCCGCCAGTTTTCTCCACCCCCCCAATCGGCCGCGAGGAGGCCCGTCCCGTCCCATGGCAGTCCTCCTGACCGCGGCCGGCCTCACGAAGGCCTTCGGCTCGCACCCACTGTTCGAAGGGATCACGTGCTCCGTGGACTCGGGCGACCGGATCGGCCTCATCGGGCCGAACGGTGCCGGGAAGTCGACGCTTCTTTCGATCCTCGCGGGCGAGATCCTGCCGGACGAGGGCGACCGGGCCGCCCAGAGGGGCCTGCGCGTCGGCTACCTCTCGCAGATGCCCGCGTTCCGCGAAGGCGCGACGATCCGCGATTCGGTCCTCGAAGGCGCGGCCGGGGCCCACGCCGGCGAGGAGGACTGGGAGGCTGGATTCGCGGCGGACGAGTTCATCGCCCGGCTCTCTCTCCTGACGGAAGGCCGGACGCCCGAGACGAGGGTCTCGACGCTCTCCGGCGGATGGAAGAAGCGCGTCGCCCTCGCGCGCGAACTCGTGAGGAGGCCCGACCTCCTCCTTCTCGACGAGCCGACGAACCACCTCGACGTCGACGCGATCCTCTGGCTCGAGGAGCTGCTCGCCCGCGCGCCGTACGCCACCGTCACCGTGACGCACGACCGGCTCTTCCTGCAGCGCGTCGCGAACCGGATCCTCGAGCTCGACCGGCGAAACGCGAACGGCCTCCTCGACGTCCGCGGCGATTACGCGACGTACCTGAGGGTCAAGGAGGAGCGCCTCGCGACGGATGCGCAGCGCGAGCTGTCGCTCCGGAACCAGCTGCGGCGCGAGACCGAGTGGCTCCTCCGGGGCGCGAAGGCGCGCTCGACGAAGCAGCAGGCGCGCATCCAGCGGGCCGGCGCGCTCGAGACCGAGGTCGGCGTCCTCTCGGAGCGGAACCGCTCGCAGGGCGTCCGCCTCGACTTCCAGGCGTCCGAGCGGAACCCGAAGCGGCTCATCGAGGCGAAGGGCATCGGGAAGGCGTACGGAACGAACGTCCTCTTCTCGAACCTCGACCTCCTCGTGACGCCGCACAGCCGGATCGGCCTCCTCGGCCCGAACGGCTGCGGCAAGTCGACGCTCATCCGGACGCTCCTCGGCACGGAGAAGCCCGACGCGGGCACGATCTTCCGGACGGAGAACCTCCAGCCGGTCGTCTTCGAGCAGGGCCGCGACAGCCTCGACCCGGACGCGACGGTCGCGAAGACGATCTGCCCCGAGGGCGATCACGTCGAGTACCGCGGTGCCCTCGTCCACATCCGGAGCTACCTCGACCGCTTCCTCTTCAAGGAGGAGCAGCGGGACATGAAGGTCGCCCGCCTCTCGGGCGGCGAGCAGAGCCGGCTCCTCCTCGCGCGGCTCATGCTCCGGAAGACGAATCTCCTCGTCCTCGACGAGCCCACGAACGACCTCGACCTCGCGACGCTCCAGGTCCTCGAGGACTGCCTCGCGGATTTTCCGGGCGCCGTGATCCTCGTGACGCACGACCGGTACTTCCTCGACCGCGTGACGAACCGCATCCTCGCGTTCGGGCGGGATGGGAGCGGCCGCGGGACGCTCACGGCGCTCGCCGGTCTCGACCAATGGGAGGCATGGGTGGGGGCGCAGAAGGGCGCCGGGCAACCGCGCGCCGCCGCGGCGCCCGCTCCGAAGGTCGCCGCGAAGAAGCGGCGCCTCGGGTTCAAGGAGCAGAGGGAGCTCGACGGGATCGAGGCGCGCGTCCAGGAGGCCGAGGCTGCGCGCAACGAGCTCCGCGAGGAGAGCGAGCATCCCGACCACGCGAGCGACGCGCCGAAGCTCGTCGCGATCCTCGCGGCGCTCGAGGAGAAGCAGGCCGAGGTCGACAGGCTCTACGCGCGCTGGGAAGAGCTCGAACGGCTGGCGGCGGACTTCCCGGCGTAGTCGTCCGCGGCCGGCTTCCGGACGGGAACCGCGTACGGCCCCTCCTTGATGAAGGCGACGCGCGGCGCCGCTCCCTTCGACCGGGAGCTCTGCACCGCGTGGACGATTGCGTTCTGGACCATCGTTCGAGCCTTGGCCATCTCGTCCTCGGGCGAGTCGGCGGGCAGGTAGTCCCAGCCGGCGCGTCCCGGGACGATGAGGTGCTCTTTCGGCGAGAGGACCGCCGAGCAGTAGACGAGCCCCTCCTCGCCGACCTTTTCCAGGACCTTGGCCCACATCTGCGGCTCCCACTGGTCCTTCGTGAACGTCCATCCGGGATTGAGCAGCGCCGACATGTAGCCGCCCGGTCCCTGGAGCTTCAGGAGGTGCAGGAGCGTTCGGTAAGTCAGGGGACCGATCGCATCGTCGTCCCGCTCGCAGGCGGCGAGGATGATCGTGCCGCCCGGACGCACGACGGGCAGGGCATTCACGGCGGCCTTCGCGATCTGGTAGTGGTTGATCCCGACGTAGCCGCCGTGAGTCAGGACGACGTCGTACTCCTCGTCCACAGGGATCGCGACGACGTTCCGGAGGAGCTCGACCGCCTTCGCGTGCGCGAGGACGAGATCGCCGGCGAAGACCTCGAGGAGCTGGAGGCGTCGGTTCAGGACGGTGTTGACGATGAAGTCGACGCCGCACCGTTTCGCGATCTCGAGCGCCTCCTCGTGGCACGGGTTGCCCTCGAGGACGAGGTTCGTCGCGAGCGGGGAGTCGAGGAACTGCGCGCTGTGGAAACGCTCGATCGTCCTGCGGCTGACGAGCGCGGGGCAGACCGCCTTCCGGCCTCCCGAAGCGCCCGCCATGAAATGGCTCTCGACGAGCGCCGTCGCGATCTTCACGTCGGCCTCGTAGAACGTCCGGTTGATCTGGATCTCGGTCCCGCTTGCCGTCCGCCCGATGCCGACGAGCGCCGCGGCGTCGTCGCAGACGTGGTCCACGATCCGGTATTGCGCGACCACGTCCTCGCCGAACATCGTGACCTTCTCGGCGGCGGAGCTCGGCCGGTGGGTCCCGGTCCCTACGATGAGCGTCACGTTCTCGCGGCGGACGCCGGCCTCGTGGAGGATCGCGAGGAGGGGCGGCAGGATCCCCGAATCTCCCTTGTACGGCACCGGGCGCGTGATGTCGGAGGTCGTGATGCAGACGGTCACCTCCGCGGCCGGCTTGCCCTTGGAGAGGAGGATGGCCGGAAGCGTGCGCGAGCCGATCGGGGCGTTCAGGGAGGCGCGCATCCGCGCGCCGGGGTCGAGGAGGGGCGCGACCTCGTTCATCTCGAGGATCCGGGTGGCTTCCGGCACGAGCACCGGGAAGGACTTCGCCCCGTACTCGACCTCGACGGATTTCCAGGTCCCGAGGTCGGCGCCGCGAACGGCCGCTTCGATTTCAGGCTTCATCGTGGCCCCCCTTCTACATCCCGAGGTAGGCCTGCCGCACGAGGTCGGACTTGAGCAGGTCCCCTCCGTTGCCCTCGAGGACGATACGCCCCGTCTGGAGCACGTAGGCCCGGTCGGAGATGCTCAGGGCCTCGAACACATTCTGCTCGACGAGAAGGACCGTCACTCCCTTGTTCCGGATTTCGTGAATGGTCTCGAACATCTCGGTGACGAGCTTGGGCATGATGCCGAGCGACGGCTCGTCCAGCATCAGGAGCGACGGCCGCGACATCAGCCCGCGCGCGATCGCGACCTGCTGCTGCTCGCCCCCGCTGAGCGTCTCGGCGCGCTGGCTCCTCCTCCCGGGGAGCCACGGGAAGAGCTTCACGACGTCGTCCAGCGCGGCGCCGACCTCGTCCGGGGACCCGAGGCCGTAGGCCCCGAGGAGGAGGTTGTCCCAGACGGACAGGCGGCCGAAGAGCTGCCGCCCCTCGGGCACCATCGAGATCCGCTTGCGGACGATGTCGTACGCCGGGGTCGCGTGGATGGGCTCGCCCGAGAAGCGGATCGCACCCTTCCGGGGCCTGAGCAGGCCCGAGATCGTCCGCAGGAGGGTGCTCTTGCCCGAGCCGTTGGAGCCGATGAGGCTGACGACTTCTCCCTTCTGCACGTTGAAGGAGACGTCCTGGATCGCGAGGAGGTCGCCGTACCCGACCGCGAGGCCTTCAACCTCGAGCATGGTAGCGGTCTCCGAGGTAGGCCTGAATGACCTGCGGGTTCACGACGACGTCCTTCGGCGGGCCCTCCACGATCTTCCGGCCCGAGTTGATCACGATGACCCGGTCCGAGAGCTCCATCACGGCCTCCATGACGTGCTCGACGATGACGAGGGTGACGCCGCTCTCGCGGACGCGCCGGAGGAGGGCGATCATCTGCCGGAGCTCCACCGGGTTCAGGCCCGCCATCGACTCGTCGAGCATGAGCAGGCTGGGCTTCGTCGCGAGAGCCATCGAAACCTCGAGCCGCTTCTTGTCCTCGATCGTGAGGGACGTCGCCGCCGCGTCGAGCTTCTCGTGAAGGCCGGCGAACCGGAGGACCTCCTCGGCCCTCTCGCGGGCCGCCCCGTTCCGGGCCGTCCTCAGGAAGGCGCCGGTCATCACGTTCTCGAGGACCGTCATGTCCGTGATGACCTGGACGATCTGGAACGTCCGCGCGATGCCGAGCTTGCAGATCCGGTCCGCGGCGAGGCGGGTGATGTCCCGCCCGCGGTACCGGACGGTCCCGGCGTTCGGCCGGTAGAAACCCGAGATGCAGTTGAAGAGGGTGCTCTTGCCGGCGCCGTTCGGCCCGATGATGCTCACGATCTCTCCCTCGCTCACCGTGAAGGAGACGTCGTCGTTGGCGAGGAGCCCGCCGAAGCGCTTCGTGACGCCGCGGACGTCGAGGAGGGCGGCGGCGCTCATTTCTTCTTCGCCCCGATCGTCCGGAGGAGCCCCCAGACGCCCTGGGGCTGGTAGACCGAGATGAGCATGATCAGCGTCCCGTAGATGATCATGTCGAGGCCGCTTCCCTTGAATCCGAGCTTCACCCGCGTGACCTCGGAGATCGGGAGGAGGATCGCCGCGCCGATGACGGGCCCCATGACGGAGCCGGCGCCCCCGAGCATCGAGACGAGCACGATCTGGACGGAGATCGGGAGGATCAGGACGCTCTCCGGATCGAGGTAGAGGATGTACTGCGCGTAGAACGTGCCGGCCATCGCCGTGAGGAAGGCGCTGATCATGATCGCCGCCATCCGGTACCGCACGACGTCGATCCCGAGGACCTTCGCGACGTCGTGGCCCTCCTTGATCGCGCGGAGGTAGAAGCCCATGCGCGAGGTCGCGACCCACGAGCAGACGCCGAGCGAGAGAAGGAGGAACCCGAGCATGATGTAGTAGTACGGCGCCTTGGACGAGTGGAACATGAAGTTCTTGAGCGACTCGTCCTGCATCGGGATCGTCAGTCCTTCGGCCGCCCCGATGAGCTTCCAGTTGTTGAAGTGGATTCTCACGATCTCGGCGAACGCGATGCTCGCGATCGCGAAGTAGTGCCCGCGCAGGTTGGAGCACGGGATGCCGATGAGGGCGGCCGCGACGGCCGCGACGACGCCGCCCGCGAGGAGGCCGATCCACGGGTTGACCTGGTGCGCCGTGAGGAGGAAGGACGACGTGTAGGCCCCGATCCCGAAGAACGCCGCCTGCCCGAAGGAGAACATCCCGGCGTACCCGCCCATGATGTTCCACGAGACGCCGAGCATCGCGAACAGGAAGACCATGATCATGAGGTGCATCGGGAACGAGCCCCGCACGGCGAGCGGGTAGAGCGCGAGGAGGACGAGGACGGCCGCCGCGACGGCGACCTGCCGCTTCGTGAGAGTCCGCACGCCCGTCAGCCCATCAGGCCCTGCGGCCGGATCCAGACCGTGATGAGGTAGACGAGGAACACGAGAGCGTACTTGTAGGCCGGGTCGAAGAAGAAGCCGCCCAGGGTCTGGACGAGTCCGATCAGGATCCCGGCGATGAACGCTCCCTCGATGCTGCCGAAGCCGCCGAGCGCCACGATGCAGAAGGAGATCAGGCCGAAGAGCCCTCCCACCTGCGGATAGATGTAGTAGTACATCGAGAGGAAGGCGCCCGCGACGCCGACGAGGGCGGACCCGATTCCGAACGAGAGCGAGTTGATCTTCTCCGTGTTGATTCCCATCAGGAGCGCGGCGTCGCGGTTCATCTCGACGGCCAGGATCGCCTTGCCCGTCCGCGTCTTCTTCAGGAAGAGAAAGACCGCGGCCGATACGACGACGCTCCCGACGGAGGCGGCGAACTTCGGAATGCTGAGCTGGATGTCGCCGAGGCTCCAGGTCCCCGCGAGGAGCGGCTTCTCGATGAGTCGAAAGTCGGGCGTCCAGAGCATGACTGCCAGGTTGGCGAGGAAGATGCTGACCCCGAACGTGACGACGAGCTGAGCGAGGCCGGGCCCCTTCATGACCTTGCTGATGATGAAGCGGTAGACGCCGACTCCCAGGAGGAACAGGAGCGCCGCGCAGATCGGAATCGAGAGGAGCGGATCCATCTTGAAGAGCGTGTAGCACCAGAATGCGATGAACATCCCGATCATCAGGAAGTCGCCATGGGCGAAATTCAGGACGTTCATGACCCCCCAGATGAGGGTGAGGCCGATCGCGACGAGAGCGTAGACGGACCCGATGAGCAGGCTGTTCACGATCTGCTGCAGCAGCTGGCCGGCCATCATTCCTTCCTTTTCCGCGAAGACGGGCGGGAGGGACGGACCCCTCCCGCCCGCGATGCGGCTACTTGCGGGACTTCCAGGCGGGGAAGGGCCAGACGACGTCCTTCGCCGCGGATTCGAACGGCCACACGGTGACGTACTGCTGGTCCTGGATCTGGACGAGCGTCCCGGTCGCGTGGATGTTCTGCTGGGTCTTCGGGTCGAACTGGATCCCCTTCCACGGGTAGATGATCTGGTCGCCCGGGATGTTCGTGGCCTGGAGCGCCTTGACGACCGCCTCGGCCTCGGTGCTCTTCGCCCGGTTGATCGCCTCGGCGAGGACGAACGGGGCCATGAAGCTCCGGGCCGCGTTCTCGCTCATGTCGATCCCGTACTTCTTCTTGAAGAGGTCGGCGACCTGGCCGACGAGCGGCTTTTTCTTCGCGAGGTCCAGCGCGAACGTCGAGCGGACGATCACGAAGTTGCCGTCGGCCTTGACGGCCGGCAGGTACCCGGGCTCGATGTAGCCCGCCATCGTGAGCATCCCCTTGGGGTTGAACCCCATCTCCTTGAACGTCTTCGTGAAGAGGATCGCGTCCGTGATGTACGAGGCGTGCAGGAGGACGTCGGGTTTGGCCGTAATGAGGCGGCCGACCTCGCTCGTGACGTCCGTCGCGTTGTTCGTGTAGGAGACGTCGGCCACGACCTTGTAGCCGTACTCCTGGGCGTATCGGAGGTCCTCCTTGCCGACGTTCGAACCGAACTCGGTGTTCTCGTAGAGGACGCCGACCGTCTGGACCTTCTGCTTCTTCTGGGCCTCGAGGTCCTTGAGGAACCGGAACTGGTCGTGGGCGAAGATCCCGTCGTGCGGGCTCACGCGGAAGAAGTACTTGAGCCCGCGCTCCGTCAGGGTGGGGGACGAGGAGTCCGAGCAGACGTACGGAACCTTGAGCCGCTCGGTCGCCTGGCTGGCCGTCTTCGTCACCGAGCTCTGGTAGGCGCCGATCACGCCGACGACCTGGTCCTGCGTGACGACGCGCTCGGCCTCGGCCTGGCCGTTCTTCGGTTCGCCCTTCGTGTCGGCCCAGACGACCTCGAGCCGGGCGCCGCCGAGACCCGGGAGCCCCTCGGTCCGCGCGAGGGGAAGGTTGAGGTCGTATTTGCCGTTGATGATCTCGACGGCGAGCTCGACGCCCCGCTTGTTGTCGAGCCCCGTGGACGCCAGGTTCCCCGTCAGGGGGTAAAGCGCGCCGATCTTGATCGTTTTTCCCGCGGCGAACGCCCGGGGAACGACGAGGGGCGACAGGGCGAGAGCGCTGCCGCTGACCAAGAACTTCCTCCGTGTCAGATTGCCCATCACGATCCTCCTGTTTTCACGGCCGCGTAACCCGCGGCACTGCAAGAAAGAGGTGCGCGTTTCGGCGCAGGATTCTCTCACGGCCCACCGGCCGCTCCGATCATGAGAACCGCCACGTCGCTCACGTTCGTGTTCGTCGGACCGGTCCTGAAGAGCGATCCGGCGGCCTCGTGGAAATGGTACGAATCGTTCGCGGCGAGAAACGCGTTCGAATCGAGGTGAAGGTCCCGCGCGCGCCCGGAGACCTCGAGAGAGGCGAAGGCGCCCGCGGCGTCCGTGGGTCCGTCGTTCCCGTCCGTCGAGGCCGCGAGGAGGACGATGCGCCCCGCGACCTTCGAGCGGGGCAGCGCCAGGAGGAACGCGAGCGCCATCTCCTGGTTGCGGCCGCCCTTGCCGCGGCCGTGCAGCGTGACCGTCGTCTCGCCGCCCGCGATGAGGCACGCGGGCGGCTTGAGCGGGAAGCCGGCCGCGGCGATGTCCTCGCCGATTCCGAGCAGCGCGAGCGCGGCCTCGCGCGCCTCGCCCGTGAGCCTCGACGTGAGGACGAGCGCCGCGTAGCCGAGCGCGCGGGCCTTCGCCTCGGCGGCGAGGAGCGCCTGGTGGTTCGTTCCGATCAGGACGTTCGTCGCCCGTTCGAACGCGGGGTCGCCGGGCTTCGGCGTCTCCTCGTGGAGGCCGGAGGCGCCGTCCTCGAGGGTCCGACGCGCGGCGGCGGGGATCCGGTCGAGGACGCCGTGGCGTCGCACGATTCCGAGGGCGTCCGCGAAGGTCGTGGGATCGGGCACGGTCGGCCCGGACGCGATCACGTCGAGGTCGTCGCCGACGACGTCCGAGAGGAGGAGGTTCAGAGACGAAGCGGGCGCGTAAGCGCGCGCGAGGCGGCCGCCCTTGATCCGCGAGAGGTGCTTGCGCACGCAGTTCATCTCGTGGATCGTCGCGCCGCAGGAGAGGAGAACGCGGGTGACCTCCTTCTTTTCGTCGAGGGTCAGGAGCGGCCGGCCGGCGGCGTCGCGCGCCGGAGCGCACAGGAGCGCCGAGCCGCCGCCCGAGATCAGCGTCACGACGAGCGTGCGCGCGTCGAACCCCTTCGCGAACTCGAGGATCTCGTCCGCGGCGCGGGCCGAGGATGCGTCGGGCACGGGGTGGCCCGCTTCGATCATCCGCACGCGCCGGAGCCTTTCCACGTGTCCGGTCTTGACGGAGACGAGGCCGTCCGCGATGCGATCCCCGAGGACCTCCTCGAGGCCGAGCGCCATCCTCGCCGTCGCCTTGCCCATGCCCGTGACGACCACGCGATCGAACGCGGAGAGGTCGAAGCGCGCCGAGGCGAGCTCCGTCTCGACGGAAAAGACGTCGCCGTCAAGGCGCAGGACGCGCGTCATCATCGGGACGGGGTCCACGCGCTCGAGCCCCGCGCGGAAGATCGCCTCGGCGTCTGCGCGGAGCGTGCCTGTCACGCCGGCATCGGTCAACGTCCCCCGCAAGTTGGGGCCGCGCGGCGCGTCCTGTCAATGAGTCGTTGGCGTCATTTCTCCCCGGGGGTCGACGACTCCGCGAGCAGCGTCTCGACGCGCCGGGAGAGATCGTCCTCCGACATCCTCGTCGGCGAATAGAAGCGCACGAGCCCATTCCGGTCCACGAGCGCGATCGTCGGGTTCGACGAGACGCCCCATCGGACCATCGTCTCCGTGTCGATCGGAGCGGAAACGCCGGCGAGCATCCCGTAATGCTGCTTCCACACCCTCTCGATCTCGGCTTTCTCCTCCGCGGGCGTCGCGTCCTTGTCGTCCGCCCCCGTGCCGAAGAGTCGCGTCGGTGCGATCAGGGCGAGGCCCTTGTCGCGGTATTTCGCGAGGAGCCGGCCGAGGATCGGCGCCTGGGCCCGGCAGTCGCCGCACCAGTGCGCCCAGAGGAAGACGAGGACGGGCCGGCCCTTCAGGTCCGCGAGGCGCTGCGGCGCGGCGCCGACGTGGTCGGCGGCCGCCAGCTCCGGCGCCGGCTGGCCTTCGAGTGCGAGGAGGTTGACGTTCTTCCGGATGCGGCAGCGCAGCTCGGTGTCCCGCGCCCGCGCGTATTCGGCCTCGAGGAACTTCAGCGCCGCGCCGCGCCCGTCCCGCGCCGCGCGCAGCCGGCTCTCGGATTCGATCGCCGCGCCGAGCGCGCCCGTGAAGCCCGCCTTCTCCTCCGGGATCTCCCGGCGGACTTCGGCGACGTACCCCCAGGCCTTCTCGGTCTTCCCGAGCATCGTCGCGCCGCGCGCGAGCCAGCCGACCGCGCCGAGGTACTCGGCGTCTACGCCGTGTTCGCGCTTGTACTCCGCCACAGCCGCCTCGCCCGTCGAAAGGTCGCCGGCGGAAAGCTTGTAGCGCACGGTCCGGACGAGGTCTCCGGGGGCCGCCGAGAGGGCCGGGGAGCGAAGAGAGAGGAAAAGAAGAGCGAAGAGAAGAGTTCTGCGAATGGGCCCGTGCAACGTGCGGCCGCTCCGGACACGAGGAATGCGCGTCATCTCCTGACCTCTTTCTAAGAGAATCTTCTCTTTTCCCTTTGTTCTCCCGCCTTTTCGGCGTGGGTCGCCCGGAGGGAGCAGGGGCCGTGCCACGCCCTGATGCGCCCGCATCAGTCGCGGTCCCGGCGGCCCGGACCCATGTTCTGACTGAACCGCGTTCCTCGCCGGGACGCAATCCCCGAGAAAGGACGTGCCCATGACGAAGAAACAGACCACGGTTCTCGACAAGAAGGCCGACCTCGCGGGCCCCGGGATCGGGAACTACGCCGAGCTCGAGAAAGTCCTGCCGGACGACTACAAGCCGCTGCTCGACCCGAAGGAGACCCAGCGCGCGATCACGGCCGTCAAGCGGTACATCGAGGACGGCCTGTGCCGCGAGCTCGGCCTCATGCGCGTCGAGGTCCCGCTCATCGTCGACGCCGAGAGCGGCGTGAACGACTACCTCGACCGCGACGGCTCGCGCGGCCCCGTGACGTTCCACATCTCGAACGACAACGGCAAGCACCCGATCGACGGGCAGGTCGTCCAGGCCGCGACGAAGTGGAAGAGGGTCGCCCTCAGGCAGTTCGGGATGAAGCCCGGCGAGGGCCTCGTGACGGACATGCGCGCCGTGCGCAAGGACTACTTCCTCGACCACGACCACAGCGCGTACGTCGACCAGTGGGACTGGGAGAAGGTCATCACGCCCGAGCAGAGGAGCCTCGAGTTCCTCACGCACACCGTCGAGGGAATCTGGCGCGTCCTCAAGGGCGCCGAGGACTTCGCGCTCGAGACGTTCCCCGGCCTCAAGAAGCGGAACCTCCCGACGCTCCCGGACAAGCTCACGTTCCTCCATGCCGAGGACATCCTCGACATGTTCCCCGATCTCCCGCGCAAGCAGCGCGAGACCGCGATCCTCCAGAAGCACCCGGCCGTCTTCATCTACGGGATCGGCTGGACGCTCAAGGACGGCTACCCGCACGAGATGCGCGCCGCCGACTACGACGACTGGGTCACACAGACGCACACGAAGGACGGCCGGACGATGCACGGGCTGAACGGCGACATCCTCGTCTGGAACCCGATCACGAAGCGGCGCCACGAGCTCTCGTCGATGGGCGTTCGCGTGAACGCCGAGACGCTCAAGCAGCAGCTCAAGCTCACGCACCAGGAGCACTTCCTGAAGTTCCCCTACCACCAGGGCATCGTGAACGGAACGCTGCCGCTTTCGATCGGCGGCGGCATCGGTCAGTCGCGTGTCCTCATGCTTCTCCTGCGCAAGGCCCACCTCGGCGAGGTGAGCGTGACCGTGTGGCCGAAGGTGCTCAAGGAGATGTGCGCAAAGAAGAACATCCACGTCATCGAGTAGGTCCCGATCCTCCCGGATGCCCCGAGGGGCGGCCGCCGCGTGCGGCCGCCCCTTTTCCTGTTTCCGGCCATTCCGGCATTTTTCCCGGCAAATCGGGTATCATTCGTATTACATCCGTGAAATTCAATCGCCGGATCCTCCAGGCTTGCTACTCGACGGCACAGGTCGCGAGGTTGACGGGGCTCACACTCCGGCAGCTCGACTGGTGGGACCGCCGGGGGTTCCTGCGCCCGTCGGTCACGGCGGCGTCCGGCTACGGCTCGCGGCGGCGCTACTCGTTCACGGACGTCGTGAAACTCCGCCTCGCATCGCGCCTTCGCGCAGCGGGCTTCGGGCTTCCGCAGGTGCGGCGCGTCGTCGAGACGCTGCGGCGCCTCGACGCCTCGCGGGACGGTCTCGCGTCGGCGCGCCTCCTCGTCGCGGACCGCCGGGTGGTCTGGGCGCGCTCGGACAGCGAGCTCGTCGACCTCCTCCATGGCGGGCAGCTCATGCTCGTCTTTCCGGTCGGCGAGGCCGTCGCCGACGTCGCCCGCGCCGCGGAGGACCTCTCTCGCAGCGCCGACCGCGGCCTTCTCGGCGGTGCGCGGGGCCGGCGCCGGTGAGCGCGATGCGCGAGGAAGAGGCGCTCTCCAGCCGGGTCGCGCGGCTCGCGCGGATCGGCCGCGCCCGGGTGTTCCCCGAGCTCCGCTTCCAGCAGGAGCTTGCCCGCGCATGCGAGGGGATCGCGAAGGCCGAAATGCTCCGGCTCCTCCTCGTCGAGTGGACGGGCGTCACCATGCCTTCCGAGGACGTCCCGCGCGTCTGGGCGCGCGTGGAGGCGACGTTCCGGCGCCTCTCCGCCCCCGGGAAGGGCCTCTCGCTCCAGACCGCGCTTCTCCACGAGCTCCACACGCGCCTCGGCCTCCTCAAGGAGCCGCGCATCGTGTCGGACCACGAGATCGCCGCGCTCCGCGTGAACGCGATCACGGACCCGCTCACGGGTCTCTACAACCGCCGCTTTCTCCTCGACCACCTCGAGCGCGAGGTCTCGCGCGCCGAGCGGGCTGGCGGGGTCGTATCCGTCCTCATGCTGGACCTCGCGGGCTTCAAGGCGGTCAACGACCGCCTCGGCCACCCGGTCGGCGACGGGATCCTCGTCCGCACGGCGAAGGCGATCCGCGATTCGCTGCGCGTCGTGGATGCGGGCTGCCGGTACGGCGGCGACGAGTTCGTCGCGGTCCTCCCGAACAGCGACGTCGTCCACAGCCTCGCGGTCGCCGAGCGCATCCGCCACCGCGTCGCGGGCATCCGGCTTCCCGTGCGCGTCGGCCTCCGGGTCGGCCTCAACTACGGCGTTGCGACGTTCCCGACGGACGGGCGCCTCCTCGACTTCCTCCTCAAGATGAGCGACATCCGCCTCTACGCGTCGAAGCGGCAGAACGGCCGTCCGTTCGAGCACACGCGCCGGTACCCGCGGTTCGCCGTGCCGGGGCTCACGCTGAAGGTCGGGCCGCCGAAGGCGAAAAAGCCGCTCCACGCCGAGGTGCAGGACATCTCGTACGGCGGAATCTCGTTCCTCACGGGCGCCGCGAAGACGCCCGAGCGCCTGGAAGGCGAGATCCTCCAGCGCTTCGCCGGCGAGCCGCATTCCGTCGCGATGCGCACGGTCAGCTCCGTCCGCCTGCCGGACGGACGTCTTCGCGTGGGCTGCGCCTATGTGCACTGAGCGCCCGTCGGCGCGGAGGACGCCCTGGACGGTCGCGGCCCGCTGAGAGCCGCGGCGGCCGGAGGCTTCCTGGCCCCGGCC
>DATKLW010000019.1:0-16871 GCA_035542215.1 Thermoanaerobaculia bacterium | reverse complement strand
GGGCAGGTCCCGGGAGGCGCCGGCCGGCGCCGCCTGGAGCGTCTCATCCCGGACCCGGATCGTGATGCGGCCCGCAGGCGAGGTCGCGTCCGCCGCGTTCGACACGAGCTCGAAGAGAACCGCCTCGAGGTCCGACCGGGGGACGAGCGCGTCGCCTTCGGCGAGGTCCCACGTCAGGATGCGGTCCGGTCCCGCGATCTGCTTCATCGCCTCCCGCTGCCCGAGGACCACGTCCAGGATCCGCGTCGTGCGCCCGTCGCTCATCCTGCGCCCGCTGGCGCCGAGCAGCCGCTCGGCGAGGCCCGCGGCGCGGCGGGCCGCCTCCGAGACGGCCTTGAGGTTCTCGCGGATCTCCGGCGGCGTTCCCGGGGTCGCCAGCGAAAGCTCGGCGCGCCCGAGGACGACCGTCATGAGGTTGTTGATGACGTGCGCGATGCCGCCGGCGAGCCGGCCCATGAGCGCCATCTTGTCGGCCTGCCGGCGGCGTTCCTCGGCCGCCTCCTCGCGCACAAGGCGCAGGTTCTCCGCCGAAGCCGCGGCGACGCGCGCCAGAAGGAGAAGCGCCAGGACGACGGAGCCCACGGCGAGGGGCACGAGCGCAGGGTCGGACGGCTGAAGCGCCGCGAGGACCAGAAGAGCGCCGACGCCGAGGACGGCCACGGCCGGGAGCGGGTTGAACGCGCGGAGACCCTCGGGAAGGAGCGGGAGGTCCCGGTCCGGCTGTGCGTCGAAGAGGAAAAACGCGCCCGCCCAGAGGTAGGCGAGATAGTCGATGAAGAACAGGCTGTTGCTGAGGCGGAAATCGTGCGCCCGAGTGCCGAGCGCGTACTCGAGCGCGACGAGGTAGATCGTTTCCGTGACGATCGTCGCCGAGAGCCAGAGGATCGCGCGGCGGATCGGACGGGACGGCCCCCGCACGAGGATCAGGTTCAGGACGACGAGGTTCGCGGCCTCCATCGCGTTGTACGCGATCAGCTTGAGGTGAGCCGACGGAGGGGCGAGCCGCATGCCCGGCAGCGTCCAGACCGCGACGACCGCGAGCGACATCCCGAGCACCGCGATCGTCACGTCCGTCGCGATCCGCCAGCCCGCGCCGGGGGCGAGCGGAGCCAGCGGGATGAGGACGAGGGCCGCGAGGCCGAGCGCCCAGATCGCGACGGTCGTCGCGAGATCGAGACCCGGAACGGAGGGCGCGCTCACGCCGACCGCGCCGACGAACCGAAGGAGGTTCCCGGCCGCCGCGAGGAGGATCGAGACCGCGAGAAGGCCGAGCGCCCTGCTCAGGCCGGCCGTGAGATCCGCCCGCCTCGACGCGAGGAGGATCAGGACTCCGGGGACGAACGTGACGAGGAACGCCGCTCCCGTGCCCGCCGCGCCTCCCGTGAGCGGCCCGAAGCTCGTGAGCCACGGAAGGATTGCGAGCGCCGCGAAGACGGCCGTCGCCCCCGTCAGCCATGGACGGGCGGAGCGCAGGCGGAGCGTTTCGGCGGACGGCATCTCGGGTGCTGTGCCATCATAAGTTGAGGGCACGCACATGAGTCGTCTTCTCATCAAGGGCGGCCGGATCGTCACGGCCGTCGACGACTACCCGGGCGACGTCCTGATCGAAGGCTCGACGATCTCCGCGGTCTTCGCGCACGGGCAGACGCCCGCGATCGACGCGCCCGTCCTCGACGCCTCCGGCAGGCTCGTGATCCCCGGCGGGATCGACGCGCACACGCACCTCGACATGCCGTTCGGCGGAACGACGTCGGCCGACGACTTCGAGTCCGGCACGATCGCGGCCGCGCACGGCGGGACGACGTCCGTCGTCGACTTCGCGATCCAGTACAAGGGCCAGACGCTGCGCGAGGCGTTGGGCGCGTGGTCGAGGAAGGCCGAGGGGAAGGCCGCGATCGACTACGGCTTCCACATGATCATCACGGACCTCCCCGACGCCGTCGAGAAGGAGATGGACGTCATGGTCGCGGAGGGCGTGACGTCGTTCAAGCTCTTCATGGCCTACCGCGGCGTCCTCATGCTGGACGACGGGTCCATCTTCCGCGCGCTCCTCCGCACGGGCGAGAACGGCGGGACGATCTGCATGCACGCCGAGAACGGCGACGTCATCGACGTCCTCGTGCGGCGGGCGCTCGCCGAGGGACATACCGCCCCGAAATGGCACGCGCTGACACGGCCGCCCCGCGCCGAGGCCGAGGCGACGTACCGGGCGATCTGCCTCGCGGAGATGGCGGACGTCCCGCTCTACGTCGTCCACCTCTCGGCCGCCGAGGCGCTCGAGAGGGTCGCCGAGGCGCGAGACCGCGGCCTCCCGATGCACGCCGAGACCTGCCCGCAGTACCTCTTCCTCTCGTACGAGAACTACGAAGAGCCGGGATTCGAAGGGGCGAAGTACGTCATGTCGCCGCCGCTCCGCGCGAAGGGCAACGAGGAGGCTCTCTGGCGCGGCCTGAAGATGAACGACCTCCAGGCCGTGTCGACGGACCACTGCCCGTTCTGCATGAAGGAGCAGAAGGAGCTCGGGAAGGGCGATTTCTCGAAGATCCCGAACGGCGCGCCCGGCATCGAGACGCGGATGTCGCTCCTCTGGGACGGGGGCGTCGTGAAGGGGCGCATCTCGCCAAACAGGTTCGTCGAGGTCACCTCGACGGCCCCCGCGAAGATCTTCGGCCTCTTCCCTAAGAAGGGGACGATCGCGCCGGGCTCGGACGCCGACCTCGTCGTCTTCGACCCGAACCGCAAGGTCACCCTGAGCGCGAAGACGCTCCACCAGCGCGTCGACTACACGCCCTACGAGGGGCGCGTCGTCCAGGGCGCGGCGGACGTCGTCCTCTCGCGCGGCGAGGTCATCGTGAAGGACGGGAAGTTCCTGGGGAAAGCGGGACGAGGCTCGTTTCTCAAACGGAAGCCTCGCTCCTGAGCGCATCCCCTGGAGGGAGGCCGACCATGAGCACGATCTCCGAAGCAAAGAAGTCTCACCCGGTCTCTTCCTCGGACGTGAGGGCGAAGCACAAGGAATTCCTCTTCCCGTCCGTCGCGAACTACTACAAGGAGTCGGTCGTCCTCGAGTCCGCCAAGGGGATGCGCGTCAAGGACGCCGACGGGAAGTCGTACCTCGATTTCTTCGGCGGGATCCTGACGATCTCCGCCGGGCACGCGAACGACGAGGTGAACGCGGCCGTCAAGGCGCAGATCGACCGGCTCGGCCACGTCTCGACGCTCTACCCGACGCTCCCGATCGTCCAGCTCGCCGAAACGCTCGCGCGCCTCACGCCGGGCCGCCTCCGGAAGTCCATGTTCACGGTCTCGGGCACCGAGGCGGATGAGACGGCGGTGACGCTCGCGCAGGTCTACACGGGCCGGCTCGAGATCATCGCGCTCCGCCACGGCTACTCGGGCCGCTCGACTCTCGCCCAGTCCCTCACGGCGCAGGCCCCGTGGCGGGCGGTGCCGACGCAGGTCGCGGGCATCAAGCACGCTCCCGCGCCGTACTGCTATCGCTGCCCCCTGAAGCTCACGTACCCGTCGTGCGGCGTCGCGTGCGCGAAGGACCTCGAGGAGCTCATCCGGACGACGACGACCGGGCAGGTCGCGGGCTTCCTCGCCGAGCCGATCCAGGGCGTCGGGGGCTTCGTGACGCCGCCGAAGGAGTACTTCGAGATCGCCGTCGGCATCGTGCGGAAATACGGCGGCGTCTTCATCTGCGACGAGGTCCAGACGGGTTTCGGCCGGACCGGGACGCACTGGTTCGGCATCTCGCACTGGAACGTCGAGCCCGAGATCATGACGATGGCAAAGGGCGTCGCGAACGGGATGCCGCTCGGCGTGACGATCGCGACGCCGGAGGTCGCGGACTCGTTCAAGGCGCTCACGATCTCGACGTTCGGCGGGAATCCGGTCTCGTCGGCGGCCGCGAACGCGACGATCGCGGTCCTCGAGGAGATCGACGCGCCGAAGCGGGCCGCCGAAATGGGCGGGCGCCTCCGGGCCGGCCTCGACCGCCTGAAGGCGAAATACCCGAAGACGATCGGAGACGTCCGGGGCATGGGGTTGATGCAGGGCCTCGAGCTCGTCGCGGACGAGACGGCGCAGGACCGCACGCCGGCTCCCGAGAAGGCCGTCCGGCTCTTCGAGGAGACGAAGAAACGCGGCCTC
Organism: Thermoanaerobaculia bacterium; assembly: GCA_035542215.1. GTDB lineage: Bacteria > Acidobacteriota > Thermoanaerobaculia > UBA5066 > UBA5066 > Fen-183. Next base: position 12,716 of record DATKLW010000019.1, on the reverse strand, counting down.
CTGATCGGCAAGGGCGGGCTCTACGGCAACGTCATCCGGATTTCGCCGCCGCTCGTCGTGTCCGCGTCCGAGGTGGACGACGCCCTGAAGATCCTCGACGAGTCTCTCGCGGGCTGGGCCTGAAGCCCGCGGTAAACCCCGCCCCGGGAGAGCGCGTCTCACCGGGGGGTCCGCCCGGGCCGGGAGGGGGATTGCCGTGATCTCGAAGAAGGCCACGAACATCCTGAAGGTCGCCTTCCGCGCGCTCGCCCGGAACAAGCTGCGCTCCCTGCTGACCGCCCTCGGAATCATCATCGGCGTCGCGTGCGTCGTCGCCGTCGTCGGGATCGGCGAGGGGGCGCGGATCCAGGCCGAGAACCAGCTCAAGTCGCTCGGGACGAACTTCCTGATGGTGCTGCCGGGCAGCATCACGTCGGGGGGCGCCCGGGCCGGGTTCGGGGCCAGCTCGAAGCTCTCGGAGGAGGACGTGGACGCGATCCGCCGGGAGGTCTCGACGGTCTCGTACGTCTCGGCGTCCATCCGCACCGTGGCGCAGGTCATCTACGGCAACCAGAACTGGTCGACGTCCATCCAGGGCGCGCAGGTGGACTGGCCGCTCGTGCGCTCGTGGAACGTCGAGAAGGGCCAGTTCTTCACGGATCAGGACGACCACGCAGCCGCCAAGGTCTGCGTCCTCGGGAAGACGGTCGTGGACAACCTGTTCCCCGACGAGGACCCCATCGGCAAACCGATCCGGATCAAGAACATCCCCTTCAAGGTCGTCGGCGTCCTCGAGGCCAAGGGCGGGTCGGCCCTGGGCCAGGACCAGGACGACCTCGTCGTGGCGCCTTACGAAACCGTCCGCAAGAAGCTCATGGGGACGACGGCGGTCGGCTCGATCCTCGTCTCGGCCACGACGAACGACCTCGTGGACGCCGCGCAGGCCGAGATCACGGCCCTGCTCCGGCAGCGCCACCGGATCACGAAGCCGTCGGACGACGACTTCATCATCCGGTCGCAGACGGAGATGATCCAGCAGGCCGAGGCGCAGAACCGCACGATGAGCGCGCTCCTCTGGTCGATCGCGGGTGTTTCGCTGCTCGTCGGCGGAATCGGGATCATGAACATCATGCTCGTCTCGGTGACGGAGCGGACGCGCGAGATCGGCGTGCGCATGGCGATCGGCGCCAAGGGCCGCGACATCCAGGCGCAGTTTCTCGTCGAGGCCGTCGCGCTCTCCGTGACGGGCGGCGCGGCGGGGATCGGCGCCGGCCTCGCGATCCAGCGCCTCGTCGCGAAGCTCGCCGGCTGGCCCGTCGCGACGCAGCCGCAGGCGATCGTGATGGCGGTCGTCTTCTCGGCGCTCGTCGGGGTCGGCTTCGGCTTCTACCCGGCGGTGAAGGCGTCGAGGCTCGATCCGATCGAGGCGCTGAGGTACGAGTAGCATCGGGGTCGCGTGATCGCGATCCTCCTCGCCGCCGCGCTCGGCGCGGCCGAACCGGCGGCGCCGGCGGCCGCGGCCGGCCCCGACGTCGTCGTTCGCGTGAGCCTGGCGGGTTATCTGCCCGGCCAGCCGGCATCCGCGGTGGTTCTCTCGAAGAATCCTTTGAAGGGTGAATACAGGGTCGTCGATGCGACAACGGGAAAGACGCTCGCGAGAGGCGCCCTTTCGAAGAATCCCCCGGGGATTTCTTCGAAGGGCTGGGGGGCGTATCGCTTTTCCGCGGTCATCCCGCTCGACATGCCGCCTCTCCCCGCCGGTCGGTACCGCGTCGAGCTGCCCCGCGCCGGCATCCGCTCCCCCGAATTTCTCCTTTCAGAAGAAGTCTTTTCTTCTGCTCCCGACGTGATGCTGGAGTTCATGCGTCAGCAGCGCTGCGGCTACAACCCGTTTCTCGACGCGATCTGTCATCCCTATGACGGACGGACGGCCTACGGGGAGATGCCGGCCGGGACGTACGTGGACACGCGCGGCGGCTGGCACGACGCCGGCGACCAGCTCAAGTACCTCCTGACGTCGAGCACGGCGACGGCGCACCTTCTCGAGGCGTGGCTCGCGAACCCCGGGGTCTTCGCCGATCGCGTCGATGCGCTCGGCCGACCGGGCTCGAACGGCCTCGCGGACGTTCTGGACGAAGCGAAGTGGGGCCTGGACTGGCTCCTCAAGCTGCACCCTTCGCCCGGCGTCCTCGTCCACCAGGTCGCGGACGACCGCGACCACAAAGGCTGGAGGCTTCCGCAATCCGACGACGCGGACTACGGCTGGGGCCCCGGGAAAGAGCGCACTGCCTACGTCGCGGACGGAAAGCCGCAGGGCCTCGGGAAGTGGCAGAGCGCCTCGACGGGCGTCGCGAACCTCGCGGGGCGTTACGCGGCCGCGATGGCTCTCGCGTACCGCGTCTTCAAGGACGATCCGCGGCGCGCGGACTTCGCGCGCACGTGCCTCGCCGCCGGGCGCGAGGTCTACGCGATGGGCAAGGCGAAGGAGGGGGTGCAGCAGGGCAACTCGTACGGCTCGCCCTACCGCTACGCCGAGGAGACGTGGGCGGACGACATGGAATGGGGCGCCGCGGAAATGTACCGCGCGACCGGCGAGGCTCCGTTCCTCGCGGACGCGGTGCGCTACGCCGACCTCGCAGGCGCGACGTCGTGGATGGGGCGCGCCGAGGCCGCCCACTACGGGCTCTACCCGTTCATGAACTTCGGCCACTTCGCGCTGCACGGCCTCGCCGGGAAGGACGTCGACGCCCGCCTCGCCGGGTATTACCGCGACGGGCTCGAGAAGGCGCGCGCGGTCGCCGCGGCCAGCCCGTTCGGCGCCGGCGTCCCGTTCATCTGGTGCTCGAACAATCTCGCGGCGGCGCTCGTGACGCAGGCGCTCCTCTACGAGCGGATGACGGGCGACTCGCGCTATGCGTCTCTCGCCTCCGACGGCCTCGCGTGGCTCCTCGGCCGGAACCCGTGGGGCGTCTCGATGTTCACGCTCTGGCCGGACGGCGCGCCCTCCCCGACGCAGCCGCACCTCCCGACGACGAACCTCACCGGCCGGCTGGTCCGGGGCGGCCTCGTGGACGGGCCCGTCAAGGCGTCGATCTTCGAGAGCCTCAAGGGCGTCCGGCTCACGCGGATCGACTCCTACGCGCCGTTCCAGGCCGGCGAGGCCGTCTACCACGACGACGTCATGGACTACGCGACGAACGAGCCCACGATGGACGGCACGGCGGCCGCGATCCTCATGTTCGTGCTGCTCGCACCGGGAAAATCCACCGGGGGAAGTCCTTAGAGACATCCTCCCTTCTCCCGTCATTTACCTTCGAAGGATTTCCAGTATTATCCCGCGCATCAGTCTCAACCGCATAAGAAGAGTCGGACCGGCGTGATCGGGACGAAGCTCGCCGACCGTTACGAGATCCTGTCCGAGCTGGGGCGCGGCGGGATGGGGGTCGTCTACCGCGCGAAGGATCCCGTGCTGAACCGGGACGTCGCGGTCAAGCTGATCCCGCCCGGCAACCTCACGAAAGACGCCGAGGAACGGTTCCAGCGCGAGGCCCAGATCGTCGCGCAGATGGACCACCCGTCCATCGTCCCGATCTACGACCTCGGGAGGCACGAGGGCTCGCTCTTCTTCGTGATGCCGGTCCTCGCGAACACGAACCTCCGGCAGCTCCTGCGGGAAGGGTCGCTCCGCCTCGGCGACGTCCTCGACGTCGGGACGCAGGTCGCGGACGCGCTCGACTACAGCCACGCGCGCGGGATCGTCCATCGCGACATCAAGCCCGAGAACATCATGACGTCGCGCGACGACACGGGGCACGTGCGGGCGCGCGTCATGGACTTCGGCCTCGCTCTCGCGACGAGCGAGGACCGCCTCACGAAGACCGGGACGCTCGTCGGGACCGTCGTCTACTTCAGCCCCGAGCAGGTCACGTCGCGGTCGTTCGACGGGCGCTCGGACGTCTACGCGCTCGGCACGGTCCTCTACGAGTGCCTCGCCGGGGAGCCGCCGTTCACGGGCGAGGTCCAGTCCGTCCTCTACCGCGTCGTCCACGAGCTGCCGCAGCCGATGCGGAGCGTCGGGGCCGACGTGAGCGAGGAGCTCGAGGCCGCCGTCCTCCAGTGTCTCGCGAAGGACCCCGAGAAGCGGCCGAAGCGCGCCGGCCACCTCGCCGAGGCGCTCCGGCGCTACCGGTCGAAGCTGCGCGAGGAGGACTTCGGAAAATCGGTCGTCTTCACGGCCAGCCGGATGCTGCCGCGCCCCGCCGCGGCGGCGCCGTTCATCGGCCGCGAGAAGGAGATGGCCGAGCTGCAGCGGCGGCTCCACGCCGCCCTCGCGGGCGAGTGCGAGTTCGTCGTCGTCGCCGGCGAGCCCGGAATCGGCAAGAGCCGCCTCGTGGACGAGCTCAAGGCGCTCGCGCGGGCCCGGAAGATCCGCGTCCTCTCGGGGCGCTTCGTCGAGCACGACCGCGCGTTCGCGCACCAGGGGTTCTGCGAGCTCATCCAGGACTATTTCCGCTCGAAGGACACGGGCCTTTCGGAGTCCTCGCGTCCCGACTTCACGGACCTCGCGGGCGACCTCCTCGCCCTCTTCCCGGTCCTCTCCGAGATCGGCGAGCTCCGTGCGGCCGCGAGCAGCGACTCCGGCGCGGTGAAAGCCGGCGACTCGCGCAAGGCCGAGGACAAGATCGCGATCTTCGAGCTCATCGCCCGGACGCTCACGCGAATCGCGGGCGGCAAGCCGCTTCTCCTCGCCCTCGAGGAGCTGCACGGCGCGCAGCTTTCGATCGAGGCGCTGCAGTACGTCGCGCGCCGCCTCGGCCCGACTCCGACGCTCATCGTCGGGACCTACCGGCAGACGGAAGTCGACAAGCGGCACCCGCTCGTGAAGATGCTCGAGTCGTTCCGGGGCGACCCGCGCTTCGCGGCGCTCACGCTCGGGCCGCTGACGCCGTCCGAGCACCGGGCCCTCGTGGAGCTCTCGGCGGGCGGCGGCAAGCTCTCGGACGACCTCGCGAGCCGACTCCTCGCCGCCACGGAGGGAAATCCGCTCTTCACGAAAGAGCTCGTCCGGTCGCTCCTCGACTCGGGCGGGATCGCGCGCGACGACTCGGGCGCGCTCAACCTGTCCGGCGCGACCGGGATCTCGTCCGACGCCCTCCCGGAAACCATCCAGCAAGCCGTCGAGGCGCGCATCGAGCGCCTGCCCGAGGACCTGCGCGACGTTCTCCAGGTCGCGTCGGTCCTCGGGAAGAGCTTCGAGTTCCGGGACCTCGAGTCCGTATCCGAGGATTCGAAGGGTCTCGACGAAGCGATCGACCGGCTCGTGAAGGAAGGCCTCCTCGAGGAGGAGCGGGAGTCCCGAGGCGACCGGCTCGCGTTCGCGAGCGGCATCGTACGCGACGTCCTCTACGGCGCCCTCTCGCGGAGGAAGCGCCGCTCGCTCCACCGCGCGTACGCGGACCTCCTCGAGAAGCGCCACCAGGGCCGGCTCGACCGCGTGTATCCGGAGCTCGTCCACCACTTCTCGGAGGGCGACGTCCCCGCGAAGGCCGTGGAGTACAGCCTGAAGCTCGCGAAGAAGTCCCTCGACGCGTTCAGCCCGGAGGAGACGGCGCGCGTCACGAAGACGGCGCTCGATTACCTCGGGGACGAGGAGTGGGACGGCGAGAAGGCGCTGGAAGGCGACGCCCGGTTCCTCCTCGCCCAGGCTTCGCGGATGACGGGGCACGCCGACGCGGCGCTCCGCGAGGCGGAGGCGGCCGCGAAGATCTTCGAGCGCGAAAAGCAGCCGTCCCGCGCCCTCGAGGCGGTTCTCTTCGCGGCGGACACCGCGTGGACCGCCCGGAAGGTGGACGAGGCGCGGCGCTTCGTGGAGCGCGGCCTCGAGGCCGCGGCCGCCGCGCGCGACACGGCGCACCTGCCGAAGCTCCTGTCTCTGGCCGCGACCGTCGCGAACCTCCGCGGCGATTACGCCCGGGCCGCCGCCTACGGCGCGCAGCTCGAGCGGCTCGGCGGCGACACGAAGCGCGCCGCGGAGGTCATCGCCTCGGGTGGGCGGCTCGTCGTCGCGATGACGAATCCGGTCGCCGCAACCGAGCCCGCGATGAGGCACATCGTGGAGGAGACGGAGATCCTCTCGACCGTCTTCGAGACGCTCCTCACGACGGACGCGGACGGGCAGCTCGTGCCGTCCCTCGCCGACGAGTGGTCCCTCGGGGACGGAGGCCGCTCCGCCCGCCTGAGGCTGCGCACGGGCGTGAAGTTCTCCGACGGGACGCCGCTCACGGCCGCGGCCGTGAAGACCTCGCTCGAGCGCGCGATCCGCGTCCGGCCGGACGGCATCCCCGCTGCCCTCGCGGCGATCCGCGGCGCGGCGGCCCACCGAAAGGGCGAGGCGGCCGAGGTCTCGGGCATCCGGGCCGTTTCGGACGATCGCCTGGAATTCGACTTCGTCGAGCCGCTCCCGATCTTCCCCGCCCTCCTCCCGGACGTCCTGACCGCGATCGTGAAGACGGCTCCCGCCGAGGGAGGCGGCGAGCCCGCGATCGGCACGGGCCCGTTCGTCGTCGCGCGCCGGACGGCGGACCGCATCGTCCTCGAGCGCAATCCGCACCACTGGAAGGAGCCGGCCCGCCTCGAGGCGATCGAGTTCCGCACGGGGATGACGGCGTCGGCGATCGGCGCCGGATTGCGCGCCGGCGACATCGAGCTCGCGCGCGACCTCTCGCCGCAGGACCTCGACGCGCTCCTCCGGGAGCCGCGCCTGCGCGCGGGTCTCGTCGAAACGCCGAAGAAAGGCACGTATTTCGCGCTGTTCAACACGCGGAGCACATTCGGCGGGAACGCCGCGCTGAGACGCGCCCTCGCGGGCGTGACGCGCAGCCAGGACTTCGTCTGGGCGACGCTCGGGCGCTTCGCCGTACCGGCAACCGGCGTGCTGCCGCCCGGCATCCTCGGCCACGACGCGGGCCGCCGGCGGTCGCTCCTCTCGCGGGACGAGGCGCTCTCCCTCCTCGAAGGGGCCGGCCTCATGCCGCCCGTCACGCTGACGGCGGCCGTCCATCCGATCCTCCGGGACCGGCACAAGGCGCTGACGGCGGCGCTTTTCGCGATCTGGGAGGAGCTCGGCGTCGAGGTCAAGGTCTCGACGACGGACATGAAGGGCTACCTCGACGCGCAGGCGCGCGGAAGCGCGGATCTCCTCATCGGCCGCTGGATGGCGGACTACGAGGACCCGGACGACTTCACGTTCGCCCTCTTCCACTCGGCGGGCGGCCACATGCGGACCTTCTTCTCGTCGCCGGAGACGGACCGGCTCGCCGAGGACGCCCGGATGGAAAGCCGCCCGGCGGTCCGCGAGGGCCTCTACCGGAAGTTCGAGAGCCTGCTCCTCGACTCCGGCGTCCTCATCCCGCTCTTCCACGAGGTGGACTACCGGATCGCCGCCGCGGGCGTGCGCGGCCTCGCGCTGCGCAGCAGCCCGCCGTTCGTCAACTACCCGGAGATCGGGAAGTCCGAGGCGCCCTCCGCGCACGCCGCACACGACTGGGGCGGCGGCGTCGTGAACGTCCCGATCGGCGGCGCCCTGACCGAGTTCGACCCCGCGCTCATGGGGACGTTCGAGCAGGCCGAGACCGTCCCGCTCGTCTTCGAGACGTTGACGCGCGACGTCGAGGGTGGGCGCGTCGTCCCGTGGCTCGCCTCGGAGGTGATCCCCGAGGACGGCGGCGCGCGCTTCCGGTTCCGCCTGCGCCGCGGCGTCCGGTTCCACGACGGACGGGCGCTCTCCGCCCGCGACGTCCGCTATTCCTTCGAACGGCTCCTCCAGAAGGGGATCAGCGGCCGGTTCCTTCTCGCCCCGATCCGAGGGGCGAAGGCCCTGATCGACGGCAAGGCCACGGACCTCGAGGGCTTCCACATCGTGAGCCCGTCCGAGTTCGTCATCGAGCTCGAGAAGCCGCTCTCCTTCTTCCCCGTCCTCGTGTGCTGGCCGGGCGCCGGCATCGTGCCCGAGGGCACGGGCACGGTCGGGGAGAGCTGGAGGAAGGGCTGCATCGGGACCGGGGCGTATCGCGTCGCGAGCTTCGAGCCGGGCAAGCGCCTCGAGCTCGAGCGGAACCCGGCCTACTGGCGCGAGGGGTTCCCGAAGAACGACGGCGTCGTCTTCCGCTTCGGCGTGTCGCCGGAGGAGATCCGGAGCGAGTTCCTGGCGGGCCGCTTCTCGATCGCGTCGGACCTTCTCCCCGCCGACGCCGAGGCCCTGCGCCAGGACCCGCGCTTCCGCTCGACGTACCGCGAGAGCCCGAGCCTCGTGACGTACTTCGTCGCGTTCAACGTCAACAAGGGCGCCTTCACGGACGCCCGCGCGCGGCAGGCCGTCGCCTCCGGAATCGACGCCGCAGAGATCGTCCGGCGGACGCTCGGCCGCCACGCGATCCCCGCGAACGGCCTGATCCCGCCCGGCCTCCTCGGCTACGTCTCGAAGGCGCGGAGCCGGCCGCAGGCCTCGGGCCAGGTCTCGGGCGCGCACACGGTCTCGCGCGAGACCGTGCAGGTCACGGCCGTCGCGAACCCGATCATGTTCGGCGAGTTCGGCGCTTTCACGAAGGAGCTCGTGCAGGCGTTCCGCGAGATGGGCTACGCGATCCGCGTCCTGAACAAGACGATGACGGAGTTCATGGACGCGCAGCGGAACGCGCCGACCGAGATCGCGATCGGGCGCTGGATCGGCGACTACCCCGACGCGGACACGTTCGCGCAGGGCGTCCTCCACTCGCGCGAGGGCGTCTACGGCCGCTACTGCGGCACGCGGGCGATCGACGCGCTCGCCGAGCGCGGCCGGGGCGAGATCGATCCGCGGACGCGCGAGTCGATCTACCGGGAGATCGAGGAGATCGTCTCGCGCGAGGCGCTCATGATCCCGCTCTTCCACGAGCAGGTGTACCGCTTCGCGCGGCCCGAGGTCGACGGCCTCGCGCTCGGCTTCGGCCAGCCGCTCGTTCTCTACGAGAACCTGTCGATCCGGGGGTAGGCGTCAGGCTTTCTTCGAGATCTCCGCTGCCGTCTCGGGCGCCGCGTAGCCCTCGGCCTCGTGACCGCCGTGGTACTCGCCGGGGTTCGGGCGGCGGATCTGCGACTGCGGGACGACGCGGTCGCGGCGCAGGCCGCGGAAGTCCTCGAGGGAATTCCAGCCCCGGTGCGCGTTCTTCTCGAGGAACGCGGCCATGCCGTCCTTGAGCGTCCGGATCACGTTCGGGCCGATTGCGTGGTCCAGCATCGCGGCCGTGCACACCTGCACGGTCCCGCAGCCGAGGAGAAAGTAGTTGAGGGCATGCGAGAAGTCCGAGATGCCGCCGATCCCCGAGAACGCCCGGTCCGGGAACGCGCGCGTCATCTGGGACATCTTCGCGAGCGCGAGCGGCAGGATCGCCGGCCCGCCGAGGCCGCCCGAGGACGTGTACCCGTCGACGTTCATCTCGAAGTCCAGCGTCTCGGGGTCGACGAGCGGGATCGACGGGAACGTGTTGGATGACGTGATCGCGTCCGCGCCGCCGCGGAACGCCGCGCCCGCTTCGACCGCGATGTCTGTCGTCGACGGCGTCAGCTTGCACCAGACCGGGACCTTCGCGACCTCCTTGACGGCCTTCGTGACCGTCGAGGTCAGGACGCTCGACTTCCCGATGTTCGAGCCCATGTCCTCGCGGTCCATGTGCGGGCACGAGAAGTTGAGCTCCAGCGCGTCGACGCCCTCGCCCTGACAGGCCTTCGCGAGAGCCTGCCAGTTCGCGAGCTCCTTGTCGTTGCCCGAGCCCGCCATGATCGACGCGACGAGGATCTTCGCCGGGTGCGCCTTCTTGATCCCCGAGAGGCGGCCGACCCACCAGTCCATCGGCTTGTCCGAGATGAGCTCCCAGTTCCAGGACGAATGGAGGACCGATTCGGGCCGTGCCTTCATCGAGATGCGCGGCGAGCGGGAGTCGGCCCTCAGGAACTTCGTCTTCGGCCCCGCGACGTTCGCGACGGGGTGGAGGCCGATCGTCTTCGTGACGACGCCGCCCCAGCCGGCCTCGAACGCCCGGAGGATGTTCGCGTCCGATTCGGTCGGCGGCGCCGACGCGAGCAGGAACGGGTTCTCGAACCTCAGCCCGGTGAAGACGACGGAGAGATCGGCCGCCATCGCGCGAGGATAGGACGATTGAGACTCAAACGCGAACCGCTGGTACGATCGAAGCCTCGAAATGGCCGGAAACGCCGGGGAAATCGTCCACGCGGACGGGCGGGTGGAGCTGGCAGACGCGTCCGCGCTCGCCTCGAGCCCGCTCTGGAACGAGGACCTCGCGCCCGTTCCTCTCGCCCGCCGGAACTGGACGACGTACAACTTCGCCGCGCTCTGGATCTCGATGGCGCATTGCATCCCGACGTACATGCTGGCCTCGGGCCTCATGAACTCCGGGATGGACTGGCGGCAGGCTCTCTTCACGATCCTCCTCGGCAACGTGATCGTCCTCGCCCCGATCCTCCTGAACTCGCATCCCGGGACGAAGTACGGAATTCCCTTCCCCGTCTTCGCGCGCGCCGCCTACGGGACTGGCGGCTCGAACCTGCCGGCGCTCATGCGCGCCCTCGTCGCGTGCGGCTGGTTCGGGATCCAGGCCTGGATCGGCGGCGAGGCTCTCCACACGTTCTTCGCGGCCGTGATCCCCGGATGGCCGGCGCTTCTCGGGACGGGGTTCTCGGGCCATTCGACGACCGAGTGGCTGTCGTTCCTCCTCTTCTGGGGCCTCAACGTCTTCGTGATCTTCCGCGGGATGGACCTCCTCCGGAGAGTCGAGAACTGGGCCGCGCCGTACGTCCTCGTCGTGACGCTCGTCCTTCTCGTCTGGGCCGTCCGCGAGGCGAAGGGCCTCGGGCCGCTCCTCGCGCAGCCCGGCAAGTTCCGGACGTTCGCCGAGTTCTTCCCGGTCTTCGTGCCGTCCCTCACGGCGATGATCGGCTTCTGGGCCACGCTTTCGCTCAACATGCCGGACTTCACCCGCTACGGTCGCAGCCAGAGAGACCAGGTCGTAGGACAGGTCGTCGCGCTCCCGACGACGATGTTCGCGTTCGCCGCGATGGGCGTCCTCATCACGAGCGCGAGCGCGATCATCTTCGGCGAGGCGATCTGGGACCCCGTGAAGCTCGTCGGGAAGTTCACGAATCCCGCCGTCGTCGCCGTCGCGATGTTCTCCGTCGTCGTCGCGACGCTCGCCGTCAACATCGCGGCGAACGTCGTCTCGCCCGCGAACGATTTCGCGAACGCGCTCCCGAGGCTCATCAGCTTCAAGACGGGCGGCCTCATCACGGGCCTCGTCGGCATCGCGATGCAGCCGTGGCGCCTCCTCGCGGACCCGAAGGGCTACATCTTCGACTGGCTCCTTTGGTACTCCGGCGGCCTCGGATCCGTCGCCGGCGTCCTGATCGCGGATTACTGGATTCTTCGAAAGAGAACCCTCGACCTGAGATCCCTCTATGAAAGGGATGGCGCCTACAGCGGATGGAATCGGGCGGCCGTCGTGGCGACCTTCGGCGGATGCTTCCTTGCCCTCGGGGGGCGCTGGCTCCACGCGCTGAGGCCGTTTTACGACTACGCGTGGTTCGTCGGATTCCTCGCTGCGGGCGGGCTCTACTGGCTCCTCATGCGCGTCCGGCCCCTCGAGGCGCCGGAAGGGGCGGCACGATGACGGTCGCGTGACGTGAAGCTGGACCCCGGCAGACGCCTCGGCCCGTACGAGGTTCTCGGCCCGATCGGGGCCGGAGGCATGGGCGAGGTGTACCGGGCCCGCGACACGCGCCTCGACCGCGACGTCGCGCTCAAGGTCGTCGCGGCGCGCCACGGCGAAGATCCCGGCGCCCTTCGCCGCTTCGCGCGGGAGGCGAAGATCGCCGCCCGCCTCACGCATCCGAACGTCTGCACGCTCTTCGACGCCGACACGGACGGCGAGGTCGCGTACTTCGTCATGGAGCTCCTCGAGGGCGAGACGCTCGCGGCCCGGATCGCCCGCGGCCCCATCCCGGAGGAGGACGCCCGCCAGATCGGGGCCGCCGTCGCGCGGGGGCTCGCCCGCGCCCACGAGCTCGGCTTCGTCCACCGCGACCTCAAGCCGCAGAACGTGTTCCTGACCTCGACGGGAGCGAAGATCCTGGACTTCGGTCTCGCCCGGTCCGGCCCGGCCGGAGCCGCCGAGGACCAGGAGACGGCCTCGCTTTTCACCGAGGCGGGGCGAGTCCTCGGCACCGTCGGCTACGTGTCGCCGGAGCAGGTGCGCGGCGAGGCTCCCGCGGCCGCCGGCGACCTCTGGGCGCTCGGCTGCGTCCTCTACGAGTGCATCGCGGGGCGGCGGACCTTCGCCGGCCGCAGCGCCCAGGAGACGTTCGCGGCCACGCTCACGAGTCCGCCGGACTGGAGCGCCCTGCCTCCCGGAGTCTCTCCCGCGACGCGCACGCTCCTCGAGCGCCTCCTGGAAAAGGACCCGGCGACGCGCCTCTCGGACGCTGCCGCCGTCGAGCGGGAGCTCTCGGGCGGGTCCGCACCCACCGCCCCGGCGAACGGTCCGGTCCCGCCTCGCCGGCGCTCGCTGGCCGCCGCCGTCGGTCTCGTCGCCGTGCTCTTCGTCGCCGCGGCGGCATTCTGGGTCTCTCGAAGGGAGCGCGGTCCGATCGGCTCGCTCGCCGTCCTGCCGTTCTCCAGCGCCGGGAGCGAC
>DATKLW010000018.1:0-9686 GCA_035542215.1 Thermoanaerobaculia bacterium | reverse complement strand
GTCCCGATCTTGAGGTCGGCGAGACCCGTCTCCTTGCCGTCGACCATCGCCGTCTTGCCCGGCGGCACCTGGATCTCGCGAACGACGCCGTCGTCCATCTTGACGATTACGGAGTGGTCGGTCTTGCCGATCACGAGACCGGACTTGACCTCGGTGTCGACGACGGTCTGTGCGAACGCGGCGCCCGCGGCGCACAGGACCATTGCGAGGGCGAATTTCGAGAGCTTCATAGATTCCTCCTCCGGTGGGTTTGATTTCGCCTGCCGATTCTATCCGGTGAGTCAGCCGACTCACTTCCCCACCCTGTCACGTGATCATGGTCACGCTAAAAGCTTCTGTTCGAAGCATTTGGCTAAGGTTGGACCGTGATGAGTCGAACCCGATGCATTCGCATCAGCGCGAAATCCCGCCACCTGTGGTGACATGTCAGCATGGTCCCGGCTCCGGTGGCGGCCACGCTCGACTTCGAGTCGAAGCTTGCCGAGGTTGCCGCGAGCCTTCTCGCGGCGCCCATGGACAGCTTCGAGATGGCGCTCGACCGGGCGATCGAGCGCCTGGCGCTGTTCTTCGACTCCGACCGCGGGAGCATCATGCTTTTCGAGGGCGACCGGACGACGAACGTCATCGCCTCATTCGCCGCCGGGTCGCTCAAGCCGCTTCAGAAGGGGCCGATCCGAATGCTCCCCAACTGGACCGGCCGCGCTCGTCAAGGCCTCGGGTTCACGCTGAACCGGCCCGAAGACATTCCGGAGTCGTGGATCGAGGAGCGCGAGTGGATCGCCGCCCACGGCATCAAGTCGAATCTCATGCTCCCCCTGCGCGTTGGCGACCGGCTCATCGGGCTTCTCTCCTTCACGGCGACCGAGTCGGAGCGGGAGTGGCCGCCGGAGCTCCCGGCGCGGTTCCGGCTCTTCGGCGAGATCCTTGCGGGCGCGATCGACCGCGCTCGCGTGGAACGCGAGCTGTCCGCGAGCCTCGCCGAGGTCTCTCGCCTCAAGGATCGCGCCGACGCCGAGAACCTCGTTCTCAGGGCCGAGATCCGCGACGCGCAGGGGTTCGACGAGGTCGTCGGGAGGAGTCCGGCGCTCATGCGCGTTCTCCATCTCGTCGGCCAGGTCGCGCCGACGGGCAGCGCCGTCCTCCTGACAGGGGAGACGGGCACGGGGAAGGAGCTCCTCGCGCGCGCGATTCACCGGCTGAGCCCCCGCGCGCAGCGGCCGTTCGTCGCCGTGAACTGCGCGGCGCTGCCCGGGACGCTCATCGAGAGCGAGCTCTTCGGCTACGAGCGCGGGGCCTTCACGGGCGCGGCCCAGAGGCGCGTCGGGCGCTTCGAGGTCGCGAACGGCGGAACGATCTTCCTCGATGAGATCAGCGACATCCCGGCGGAGATTCAGGGACGGCTCCTTCGCGTCCTGCAGGAAGGGACGTTCGAGCGTCTGGGCTCGTCGCACACGATCAGGACGGATGCGCGGGTCGTCGCCGCCACGAACCGCGATCTCGAGGCCGCCGTGGCCGAAGGGCGCTGGCGCGCGGACCTCTACTACCGCCTCAAGGTCTTTCCGATCGAGGTCCCTCCGCTCCGCGAGCGCCGCGAGGACATCCCGCTCCTCGTGTGGTACTTCGTGACGCGCAAGAGGGTCACGCTCGGGCGGGCGGTGACGAAGGTTCCGGACAAGGCGATGACGGCGCTCCAGCGTTACGACTGGCCCGGCAACATCCGCGAGCTCGAGAACGTCCTCGAACGGGCGCTCATCCTGAGCCCCGGCGACACGCTCCTCCTCGACGACCGCACGTTCGCACCTGCGAGGGCGCGAGCCGAATCCGGTGTCTGGAGCCTCGAGGACGTCGAGCGCACGCACATCCTGAAGGTCCTCGGCGAATGCGGCTGGCGGATCGCGGGCCGAGGGAACGCAGCCGAGCGCCTCGGGATGAACCGCAGCACGCTCCGGTCGCGCATGGAGAAACTCGGGATCGAGCGGCCCGTGGCGTGAGACGCGCATTGCCGGCCGCCCTGGCGTTTTCGCTGTTCGCGCTCGCGGCCGCCCCCGCGAGGGCCCAGACGAAGGAAGAGAATCCTGCGAAGGGTGAAGAGGCTGCGGCGTCGCCTTCGGCGGAGGCGCCCTCGACGCAGACGAACGCTCCGAAGAGCACCCCTTCGAAGAAATCTCCCAGGAAGAAATCCACGCCTCCCGCCTCCTCCGCCGACCTGCGAAAGGCCCAGGCCGAGATCGAGGCGCTCAAGGCGCGGCTCGCCGCGCAGGACGCGGTCGTCGCGAAGCAGGACGAGACGATCCGCGCGCTCGAGGAGCGGCTCGCGAAGCTGGAGGCCCTCGCAAAGGCGGGCGAAGACCGCCTGAAGGCGATGGAGAGGGAAACACCGGAACAGGCCGCGGCTCTTCCGCCGACCCTCGAGGAACGCCTCAAGAAGCTCGAGACCGAGGTGAGCCAGCTCCCCGAGGCGGCGGACGTCGTCTCCGTCGGCGACTTCCCCGGCTCGTTCCGCATCCCGGGCACGGACGCGGCGCTCAAGCTCGGCGGACAGGTGCGCGTGACGGCCGTCGAAAGCCTCGACGCGATCGGCACCGACGACCGGTTCGTGACCTCGTCGATCCCCGTCGAGGGGAGCGAGGCGGCCGGCAAGGGCGCGCGCACGACCCTCTCGGCGGAGGCGAGCCGGTTCAACTTCGACTTCCGGACGCCGACGGGCGTCGGCGCGATGCGCGCCTTCATCGAGGTCGGGTTCGCTGGCAGCCAGGGCGCCATCCTTCGCCACGCCTTCGGCCAGTGGGACCGCTGGATCCTCGGCCAGACGTGGTCCACGTTCTCCGACCCCGAGGCCGAGCCGTTCGGGATCGACAACGAGGGCCTGAACGCGATCTCGCTCTTCCGCCAGCCTCAGATCCGGTACACGGCGCCGCTCTGGGACTCGGTCACTCTCGCGGCGGCCCTCGAGAACCCAGCCCCCGACGTGACAAATGCGTCCGGCGTGAACCTGATCCCCGACGTCGTCCTCCGCCTGCGCTGGACCCCGCAGAAGGGGATCGGTTCGCTGCCCGTCCTCGGCCAGCTCGGGCACGTTCAGGCCGCGGTCCTCCTCCGGCAGATCCGCGCCGAGTCGGACGTCGACCACGACCAGACCGCGTCCCGGGGCGGCTTCGGCCTCGGCGTGAGCGGCGTCCTCCGGACCGGCTGGTGGTCCGAGACGGACGACATCAAGTTCTCGACCTACTTCGGGAAGGGAATCGGCCGGTACATCACCGATCTCCAGACCGCGGGCGGCCAGGACGCGTACTTCGACCTCGCGACGGGCGAGATGACCGCGCTCGGCGTCACCGCAGCGTACGTCGGGTACGAGCACGCGTGGTCCCCGACGCTGCGCTCTACAGCGACGCTCGGCTGGGTCTGGGTGAACGTCCTCGAGAGCCAGCCGAACGACGCGCTGAAGTACACGCGGCGCTTCTCGCTGAACCTCGCTTGGTCGCCGATCCCCCGGCTCGACCTCGTCGGGGAACTCCTCACGGGTACTCGCGTGAACAAGGATCTCCAGAGCGGGGACGCGACGCAGATCCAGCTCGGCTCGCGCTTCCGGTTCTGAGGACCCTTCGGGGAGAGAATCCGCCATGGCCGACGCCGCGCGCACGACCTCCTCACTCCTCCCGGAGTGGATCGGCTCCTACCGCAAGGAATGGCTCTCCGCGGACGTCGTCGCCGGGCTGACCGCCGCCGCTGTCGTCATCCCGAACGCGCTCGCCTACGCGACGATCGCCGGACTGCCCATCGAGGTCGGCCTCTACACGGCATTCGCGCCGATGGTGATCTACGCGCTCCTCGGGACGTCACGTCCCCTGAGCGTCAGCTCGACGACGACCCTCGCGATCCTCACGGGAGCCCAGCTCGCCGAGATCGCCGCGCCGGGCGAGCGATTGGCGCTGCTCCGGGCGTCGGCCACGCTCACGCTCCTCGTGGGCGCGATCCTCGTCCTCGCCGCGATCCTGAGGCTGGGATTCCTCGCGAACTTCATCTCGGAGCCCGTTCTCGTGGGCTTCAAGGCCGGCATCGGGTGCGTCCTCATCCTCAGCCAGGTCCCGAAGCTGCTCGGAACTCACATCGAGAAAGCGGGCTTCTTCCGCGACATCGCACGGGTCTTGCGGGGTCTACCGGGCGCGTCTGTTCCGACGCTCGCGGTCGGAGCGGCGACGATCGCCGCGCTCCTCGCGTTCAGGCGCTTCCTCCCGAGAGTCCCCGCTCCCCTGATCGCGGTCGCGGCGGGGATCGTCGGGGTGAAATACCTCGGGTTCGGTTCGCTCGGCGTGGCGGTGGTCGGCCACGTCTCCGGGGGCCTTCCGTCGCCGATCCTGCCGGACCTCTCGCTCGCGGAGCTTCTCTGGCCGGGAGCGGTCGGCATCGCGCTCATGAGCTTCACGGAGACGATGGCGGTGGGCCGCGCGTTCGCGCGGAACGACGAACCGCCCCTGAGGCCGAACCGCGAGCTCCTCGCGACGGGCCTCGGGAACGCGGGCGGGGCGTTTCTCGGCGCCATGCCGGGAGGAGGCGGAACGTCCCAGACGGCGGTCAACCGCGGCGCGGGCGCGTGGACGCAGCTCGCAGAGCTCGTCACGGCAGGGATCACGCTCCTCACGATGCTGTTTCTCGCTCCACTCATCGGCCTGATGCCCCAGACGACGCTGGCGGCCGTCGTGATCGTGTCGTCCCTCGGTTTGATCAAGGTCGCGGAGTTCGGCTCCATCCTCAGGATCCGGCGGATGGAGTTCCTCTGGGCGCTCGCGGCCCTCGGCGGCGTCGTCCTCCTCGGAACGCTGAAGGGAATTCTCGTCGCGATCGTCGTGTCGATCGTGGGCCTCGCCCATCAGGCCGCCGATCCGGCCGTGCGCGTGCTCGTGCGCAAGCGGGGCACGAACGTCTTCCGGCCGCGCTCGAAGGAACACCCCGACGACGAGAGTTTCCCGGGCCTTCTCCTTCTCAGGCCGGAGGGGAGGATCTTCTTCGTCAACACCGAGCGGCTCATGCAGAAGGTCCGTGCGCTCGCCGACGAGGAGAAGCCGGCGGTCGTCGCGCTCGACCTCGGGGGCGTCTTCGACCTCGAGTACACGGCCCTGAAGATGCTCGGCGAGGCCGAGAAGAGAGCCGCCGAGCGGGGCGTCTCGCTGTGGCTCGTCGGCCTCAACCCGCAGGCTCTCGACGCCGTGAACCGTTCGGCGCTCGGCGAACGCCTCGGCCGCGAACGGATGCACTTCAACCTCGAGACGGCGGTCCGGCAGTACCAGGCCGGCTCCTGATGCGGCGTCTCATCGACAAGACGACCTCGGTGTGGCAGAAGGAGGAAGGCTTCTCGGTTCTCCTCGCCCTCCTCGTCGGGGCCCTCTTCTTCGCGCCGCTCCTCAAGGACTCGCTTCCAGGTCTCGCGGCAGCCGGCACGGCGCTCCTCGTCCTCCTGTTCGTCGTCGGAGCCCTCGTCGTCTCCCGGAACGTCTGGGCGGCGCTCGGCGTGTCCCTCCTCGCAGGCTCCGCGGTCGCGCTCGAGATGGTCTACGAAATCTCCGGAACGGACTCCTATGCGCCCTGGCGGCTCGGCGCGGCCGGCCTCACCTTCGCTCTGTTCACCGCGGTCACGCTCGCGCGCGTCTTTGCGCCGGGTCCGGTCACGTCGCATCGTCTCGTCGGCGCCGTCGTCGCGTTCCTTCTCGCGGGCATCACCTGGGCCTACGGCTATCAGTGGCTCGAGACCGTGCGGCCGGGCTCGTTCCACCTCGGCGCGACGCCGCAGGGGTCGTACCCGACTCTCGTGTACTACAGCTTCGTGACCCTGACGACCGTCGGGTACGGTGACGTGACGCCCGTGACCTCCGCCGCGCGCGCCCTCTCGAACGTGGAGTCCCTCCTCGGCGTCCTCTATCCGGCCATCTTCATCGGCCGGCTCCTCTCGAAGAAGGGCGTCGCGGAGCCGCCGGAGCCGCCGGTCGGCGACTAACGGGCGACTCGTCCGTCACTTCGGCGTTTTCTCGGCCTCGCGCGCAC
This sequence comes from Thermoanaerobaculia bacterium, assembly GCA_035542215.1. Taxonomy (GTDB): domain Bacteria; phylum Acidobacteriota; class Thermoanaerobaculia; order UBA5066; family UBA5066; genus Fen-183. The sequence continues at coordinate 3,650 of DATKLW010000018.1, read as the reverse complement.
GTTGCCGTTCGTCTCTCTCCTCGAGGACGAGCTTGTACGCGATGTAATACTTGTAGATGTTCGAGACGTAGGTCACGGTCTCGCGGCCGACCTTTTCGGACGCGACGACCTCCACGTTGTTGAACCACACGTTCGGGTCGAGGCCCCTCTTCTCGGCAATCTTGCGCAGGGACATGATCCGGTTGGGACCCGCGTTGTAGGCCGCGAACGCGAAGAGCCCCTTGTTGAGCCGGTCCATCGGCTCCTTCTCGAAGTACTGGTCGATCATGAAACGCATGTACTTCACGCCGGCGTGGATGTTCGGCTCGATCTGCGCGATGTCGCCGACCTTCAGCTCCTGGCCCGTGGCGGGCATCACCTGCATCACGCCGACGGCGCCGACCGGGCTCTTCACGCTCTGGTTGAGCTGCGATTCCTGGAAGCCCTGGGCCGCCATCAGGAGGTAGTCCATGTCGTACTTGTCGGAGTAGGTCCGGAAGAACCGGATCATCGCTTCGAACTTCGCCATCTCCTTCTGGGATACGGAATCCTTCGCGAATTTCGTGCTCTTCAGGTACTTCACGACCAGCATGTTCCGCGTGGCCGAACCCTCGGGGTACTTCGCGAGAAACGCGTCCACCTCCGCTTTCAGGAGCGGGCTGTTCTTTCGCATCGCCCACGCGATCTGGCCACCGGTGCGCAGCACGATGTCCGGGTGCAGCTTCAGCCCCGACAGCACGCTGCCCCAGAAGCGCGCGAGGTAATCGTCGACGACGACGTACGGAACGAGCCCCGCGTTCGCCATCTCGAGCAGGTCCTCGTCCTCGAGGCTGTCCGGCGCGAACTTCATTCGCACGGGCGGCCTGCCGCGCCTGGCGAGATCGGCGTTCAGCTTCTCGACGCTCTCGTGGTAGACGGATCCCTTGCGGACGTAGAGGAGCCGGCCCGAGAGGTCGTCGACGTTGGCCAGCGGCTCGGCGGACGGCCCCGACACGACGATCTCCGAGACGTTGGTCACCGCAGGGCGCGAGAAGTCGAACTCCGCCAGCCGCTCGGGCGTCACCGTGAGGCCGGCCGCGGCGACGTCGCCCCGCCCCTCGGTGAGCGCCTGCGCGAGCTCCGTGCGGCGCACGGGAACGAACGCGACGTGGATCTTCAGGTTGCCGGTCTTGTACTTCCGGTTGAGCTCGTCCTCGAACAGCTTCAGCGCTTCGTAGGTGATCCCGCGGGGCGCGCCCTTGTCGATGAAGTAGTTCGTCTTGTTGTAGACGACGAGCGCCCGGATCACCCGGCGCTTCCTCATCGCGTCGAAGTCTCCCCCTCGGGGAGCCGAGGACTGAGTGGGGAGCGTGTGCACGTCCTTCGCGGGCTTCTGCTGCGCGGCCGCGGGTGACGGCCGGCCGAGGACGAGAAAGAGCGGCGCGGCCGCAAGGAACCAGGTTCTCGAACGAAGCATCTTGACCTCCATTCTAGGCATCGACGCCCCGCGCCGGTACCACGTCAGGCGACGCCGGGTCAGAAGGGCGCCGGGTTCGTGGGCCGGCCCTCTACGGCACGTCGACGCCCGGAACGTAGTCGTGCGCGACCCGGTCGACCTCTTCGTCCGGGCGCGGGATGGACGAGCGGATGCCGGAGTTTCGCCGCGTCCTCCCGGCCGTGGCCTTGAAAACCGGCCCGGAGCGATCCTCGTCGCACTGCAGGCACGCGTTGAGTCGACCGTCGCTCCGGGTGGGCGGCTCCGCCATGATCCAGCTCGCGAGACAGACCCCCAGGCATTCGCGCCGGGTGTTGCGCGCATTGAAGAACCACGTGCGCGCGCATGGAGCGCTGAACCCGAGCTTTTCGATGCACGCGAGGCTGCCGGAGTCGCTCAGGAGGATCCCGCAGTGGCGCACCGGTGCCGTGAGGTCCGGCCTCTCGAGGTAGACCGCGAGATCCTGCAGCGTCGAGCAGGTTCCGCACGCTCCGACGTGCGTGACGGCGAACCCCGCCGCTCGAGCCTCTTCATCCGCCGCGAACGTGCCGAGCCGGTAGTGGACGAGGTCCGGCTCGAATTTGACGCCACACACGGTTCCGGCCGGAGCTCGAGGCGGTTCTCGTTCGCGCCAGGCACGGTACGGATCGCCCTCGAGCGTGATCGGGTTCAACGGCACCTTTGAGCGAAGCGCGGTCACGAGCCGGGCGTCGGCCGCGCTCGAATCCGGCTTCGCGGGTTGCGCCGCGGAATGGCCCGCGAGCAGCACGGCGGCTGCGACCGCGAGCGACGCGGCGGTTCGTCGCGCCCCAGGAAGGGTGCCGCTGTCCATCCGGAGACTCATGGCGGGGGGACCCTGCCTCCTCAGTTGGAAGGTGGCGGGACGCTTTTCTTGCCGAGGGCGATGCGGCCGGTCCCGGTCAGGACCCGGGAGTGAACCGCACTGCTCTCGCCCGGAAGGCGCAGGTCCGTGAGGCCCTGCGTATACCGAACGGCGATCGCGAGCACTTTGAACCTCCACTCGGCGTCCAGGGAGACCCCGAGATCGAGACCCGGGAGCTGCCCGCCGATGTCGCGTTCAACGACATAGGACCCGCCCGCAGGCGTCGAGACGCCGTAGCGGTCGTCGCCTCCCGTGATGATGCCGAACGACGGCCCGACCCCGATCCGGAGCCCCGTCTCGCGCTTCGGCGCCCACCTCAGGAGCACGGGGATCTCGACGTACCGGATGCTCCGTTTCGCCGTGGCTCCCCGGACCTCGGCGTCGAACGCCGGATCGCCGGTGGGAGCGGGCGTAATGCCGTCCGCGCCGCGCCCCGCGATCGGAAGAACGGCTCCTCCAAGGTGAAAATGCTCTGAAAAGCGCCAGTCCGCGCTGAGTCCGAAGACGGTCCAGTTGGTCCGCTCCGCGCCGTCCATGCCCTGCAAGGTCGAGAAGTTCAAGCCGATTTCAAATCCCATGTTGAAGGTGCGGGAAGCCAGCAAGTCTCCGAATACGTAGCCAATGAGCACCTGGCTCCACGCGGGCCGGGCGAGAGACAGCAGCCCGACGGCGACGAGAATCTGTGCGCGACGGCCGCAGCGAGTCACGAAATGTCTCCTGGCGCAGAGTCTAGATCAACGTTGGCCGATTCCGGCCCGTCGGACGTTGTACGCGTTCCCGCGGGAGGTTACGATCGTCCTCAAAGGGGGCTAGCCGTGCGCCTCACCCTTCGTGCTGTCGCGGTCGTTACCGCTCTCGGCGTGATCGCTTCCCACCCCGTACGCGGACAACAGGGCGGTCCCGTGAACTCCGTGGGCGCGGAGGGCAGCAACTCGGCGAAGGACTCCTTCTTCCCGCTCTGGAAGTCCCTTCTCGAGGGGAAGGATTTTCTTCCGCCCTACGGCGTGAACGTCGTCCTCTTCGATCTCTCCGGGCAGTGGGACGTGAAGAACTTCTCGGCGTCGGTCAACGGGCAGGACCTCGTCTCGCTCAGCGGGACCGCAAACGTCCACCCGTTTACCTATGGCGCCCGCGCCGACGTCTGGGTTCTGCCGTTCCTGAACGTCTTCGCGGTCGGCGGCGGCGTGAAGCTGAACGTGCAGGCCATCGGCGAGGACCTGCCCCTCGGGATCTCCGGCCTTCCGCCCAAGCCGGTTCGCGGGGACGTGTTCCTCGACCTCGACTTCACCGGCTACTACGGCGGCGTCGGAACGG
>DATKLW010000017.1:0-34489 GCA_035542215.1 Thermoanaerobaculia bacterium | reverse complement strand
CCCGGAGCGGCCGGCGCGCCCGGAACGGCGCCCTTCTCGACCTTCTTGCCCGAGTGCCCCTTGAAGACCCGCGTCGGCGAGAACTCGCCGAGCTTGTGCCCGACCATGTTCTCGGAGATGTAGACGGGGATGAACTTCTTGCCGTTGTGGACGGCCAGCGTGTGGCCGACCATGTCGGGCAGGATCGTCGAGCGGCGCGACCACGTCTTGAGGACGCGCTTTTCGCCCGCTTCGTTCATCGAGGCGATCTTTTCGAGGAGCGGCGCGTCGACGAACGGCCCCTTTTTCGTGGAACGAGACATTGTTTTCCCTCGTCTCCTACTTGCGGCGCTTGACGATGAGCGCGTCGGTACGCTTGTTGTTGCGGGTCTTCTTGCCCTTGGTCTTCCAGCCCCACGGCGACGTGGGGTGGCGGCCGCCGGACGTCTTGCCCTCGCCGCCGCCCATCGGGTGGTCGACGGGGTTCATCGCGACGCCGCGGTTGTGCGACTTCCAGCCGAGCCAGCGGTTGCGCCCGGCCTTGCCGATCGAGACGTTCTCGTGTTCGAGGTTGCCGACCTGGCCGATCGTCGCGTAGCAGTCCACGCGCACGCGGCGCAGCTCGCCCGAAGGCACGCGGAGGAGCGCGAAACCGGCTTCCTTCGCCATGAGCTGGGCGCTTGCGCCGGCCGACCGGGCGATCTGCCCGCCGCGGCCCGGCTTGAACTCGATGTTGTGGACGACGGTGCCGAGCGGGATCGCCTTCAGGGGCAGGGCGTTCCCGACGACGATGTCGGCCGTCGGGCCCGACACGACCGTCTGCCCGACTCCGAGGCCGGACGGGGCGACGATGTAGCGTTTCTCGCCGTCGGCATAGTTCAGGAGCGCGATGCGGCTCGAGCGGTTCGGGTCGTACTCGATCGAGGCGACCTTGGCCGGGATCCCGTGCTTGTCGCGCTTGAAGTCGACCGTGCGGTAGCGCTTCTTGTGGCCGCCGCCGCGCCACCAGGAAGTCAGGTGGCCCCGGCTGTCGCGTCCGCCGGTCTTGAGCTTGCCCTTCGTGAGGGACTTCGTCGGCCCGGACTTCGTGATCTCCGAGAAATCGGACGTCGTCCTCTGGCGCATGCCCGGGGACGTCGGCTTGTAGGACTTCACGGGCATGGCGTCACACCCCTTCGAACAGGGCCGGGAGCTTCTGGCCCTTCGCGAGCTTCACGTAGGCCTTCTTGCGGTCCTGCGCGCGCCCGATGGACTTCCCGACCTTCTTGATCTTTCCGTTCACGGCGACGACGCGGACGGCGTCGACCTTGACCTGAAAGAGGGCCTCGACGGCCTTGCGAATTTCGATCTTGTTCGCGTCCCTGGCGACGTCGAACGTGAGGACGTTCTGCGACTGGCTCATCGCCGTCGAACGCTCCGTCAGGACGGGTCGCACGAGGACGGACTGATGCGTGCGTCCGGTCGTCATGCCAGCACCTCCGAAACGGCGCGGAGAGCGTCCTCGGTGAGGACGATCGTGCCCGCGTTCAGCGCGTCGTAGACGTTGAGCCCGAGCGGGTCGAGCGCCGTGACCTTCGGGTTGTTCGCGACGGCGCGACTGAGGTTCTCGTTGTCCCTGCGGTCGACGACGAGCGTCTTGCCCTCGACCCCGAGCTTCGCGAGCACGCCCGCGAAGTCCTTCGTCTTGTGCGTCGCGAGCTTGAGCGCGTCGACGAGGACGACCTTCTGCCCGCGCGCCTTCTCGGAGAGCACGCAGCAGAGCGCCGCCTTCTTCGCCTTCGCGTTCACCTTGAGCGCGTAGGAGTGCGGGACCGGCCCGAAGACCGTGCCGCCGTGGCGGTGGATCGGCGGGCGGCCGCCGCCCTGGCGGGCGCGGCCCGTGTGCTTCTGCTTGAAGGGCTTCTTGCCGGATCCGGAGACCTCGGAGCGAGTCTTCGTCTTGTGCGTCCCGCGGTGCTCGCGCGCCCGGATTTCCTTGACGACTTCCCACACGAGGTGGCGGCGGAACGGCACGCCGAAGATCTCCTCGGGGAGCGTCGCCTCGCCGACCGTCTCGGCCTTGAGGTTCCGCACCTTCACCGTGAGAGAGGACGCTTCCGACTTCGGGGCGGCGGCCTTCTTCGGGGCGGCGGTTTTCGGGGCGGTCGCTTTCGGCGCAGCCGGCTTCGTCTTCTTTTCTGCCATGGCCGCTCCTTACGCCGCCGCCCCGCCGGCCTTGCGGGAGAGCTTCTTCACGATCTTGACGACCGTGTTGCGAGCTCCCGGCACCGCGCCGCGGAGATAAATGAGGTGGTTCTCGGCGTCCACGCGCACGACGATGAGGTTCTTCATCGTCGTCTGCTTGCCGCCCATGCGTCCCGACGAGCGCGTGCCCGGGTAGACGCGGGACGGGAAGGCGGACGGACCGATGGAGCCCGGCGCGCGGTGGAACATCGAGCCGTGCGTCGCGGCGCCGCCCGTGAAGCCGTGGCGCTTCACGACGCCCTGGAAGCCCTTGCCCTTGGAGACGCCGACGACGTCGACGTGCTCCTTCTCGGCGAAGATGTCGCAGAGCACCTTGTCGCCGGGCGCGGCCTTCTCGTCGGCGTCGCAGCGCACTTCGCCGAGGGTCTTCGCCGGCGGCACGCCCGCCTTCTCGAAGTGGCCCTTCGCGGCGGCCGTGAGGCGTCGCGGCGACACGCGGCCGACGAGCCCGAGCTGGACGGCGTCGTACCCGTCGTGGTCCTTCGTCTTGCGCTGAACGACCAGGCACGGGCCGGCCTCGACGACCGTGACCGGCACCACCGTGCCGTCGGCGTCGAAGACCTGCGTCATGCCGATCTTGCGTCCCAGGATTCCGTTAATCATGTTTCGTTCCTCGTCTCGTCTGTGACGGGACGGTCACTTTCCCATCGTCCGGATTTCGACTTCGACGCCCGCGGGCAGCTCCAGTTTGGTCAGGGCGTCCACCGTCTGCGGCGTCCACTCGAAGATGTCGAGCAGGCGCTTGTGGGTCCGCATCTCGAACTGCTCGCGCGACTTCTTGTCGACGTGCGGCGAGCGGTTGACCGTCCAGCGGGCGATGGCGGTCGGCAGCGGGATCGGTCCCGCGACCTTCGCGCCGGAGCGCCGCGCCGTGTCGACGATCTCGGTCGTCGACTGGTCGAGGATCCGGTAGTCGTACCCCTTGAGTCGGATGCGGATTCTGTCGTTGGCCATTGGCGTGTGCTTTCTTTCGAGCGAGTTGAGGCCGCCGGAGAGGACCGGGGGATTTCTTCGAAGGTGAAGAGCCCCCGGGCCACCGCGGCGACGATCTCTCTATCTCCTAAGCAAGAATCTCCGTAACGGTTCCCGCCCCGACGGTGCGGCCGCCCTCGCGGATGGCGAACTTGAGGCCCTTCTCCATCGCGATCGGCGCGATGAGCTCGATCTCGAGCTCCACGTCGTCGCCCGGCATGACCATCTCGACGCCGGCCGGGAGCTTCGCGGCGCCGGTGACGTCCGTCGTGCGAATGAAGAACTGCGGGCGGTAGTTGTTGAAGAACGGCGTGTGGCGGCCGCCCTCGTCCTTGGACAGGATGTAGACCTTGCCCTTGAACTTCGTGTGCGGCTTGATCGAGCCCGGCTTGCAGAGGACCTGGCCGCGCTCGACGTCCGTGCGCTCGACGCCGCGCAGGAGGACGCCGACGTTGTCGCCCGCCTGGCCCTGGTCGAGGAGCTTCTTGAACATCTCGACGCCCGTGACCGTCTTCTTCTGCGTCTCGCGCAGGCCGACGATCTCGATCTCGTCGCCGACCTTCACGACGCCGCGCTCGACGCGGCCCGTGACGACCGTGCCGCGGCCGGAGATCGAGAACACGTCCTCGATCGGGAGGAGGAAGTCCTTGTCCGTCGCGCGCTGCGGCTCGGGGATGCTCGCGTCGAGGGCCGCCGCGAGGTCCCAGATGCTCTGCGCGTCGGGGCCGGTCGGGTCGTTGAGCGCCTTGATGGCCGAGCCGCGGATGACCGGGATCTTGTCGCCGGGGAACCCGTACTTGGACAGGAGCTCGCGGACCTCGAGCTCGACGAGGTCGAGGAGCTCGGGGTCTTCCATCATGTCGCACTTGTTCAGGTAGACGACCATCGCGGGGACGTTGACCTGGCGGGCGAGGAGGACGTGCTCCTTCGTCTGCGGCATCGGGCCGACGGGCGCCGACACGACGAGGACCGCGCCGTCCATCTGCGCCGCGCCCGTGATCATGTTCTTGATGTAGTCCGCGTGGCCCGGGCAGTCGATGTGGGCGTAGTGCCGCTTCTCGGTCTCGTACTCGACGTGCGCGAGGGCGACCGTCAGGACCTTGGTCGCGTCGCGGCGGAACGTCTTCGCGTCCGCCTTCGCGACGTCGTCGTAGGACTTGGAGACGGCGAGGCCCTTCGTCGCGAGGACCTTCGTCAGGGCGGCGGTCAGCGTCGTCTTGCCGTGGTCGACGTGGCCGATCGTGCCGACGTTGACGTGGGGCTTCGTGCGCGCGAATTTCTCCTTGGCCATCTGTCTCTCCTTCGCTCCTGGCGGCTTTCTCTAAACCGAAACCTTGGCGATGATCCCTTCGGCGATCGCCTTCGGGACTTCGTCGTATCTCTCGAACTGCATCGTGTAGTTGGCGCGGCCCTGGGTGAGGGACCTGAGGGTGGTGGCGTAGCCGAACATCTCGGACAGCGGGACGCTCGCCGTGATGACCTGGAAGTTCAGGCGAGGCTCCATGTGGTTGATCTTTCCGCGGCGCGAGTTCAGGTCGCCGATCACGTCGCCCATGAACTCCTCGGGCGTGACGACCTCGACGGCCATCATGGGCTCGAGGATGACCGGGTTCGCCTTCTTGGCCGCGTCCTGGAACGCCATCGAGCCGGCGATCTTGAAGGCCATCTCCGACGAGTCGACGTCGTGGAACGAGCCGTCGTAGAGCTCGACCTGGATGTTGACCGTCGGATAGCCGGCGAGGACGCCGGTCTGGATCGCCTCGCGGATGCCCTGGTCGATCGGCTTGATGAACTCGCGGGGGATCGAGCCGCCCGTGATCGCGTTGACGAACTCGTAGTCCTTCCCTTCCGGGTGGGGACGGAGCCGGATCTTCGCATGGCCGTACTGGCCCTTGCCGCCCGACTGGCGGATGAACTTGCCCTCGCCCGGCGTCTCGCGGCGAATCGTCTCGCGGTACGCGACCTGGGGCTTGCCCACGTTCGCGCCCACGTTGAACTCGCGCACCATGCGGTCGACGATGATCTCGAGGTGGAGCTCGCCCATCCCGGCGATGATCGTCTGGTTCGTCTCCTTGTCCGTGTGGACGCGGAACGTCGGGTCTTCCTGCATGAGCTTCGCGAGCGCCATGCCCATCTTTTCCTGGTCGGCCTTCGTCTTCGGCTCGATCGAGAGCGTGATGACGGGCTCGGGGAACTTCATGGACTCGAGGACGACGACGTGGTTCTTTTCGCAGATCGTGTCGCCCGTCGTGACGTTCTTGAGGCCCACGGCGGCGCCGATGTCGCCCGCCCAGATCTCCTTGATCTCCTCGCGCTTGTTCGCGTGCATCTTGAGGAGCCGGCCGACGCGCTCGTTCGTCTGCTTCGTCGCGTTGTAGACGCCCGAGCCGGCGTCGAGGTGCCCCGCGTACACGCGGAAGAACGCGAGCTGCCCGACGAACGGGTCGGTCATGATCTTGAACACGAGGCCCGCGAACGGCGCGTCGTCGCGCGTGTCGAGCGAGATCTCGTTCCCGTCCTCGTCGAGGCCCTTGATCGCGGGGATGTCGAGCGGCGAGGGCAGGTACTCGATCACGGCGTCGAGGAGTTGCTGGACGCCCTTGTTCTTGAACGCCGAGCCGCAGACGACGGGATGGAGCCTGCCCGAGACCGTCGCCTTGCGCAGCGCCGCGCGCATCTCGTCCGGCGTCGGGATGTGCCCGTCCATGTACTTCTGCATGAGGGCGTCGTCGGTCTCCGCGAGCGACTCGATGAGGCGCTCGCGGTACTTGTCGTACATGGCTTTGTGGTCGGCCGGCACCGCGACGGTCTCGAATTCCGCCCCGAGTGTCTCGTCCTTGAAGTCGTAGGCCTTGCCCTCGATCAGGTCGATGACGCCCTCGAGCGTCTCCGCGGAGCCCCACGGGATCTGGACCGGCGTGGGCTTGGCCGCGAGTTTCGTGACCATCATGTCGACGCAGCGGTCGAAGTCCGCGCCGACACGGTCCATCTTGTTGATGAACGCGATGCGCGGAACGCCGTAACGGTCGGCCTGGCGCCAGACGGTCTCGGACTGCGGCTCGACGCCCGACACGGCGTCGAACACGGCGACGGCGCCGTCCAGGACTCGCAGCGAGCGCTCGACCTCGGCGGTGAAGTCGACGTGGCCCGGCGTATCGATGATGTTGATGCGGATGCCCTTCCAGAGGCAGGTCGTCGCGGCCGACGTGATCGTGATGCCGCGCTCCTGCTCCTGGACCATCCAGTCCATCGTCGCAGTCCCGTCGTGGACCTCGCCGATCTTGTAATTGACGCCCGTGTAATAGAGGACGCGCTCGGTCGTCGTCGTCTTGCCCGCGTCAATGTGGGCCATGATGCCGATGTTCCGGCACTTCTCGAGGGAGATATTTCTCGGCATGAGCGTTTGATCCCGTTCCGGGTCGACTGCGCCGTCGAATTCAGGGTTTCGGCATTTCGCTCGCTCTCGCTCGCGAAACGGGCCGGAGCATTTGACTCCGGCTCACTCCCCGTGAATTCCGCACGCTTTCAGGCGTGTTCCGGGTCTTCGAAAGGACCTGTCCGGGTCTGAGTGCTCAGGCCGGCCGGTTTCCCTTCACCCGGGAAATGGCAGTTCTACCAGCGGTAATGGGCGAAGGCCTTGTTGGCCTCGGCCATCTTGTGGGTGTCCTCCTTCTTCTTCACGGCGTTGCCCCGGTTGTTGGCGGCGTCGAGAAGCTCGCCCGCGAGCTTGTCCCGCATCGTCTTCTCGCCGCGCGCCTGCGCGTACGAGATGACCCAGCGGATCGCGAGCGAGGTCCGTCGGTTCGGCTTGACTTCGACAGGAACCTGGTAGGTCGAGCCGCCGACGCGGCGCGACTTGACCTCGAGAACGGGCTTGACGTTCTCGAGGGCCTTCTTGAAGGTCTTGAGCGGGTCGTCCGAGGTCTTCTGCTCGATCTGCTTCATCGCGCCGTAAAAGATCGACTCGGCGGTGGACTTCTTGCCGCGCTCCATGACGCAGTTGATGAACTTCGTCACGAGCTGGGACTGGTAGAGCGGGTCCGGGAGAACTTCGCGCTTCGGGACTTCACGGCGACGCGGCATTGCTGGTCCTTAGTTCCTCAGGCCTTCGGGCGCTTGGCGCCGTACTTCGAGCGCGACTGCTTGCGGTTTGCGACGCCGACGGCGTCCAGCGTGCCGCGGATGATGTGGTACCGCACGCCCGGGAGGTCCTTCACGCGGCCCCCTCGGATCATGACGATCGAGTGCTCCTGGAGGTTGTGTCCGATGCCGGGGATGTACGTCGTGACCTCGATTCCATTCGTGAGGCGCACGCGCGCGATCTTCCGGAGGGCCGAGTTCGGCTTCTTCGGCGTCGTCGTCTTCACCTGGGTGCAGACGCCGCGGCGCTGCGGGCACGACTGGAGGGCAGGCGACTTCGTCTTGTAACGGACGGCGTCGCGGCCCCTTCTCACGAGCTGGCTGATCGTCGGCATGGGACTTTCGAGACTCCTTCGGAACGCTTGGCGACTCGGATTCCGGTGAAAGACGATTCGTTCGGTGGCAAGTCCGGCCGCGGAGCGGCCGTTTCCCGGGCGCGACACGGGGTATAAAGCCGGGCCGGTCCCCGGGGAAACCTGCGGATGATAGTGACCCCGCCCGGGGCTGTCAAGCGATTGGGCCTGCCGGGGCCGCCGTTTCAGGTCCAGTGAACCGGTTCCGGGGCGGCTCGAGCTCCCGCGGGGGCCGGCGGGGCCGTCCCATCGGCCGGAATGAGCCCCGGGTAGAGTTCCGCGACGCGGGAAAGCAGGCCGGGAACGTCCAGCCGGAAAAGGTGCCGTTGCACGGTCTGCGGGCTGTGCTCGACGAACTGGTCCGGAATCGCGTGCGAATGGACCCCGGCCGCGGGCAGACCGGCGGCGTGCACGGCCTCGAGGACCGCGCTGCCGAACCCGCCCATGGCGAGGTGCTCCTCGAGGGTGAGGAGCCGAGGGCTGGCAGCCAGCAGCGTCTGCACGAGGTCCACGTCCAAAGGCTTGGCGAATCGGGCGTTGGCGACGCCACAATCCACCCCGCGAGCCCTCAGGGAAGAGGCGGCCTGTTCGGCCACAGGCACCATGGAGCCATAGGCGAGGAGGTTGAGATCCCGGCCGACGGACAGGATCTCCCCCTTTCCCGGAGGGATCGTCAGGAGGGCGCCGTCGAGCGAGACGCCGAGGCCGGCGCCCCTCGGGTAGCGGATCGCGAAGGGCCTGCCGGAATTGATCGCAGTGAAGAGGAGGTGCTGGAGCTCGTTCTCGTCCTTCGGCGCGGCGACCGTCATGTTCGGGATTCCGCGCGTGTACGCGATGTCGTAGATGCCCTGGTGCGTCTTGCCGTCGTCCCCGACGAAGCCGGCCCGGTCGATGCAGACGGTCACGGGCAGGTTCTGGAGGCAGACGTCGTGGATGAGCTGGTCGTAGCCCCGCTGCAGGAACGTCGAGTAGATCGAGACGACGGGCTTCAGGCCCGCCTTCGCCATGCCCGCGGCCATGATGACGGCGTGCTCCTCGGCGATCCCGACGTCGAAGACGCGCCCGGGGTGCACCTTCTGAACCTCGCCGAGGCCGGTCCCCTCGAGCATGGCGGCCGTGATCGCCACGATCTTCGGGTCTTTCTCCATCATCGTGAGGAGCGTCTTCGCGAAGACCTGCGAGTACGTCGGCGCGGCGCCCGAGGAGGCGGCCGGCGAGGGCGTGCCAGGCTGGTGAAAGCGGGAGGGGTTCTCCTCGGCCTTGTCGTACCCCCGGCCCTTGTGCGTGAGCGCGTGGATGACGACCGGGGTGCCGTCCTTCGCGACGTCTTTCGCCCGGGCGATCGCCTCCTCGAGCTCTTTGTAGTCGTGGCCGTCGATGGGCCCGACGTAGTGGAAGCCCAGCTCGTCCCAGATGAGGTTCGGGAAGAACAGCCCCTCGACGGAGTTCTTGATCTTCTTGGCGAGGCCCCAGGCCTCCTCGCCCTTCGGGAGTTTCTTGAAGAGGCCGTGCCCCTTCTCGGTGAGCCGCTTGTACGTGGGATGGAGCTCGAAGCGGTTCCGCCAGTGCGCGATCCAGCCGACGTTCTCCGAGATGGACCAGCCGTTGTCGTTCAGAACGACGATCAGGCGCTTCGGCTTGATGTGGACGATGTTGTTGAGCGCCTCGTAGCTCGTGCCCGAGGTCATCGCTCCGTCGCCGACGACGACGACGACGTAGGGGTCGTCCGGGGAGCCCTGGAGCGCGGCGGCGAGGCCCAGCCCGTACGAGAGGCCCGTCCCGGCGTGGCCGGCGGCGAACGTGTCGTGGTCGCTCTCCGCGGGCTCGGCGAAGCCCGAGAGGCCGCCGGGCTTGCGGATCGTCGGGAAGCCCGCCGCGCGGCCCGTCACGAGCTTGTGCGTGTAGCACTGGTTCGACGTGTCCCAGACGAACCGGTCCTTCGGGCTCCGGAACGCACGGTGGAGGGCGAGCGTCAGCTCGACGACGCCGAGGTTCGAGGCGAGGTGGCCCCCGGTCTTCGTGATCGTCTCGACGATCACCGCGCGGCACTCCGCGGCCAGGCGGGCGAGCGCTTCGTGGTCGAGGCCGCGGAGATCGTCCGGCTCGCCGATCGTTTCGAGAAGGGTCATCGAAGGTCCCCCGAAAGCGTTCGATCATACAGGGCGGGGCTCTCGCCCCGCGCGATCGCGCTCCTCACGCGCCGGGTGATGCCGAGCACCTGCGCACGGCCGATCTTCGCTCCGGGCCCCTTCTCCTCGATCCGCGCGAGGGCAGCCCAGGCGAGGGCGACCGGCAGCGCCGTGAACTCGACGATCCCGCCCGGGGCGCCCGCGCCGTGGAGCGCTTCGATGTACTCCCCCGCCTCGCCGAGGTCGCGCCGCGCGAGCGCGAAGACGTCCTCGCGGGGAACGGAGGCGGGCAGGTAGCGGCGGCCCTCTTTCGCGTCGTCCTCGGCGTCCTTCAGGATGTTGACGAGCTGGAGCGCCTCGCCGAACGCGCACGCCCGGACGCGGAGCTCCTCAGCCACCGTTCGAAGAGAGATTTCTTCGAGTAGAAAGAGCTCGGTGAGGAGCTCTCCCACGATGCCGGCCACGGTGTAGCAGTAGTCGCGCAGCTCGTCGAGCGTCGAGAGCACGAGGCCGGAAGGGCCCGTCCGCGCGACGAAGCGCGCCATGCCTTCCGCGGAGCGCGTAACGTGCGCCCGGAGGATTTCCCGCGCCTCCGGCGAGAGAGACCGGAACGCCTCGAAGACGAACGGCGTCTCGGCGATGAGCTCGCGGTAACCCGCGTGCCGCGAAACGCCGGCCTGCGTCCAGGCCTGCCCGAACCGCTCCGCCTCCGCCTCTGTCCCGTTCTTCAGAAGAAATCCGAAGTCTCCCAGCGCCGCGATGCGGTCCGCGGGCGGCCAGTGCGTCGCGTCCTCGAACGTGTCGGCGATCCGGAACAGGAGGTAGGCGACCGTCACTTCCCGGCGCGCCGGCTCGGGCAGCGGCGGAATCGAGAGCGCGAACGTGCGGCTCGTCTTCTCGAGGAGGTCGAGGAGGTCCGCCACGGGCCGATGTTACCGGGATCCGGTCCGAACGACCCGGCACGGGAAATGCCTCCACCACCGCGGGGAGGAGGAGTCCCATGGTCCAGGTCGAAACTTACACAGCGAGGAACTTCGACGATCCCGCTGACCGGTTCGGGGTCTGCCCCCGATGCGGGAGAACCGGGGTCGAGCGCGAGACGGCGGAGGGACGCGTGTGCGTTCACGCCGAGTCGCTCGAGATGATGTCCGACGGCATCCTGGTAGCGCCGGTCGACTTTTGCCCCGTCGTGCTCCTCCTCCCTTTCTTCCCTTCCCACCCGGCCTACATCTGAAGCGGCTGTAATCTCCGTCCGAAACGACGGAGGTGACATGACATTCGCAGCTCCGGGCGACCGCTCGAGCCGCCCGTTCGCATTCGCGGCTCTCCTCGCGCTCCTTCTGTCCGTTCCGGGGGCGGCCGCCTCCGACTCCCCCGGCGCCGCTCCCCTGCGGTTCGCCGTCTCCTTCCCGAAGGCGTCGAGCGCCGCTCCTCTCGACGGCCGCATCCTCCTCGTCGTCTCGACGGACGGGTCGGAAGAGCCCCGCAAACAGGTCGAACTCGGCCTCGAGACCCAGCAGATCTTCGGGATCGACGTCGACGCGCTCCCGCCGGGCCGGGACGCGATCCTCGACGCGGCGGTCCTCGGTTACCCGCTCGAGAGCCTCGCGCGGATCCCGAAGGGGACGTACTGGGTGCAGGCGGTCCTCCATCGTTACGAGACGTTCCACCGCGCGGACGGCCACACGGTGAAGCTGCCGATGGACCGCGGCGAGGGGCAGCACTGGAACCTCGCCCCCGGGAACCTCATCTCGACGCCGAAACAGGTCGAGATCGACCCCTCCCGGGCCGGCACCATTTCGATCCTCCTCGACAAGGTCATCCCGCCGATCCCGGAGCCGCGCGCCACGAAGTTCGTCCGGCACGAGCGGATCCGGAGCGAGCGCCTCTCGAAGTTCTGGGGCCGGGACATGTTCCTCGGCGCCCACGTCCTCCTGCCGCTCGGCTACGACGAGCACCCCGAGGCGCGGTACCCGCTCGTGATCTTCCACGGGCACTTCCCCGACACGATCGAGGGCTTCCGCGAGGAGCCGCCGGACCCGGCCCTGAAGCCGGCGTACAGCAAGAGGTTCCGGCTCGAGGGCTACAACCGGATCGAGCAGGAGCAGGCGTACCAGCTCTACAAGGACTGGACGTCGCCCGGCTTTCCGCGCGCGATCGTCGTCGAGATCCAGCACGCGAACCCGTACTACGACGACTCGTACGCCGTGAATTCGGCGAACCTCGGGCCCTACGGCGACGCGATCGAGTACGAGCTCCTCCCCGCCCTCGAGAAGAAGTACCGGACGCTCGGCGGCGGCTGGTCGCGCTTCACGTACGGCGGCTCGACGGGAGGCTGGGAGGCGATGGCCGTCCAGGTCTTCTACCCCGACGACTACAACGGCGCGTACGCCGCCTGCCCGGACCCGGTCGACTTCCGCGCGTACACGGTCGTGAACCTCTACGCGGACAGGAACGCGTACTACCCCGACGCCCCGTGGAAGCGGATCCCCCGCCCCGGCGACCGCGATTCCTTCGGGAGGATCTCGTCGACCATCGAGGACACGAACCGCCTCGAGCTCGTCCTCGGAACGCACGGCCGCTCGGGGGAGCAGTGGGACATCTGGCAGGCGGTATACGGCCCCGTGGGCGCCGACGGCTACCCGAAGCCGATCTGGGACAAGAAGACCGGCGTCATCGACCACCAGGTCGCCGCGTACTGGAAGGAGCGTTTCGACCTCACGGACATCCTGAAGCGCAACTGGGACAAGGGGCTCGGGAAGAAACTCGAGGGCAAGCTCAACATCTTCGCGGGCGAGGCGGACAACTACTTCCTCAACAACGCCGTCGTCCTCGCGGAGGACTTCCTGAAGTCGGCGAAGAATCCGCCGTCCGGCGCGTTCGTCGACTACGGGCCGCGCGCCGAGCACTGCTGGAACGGCGACCACACGCGCCCGAACGCGATCTCGCGCCTGAGGTACCACCAGTTCTTCCTGCCGAAGATCGTCGAGCGGATCCGGAAGACGGCGCCGGCCGGGGCGGACCTCAAGAGCTGGGATTACTGACCGAGTCGAGGTCCCGGTGTCCGGCGTCGTGGCGCTGCATGCGCACGTCGCCGCACGAGCTCATCGGGGGACGCCGTAAAAGGCCTCGACGGTCTTCCAGGCGGCGGCCTGAAGCGTTCGCGCGACCTCGGCCCCGAGCCCCGCCGAATACGCCAATCCGACCGGCGACTCGTCGAACAGCGCGCCGTAGAAGACGCACGCCGCGAGATAGGTTCCGGCAAGCGACGGATGGAGCCGGTCCGGAGCGTAGAGGACGAGTCCGGGGGTCTCGGCCCGGACTCTCTCGAAGGCCGGCCCGACCGGGACGACGAGCGCATCGCTCTCGTTTCCGGCCGCCGTGATGCTCTCGCGGAGAGGACCGGTCAGCTCCGGCCTGTCCTCGAGCGCCCAGGTCAGGAAGAGCGCGGTTCGCGCGCCCGAGTCCCGGGCGAGACGAGAGAAGTCACGCACGGCGGACCGGTATCCCGCGACGCTTCCCTTCTCGATGGGCTCGGTGCTGCGCCCCTGGAGGACCACCACGTCCCACTTCTGCGACCGCAGGGCGTTCCGCAGGCTGCGCGCATGCTCGGAGAGGGCCGCTCCGGAGGCCGTGATCGCGCGAAGAAGGTATCGGTCCCGGTTCCCGGGATCGGCGTCCCCGATGAGACCGCCGAGATGCGCGTGAACTCCTCCGTTGAAATAAGTGAAGCTGTTGCCGACGAAGAGAATCCGCCGGGGACGAGGTATCGCCTTCACCTTCGGAGGCGTCTGGGCCGGGGCCGCGGCGCCGACGAGCAGGAGCGCGCACGCCGCGAGACGCACCCCGAGGGCGATCCGGAAGATCTCCCATCGCGACGGCCGGGACTTCATCGGCCGCCAGCATAAAGAAAAGGGCCGCCTTGCGGCGGCCCGGGTCTCCCTTGCAAAGGGGGGAGTCCCAGACTCCCCCTTCGGATCCCCCTAAACCTCGTCGTCGAGGTCCGCCGCGATGACCGGCGTCTCGTCGTCGAAGTAAAGCTCCTCGGTCTCCTCGGGCGCGGGCGGGATCTCCTCCCGCTCGAGGACGACGTTGCGGTAGTAGTCCATGCCGGTGCCGGCCGGGATGAGCCGCCCGACGATGACGTTCTCCTTGAGGCCGCGGAGAAGGTCCACGCGCCCCGCGATGGAGGCTTCCGTCAGGACGCGCGTCGTTTCCTGGAACGACGCGGCCGAGACGAACGAGTCCGTCGAGAGCGACGCCTTCGTGATCCCGAGGAGCAGCGGGCGGCCCTGGGCGGCCTTGCCGCCGGCGGTCAGGATGCGCTCGTTCTCCTCGTTGAACCGGAAGCGGTCGACCTGCTCGTCGACGAGGAACTCCGTGTCGCCGACCTCCTCGATGCGGACGCTCCGCATCATCTGGCGGACGATGACCTCGATGTGCTTGTCGTTGATGCCGACGCCCTGCGAGCGGTAGACCTCCTGGATCTTGTCGGTCATGTACCGCTGGAGCTCCTTCTCGCCCTTGACCGCGAGGATGTCGTGCGGCGACGGATCGCCCTCGGTGAGCGGATCGCCC
Organism: Thermoanaerobaculia bacterium; assembly: GCA_035542215.1. Lineage (GTDB taxonomy): Bacteria > Acidobacteriota > Thermoanaerobaculia > UBA5066 > UBA5066 > Fen-183. The sequence goes on along the minus strand of DATKLW010000017.1, from coordinate 20,094 downwards.
GCCTCCACCCTCTCGCCGTCCTGGACCATGACGTGCGCGCCGCGCGGGACGAGCATCTCGCGCTTCTGGCCGTCCTCGGACTCGACGACGATCTTCTGCTGGCCCTTGACCGTGCCCGCGTGGCGCACGACGCCGGAGATCTCCGTGATGACGGCCGGCTCCTTCGGACGGCGGGCCTCGAAGAGCTCGACGACGCGCGGAAGGCCGCCGACGATGTCGCGGGTGCGCTTCTTTTCGACGGGCTTCTTCGCGAGCGCGTCGCCGGGATTCACGGTGTCCCCGTCGGACACCATGAGGTGGGACGGGATCGGCAGCGCGTACTTGCGCTCTTCCCCGTTCTTGCCCGTGACGACGAGCGTCGGCGACCGCTTCTCGGTCGTGCCGGTCGTCTCGACGACGATCTTCTGCGTGAGGCCCGTGACCTTGTCCGTCTCCTCGCGGAGGTTCTCGCCCTCGAGGATGTCCTTGTAGACGACCTTGCCCGCGATTTCCGTGAGGATCGGCGACGCGAACGGGTCCCAGGTCACGAGGAGCTGGCCCGGCTTGACCTCTTCGCTCTCGGTCACCTTCAGCGTGGAGCCGTAGGCGAGCGAGTAGCGCTCCTTCTCGCGCCCCTTGGCGTCGAGGACGACGAGCTTGCTGTTGCGGTTCACGACGACCTCGGTGCCGTCCTTCTTGCGCACGCGGATCGCGTTCAGGAGCTTGATGACGCCGGGGTTCTTCGCGACGTGCTTGGCCGCTTCCGAGACCCGGGCCGTGCCGCCATAGTGGAACGTCCGCATCGTGAGCTGCGTGCCGGGCTCGCCGATGGACTGCGCCGCGATGACGCCGACCGCCTCGCCGATGTCGACGAGGTCGCCCGTCGCGAGGTTGCGGCCATAGCACTTGCGGCAGACGCCGCGCCGCGTCTCGCACGTGAGAACCGACCGGATCTTGACCTTCTCGATGCCGGCTTCCTGGATCTTGCCGGCGAGCTCCTCCGTGATCGTGTCGTTCGCCTGGACGAGCGCCTCGTCCGAAGCCGGGTCGAACACGTCCTCCTGGACGATGCGGCCCACGATGCGGTCGCGAAGGGGTTCGAGGATCTCGCCGCCCTCGACGATCGCCGAGACGACGATGCCGTCGATCGTGCCGCAGTCCTCTTCCGTGATGATGACGTCCTGCGCGACGTCGACGAGGCGGCGCGTGAGGTAGCCGGAGTCGGCCGTCTTGAGCGCCGTGTCCGCGAGGCCCTTGCGCGCGCCGTGCGTCGAGATGAAGTACTCGAGCACGGTGAGGCCTTCGCGGAAGTTCGAAATGATGGGCTGCTCCATGACCTCGCCCGAGGGCTTGGACATCGGGCCGCGCATGCCGGCGAGCTGCCGGACCTGCTCCTTCGAGCCTCGGGCGCCGGAGTCCGCCATCATGTAGATGGGGTTGAACTCCTGGCCGCCGACGCCGTCGGAGTTCTTCATCTCCTTGAACATCGCCTCGGCGACGGACTCGGTGATCCGGTGCCAGATGTCGATGATCTTGTTGTGGCGCTCGCCGTCCGTGATCGCGCCCTGCTGGCGCTGGGTCTCGACCTCGAGGACCTCCTTGCGCGCGCGGTTCACGAGCTCGGTCTTGTTGCCCGGGATGCGCATGTCGTCCACGCCGATCGAGATGCCGGCGCGGGTCGCGACCGTGAAGCCGAGGGCCTTCACGATGTCGAGGATCTCGACCGTGCGCTCGAGGCCGTACGTGACGAAGCAGTAGTTGACGAGGTCCTGAAGCCCCTTCTTGCGGAGCGTCCCGTTCAGGAACGGCAGCTCGGGCGGGAGGTTCGCCGAGAGAAGGACGCGTCCGACCGTCGTCTCGATGCGCGTGCGGTTGCAGGCGATCGGGTCGGTGTGGACGATGTCCTGGTCGTTGAGGACCTGGCTTTCGAGGTCGATGAGGCTCCCCGTGAAGCGCACCGCGATTCCGGCGTGCGTGTCGACCTCGCCGGCGTCGTGCGCGAGGACGACCTCGTCGAAGCTGGAGAACACGCGGCCCTCGCCCTTGCACCCTTCCTTGCGGCGGGTGAGGTAGTAGAGGCCGAGGACGAGATCCTGCGACGGCACCGTCAGCGGCTTGCCGTGCGCGGGCGACAGGATGTTGTGCGAGGAAAGCATCAGCACCTGCGCCTCGACCTGCGACTTCGGCGACAGGGGGACGTGGACGGCCATCTGGTCGCCGTCGAAGTCCGCGTTGAACGCCGCGCAGACGAGCGGGTGGATCTTGATCGCCTTGCCCTCGATGAGGACGGGTTCGAACGCCTGGATCCCGAGGCGGTGGAGCGTCGGCGCGCGGTTCAGGAGGACCGGATGCTCCTTGATGACCTCTTCGAGGGCGTCCCACACCTCGTTCGGCGCCTGCTCGACGAGCTCCTTGGACGCCTTGATCGTGGACGTGATCCCCTTCTGCTCGAGCCGGTGGTAGATGAACGGCTTGAACAGCTCGAGGGCCATCTTCTTCGGCAGGCCGCACTGGTTGAGCTTGAGCTCCGGACCGACGACGATGACGGAGCGGCCCGAGTAGTCGACGCGTTTGCCGAGCAGGTTCTGCCGGAAGCGGCCCGACTTGCCCTTGAGCGTGTCGGAGAGCGACTTGAGCGGGCGGTTGTTCGAGCCCTTCAGGACGCGGCCGCGGCGGCCGTTGTCGAAGAGCGCGTCGACGGCCTCCTGGAGCATCCGCTTCTCGTTGCGCACGATGACCTCGGGCGCGCGGAGCTCGAGCAGCTTCTTGAGGCGGTTGTTCCGGTTGATGACGCGGCGGTAGAGGTCGTTGAGGTCCGACGTGGCAAAACGTCCTCCGTCCAGGGGGACGAGAGGGCGAAGTTCCGGGGGAATGACCGGGATGACGTTCAGGATCATCCACTCCGGCCGGTGGCCCGAGCGGCGGAACGCGTCGACGACCTTGAGGCGCTTGGCCGCCTTGAGGCGCTTGAGAGCCGACGTCTCCGTCTTCATGACGAGGCGGAGCTCCTCGGCGAGGTCGTCGATGTTGACGCTCTGGAGGAGCTCCTGGATCGCCTCGGCGCCCATCTTCGCGACGAAGGAGTCGACGCCGTGCTTGACCTTCAGCTCGCGGAACTTCTCTTCCGTGATGAGGCTCTTGACCTCGAGGTTCTCGTCCTCCGAGAGCGGGCCCGGGTCGATCACGACGTACTGCTCGAAGTAGAGGATGCGCTCGAGGTCGCGCAGCGTGAGGTCGAGGAGGTGCCCGATGCGGCTCGGCAGTCCCTTGAAAAACCACACGTGGGACACGGGCGCCGCCAGCTCGATGTGGCCCATGCGCTCGCGGCGGACCTTGGACTTCGTGACCTCGACGCCGCACTTGTCGCAGACGACGCCCCGGTGCTTCATCCGCTTGTACTTGCCGCAGAGGCATTCCCAGTCGGTGATCGGTCCGAAGATCTTCGCGCAGAACAGGCCGTCACGTTCGGGCTTGAACGTGCGGTAGTTGATCGTCTCGGGCTTCGTGACCTCGCCGAACGACCACGAGCGGATCTTCTCGGGGCTCGCGAGGGCGATCTTGATCGCGTTGAAGTCGCGGGGGCCGGGGTTCCGGAACGGGGAGACCGCGCCGGCGCCGGGGAACGCGGAAGAGGGCGAAAAGGCTTCCATGTATTCCTCTTCTCCTTAGACCTTCAGCAGCTCGACGTCGAGGCAGAGCGACTGCAGCTCGCGGACGAGGACGTTGAAAGATTCGGGCAGGCCCGGCTCGTCCGGGACCTCGCCCTTGACGATCGCCTCGTAGACCTTGGAGCGGCCTTCGACGTCGTCGGACTTGACGGTCAGGAGCTCCTGCAGCGTGTACGCCGCGCCGTACGCCTCGAGGGCCCAGACCTCCATCTCGCCGAACCGCTGGCCGCCGAACTGGGCCTTGCCGCCGAGGGGCTGCTGCGTGATGAGCGAATAGGGGCCGATCGAGCGCGCGTGGATCTTGTCGTCCACGAGGTGCGAGAGTTTGAGCATGTAGATGTAGCCGACGGTGACTTCCTGCTCGAAGCGCGAGCCCGTCATGCCGTCGTAGAGAACGGTCTTTCCGCCCGTCGGGAGGTCCGACTTGCGGAGCAGCCCGCGGATCTCCTCCTCGGAGCAGCCGTCGAAGACCGGCGTCGCGATGTTGAGGCCGAGCGCCTTCGCGGCCCACCCGAGGTGGGTCTCGAGGATCTGCCCGACGTTCATGCGCGACGGCACACCGAGGGGGTTGAGCACGATCTCGACGGGAGTCCCGTCCGGGAGGTACGGCATGTCCTCCTCGGGGAGGATCCGGCTGATGACGCCCTTGTTGCCGTGGCGTCCGGCCATCTTGTCGCCGACCTGGAGCTTGCGCTTCATCGCGACGAAGACCTTGACCGTCTTGTTGACGCCGGGCGCGAGCTCGTCGCCCTTCGCGAGCAGGGTCACGCGGTCCGCGCTGACCTTCTTGATGACGTCGATCTGGGAGTCCGTGCGCTGGAGGATGAGCCGCACCTGGTCGCGGATCTCCTCGTCCTTCAGCTTGAGCCCCTTGAGCATGCGGGGCGTCATCTGGCCGATCTTCTCGACCGTGAGCTTGCCGCCCTCCTTGACGAGGACGTTGCCCTGCGAGTCGGAGACGTCCTCGAGGACGGTCCGGCCGGCGAGAAGCGACTCGATCTTTTCCTTCGCCTCGGTGCGGATGATGCGGATCTCGTCGTCGGCGTTCTTCGTGAGCCGCCCGATCTCCTCGTCGAGGATCTGCTTGGCGCGGGCGTCCTTCTGCTTCTCCTCGTCCTTGCGCGTGAAGATCTTCACGTCCACGACGACGCCCTCGATGCCCGGGGGGCACTTGAGCGAGGCGTCGCGCACGTCGCCGGCCTTCTCGCCGAAGATCGCGCGGAGGAGCTTCTCCTCGGGGGTCAGCTGGGTCTCGCCCTTCGGCGTGACCTTCCCGACCAGAATGTCCCCGGGTTTGACGTTGGCTCCGATGCGCACGATGCCGGAATCGTCGAGGTCGCGGAGCGCGTGCTCCGAGACGTTCGGGATGTCCTTCGTGATTTCCTCGGCGCCGAGCTTCGTCTCGCGGGCCTCGATCTCGAACTCCTCGATGTGGATCGAGGTGTAGTAGTCCTCCTTGACCATCTTCTCGGAGATGAGGATCGCGTCTTCGTAGTTGTAGCCGCGCCACGGCATGAACGCGACGAGGATGTTGCGGCCGAGCGCGAGCTCGCCCTGCGATGTGCACGGGCCGTCCGCGAGGACCTGCCCGGCGACGACGCGGTCGCCCTCTTTCACGATCGGCTTCTGGTTGATGCACGTGTTCTGGTTCGAGCGGCGGAACTTCAGGAGCGGGTAGATGTCCGCGCCGAAGTCCTTCGTCTCGCCGTCCTCGCCCGTGATCTGGACGCGGACGATGATCCGGCGGGCGTCGACCGTGTCGACGATCCCGTCGCGCTTGCACATGACGACGGCGCCGGAGTCGCGGGCGACGACGCCCTCGAGCCCCGTGCCGACGAGCGGCGGCTCCGTCCGGAGGAGCGGCACCGACTGACGCTGCATGTTCGAGCCCATGAGGGCGCGGTTCGCGTCGTCGTGCTCGAGGAAGGGGATGAGCGCGGCCGCCACCGAAACGAGCTGCTTCGGCGAGACGTCCATGAACTCGATCTTGTCCTTCTCGATCGTGATGAATTCGCCTCCGGCGCGCGCGACGATGCGGTCGTCGGTGAACCGGCCCTTGTCGTCGACCTCGGCGTTCGCCTGGGCGATCGTGTAGTTCTCTTCCTCCCACGCGGGCTGGAAGAATGCGGTCGGGCGGCCGACGGCGACACGCTTGTGGCCCTTCTTCAGTCGCGCGATGGCCTCTTCGAGCTCCTCGGCCTCGACGATCTGGCCCTTCTTCCAGCCCGAGTCGCCGACGGTGACGATCTCGTAGTGGTCGAGGACCCGCCCGTTCCTGACCTTCTTGTAAGGACTCTCGATGAACCCGAACTCGGAAATGCGGGCAAAGCACGAGAGCGACGAGATGAGGCCGATGTTCGGGCCTTCCGGCGTCTCGATCGGGCAGATGCGGCCGTAGTGCGTCGCGTGGACGTCCCGGACCTCGAACCCGGCCCGCTCGCGCGAGAGGCCGCCCGGCCCGAGGGCCGAGAGGCGCCGCTTGTGCGTGACCTCGGAGAGCGGGTTCGTCTGGTCCATGAACTGCGAGAGCTGCGAGGACCCGAAGAACTCCTTGATCGCCGCGATGACCGGCTTGGAGTTGATGAGGTCGTGCGGCATCGCCGAGTCGATGTCCTGGTGGACGGACATCTTCTCCTTGATCGCGCGCTCCATGCGGACGAGGCCGATCCGGAACTGGTTCTCGAGGAGCTCGCCGACGCAACGGACCCGGCGGTTGCCGAGGTTGTCGATGTCGTCGGTCTTCCCGATGTCCCGCTTGAGCTCGAGCAGGTGCTCGATCACGACGTAGAAGTCCTCGGCCGTGAGGGTCTTCTGGTCGAGCGACGTCGAGAGGCCCGTCCGGATGTTGAACTTGAAACGGCCGACGCGGGAGAAGTCGTACTTCCGCGGGTCGAAAAACATGCCCGCGAAGAGGTTCTTCGCGCTCTCGTCCGTCGGCGGGTCGCCGGGACGCATGCGCTTGTAGATCTCGAGGAGCGCCTCGCGCTTCGTCTTCACGCCGTCCTTGCGGAGGGTTGCGATGAGCGTCTCGCCGATCGGCTCCCAGTCCGGGAAGATCGCCTCGACGGCGGTCGCCTGCTTGCTCTCGAGCTGGGCCGCGAGGTCCTCGGGGATCTCGGAGCCGGTCTCGAAGAGCACCTCGCCGGATCCGAGGTCGACGACGTCGGCGGCGAACAGAGCCCGGCCGAGCTTGGCCGGGTCGACGGACACCTCGACGCTCTCGCCCTTCCCGAGCGACTCCCTCTGCTCGGCCGTCAGCTTGACGTCGGCGAAGATGCGGCCGTCCTTGCGGATGCCGCGGAGGTGCTTGAGGCGGAGCTCTTCCTTGGCGAGGACGTCGGGCGGGAGGACGAGACGCGCCCTGCCCTTCTCGAACGTCAGCTTCACCGCGGAGTAGAACTTCTTGAGGATGAGCTCGTCGCTCTCGAGGCCGAGCGCGCGGAGGAACACGGTCCCCGGGAATTTGCGCTTGCGGTCGATCCGGACGCCGAACAGGCCCTTCGGGTCGATCTCGAACTCGACCCAGGAGCCCCGGTACGGGATGATCTTTCCGATCAGCGTGTGCGCGCCCTCGCGCGTGAAGAAGACGCCCGGCGACCGGTGGAGCTGCGAGACGATGACGCGCTCCGTCCCGTTGATGACGAACGTCCCGTTGTCCGTCATGAGCGGGATCTCGCCGAAGTAGACCTCCTCCTCCTTGATGTCGCGGATCGGCCATTCCTTCGGGGCGCCCTTGCCCGTCGGAGCGTTTTCCTTGTCGAACACCTTGAGGCGGAACGTGACCTTGAGCGGCACGGAATACGTCGCGCCGCGCTCCTGGCACTCGGCGACCGAGTACGGGAGGCGCAGCTCGACCGGCGTTCCGCACACCTCGTCGATCGTGACCTTGTTTGCGTTCGGGTGGCCGCACACGCCGCATTCGACGCGCGTCGCGCGCGGATCCTTCACCTTCACGATCGCGCCGCAATGCGCGCACGGGAAGCGCAGATGCTGGAGCCCCTCGAGCCGGCCGCTCCGGGACTTCCACTCGCCGATGCGATAAGACACGAACTCCAGCGCGCACGTCTCCCGGAAGTCGCTGAACGGGAAGACGCTCTTGAAGACGGCCTGCAGACCGACGTCCTGCCGTTCCTCCGGCAGGAGGTCCATCTGGAGGAAGTCCTCGTACGACTTGCGCTGGACGTCGATGAGATTCGGGAGCGGCAGGAACGAGCGGATCTTGCCGAAGCTCGTCCGTTCCTTCTGGCCGGGGGCGAAGGTGCGTCCGATCATGGGGTGTTCTGTCCTCTCATGGCCGCGCGCAGGCCGGGGAGTGATGCGCGCGATGGGCGACGAAGCGACGACGATCGAGGAAAAGCGACAGCGGGCGGGGGAACCGGACCCCGGTTCCCCCGCGCCCCCTCCGGGTTACTTGACCTCGACCTTCGCTCCGGCGTCCTCGAACTTCTTCTTGATCGAGGCGGCCTCGTCCTTCGACACGCCTTCCTTGATGGTGCCGAGGTTCTCGACGAGGTCCTTCGCTTCCTTGAGGCCGAGCGAGGAGTTGACTTCGCGCACGACCTTGATGACGTTGATCTTGTTCGAGCCGGCCTCCTTGAGGGCGACGGTGAACTCCGTCTGCTCCTCGGCGGCGGCGGCGGCCGGGGCGGCGGTGCCGGCGGCGGCCGGGGCGGCCATCATCGCGGCGGAGACGCCGAACTTCTCCTCGAGAGCCTTCACGAGAGTGTTCAGCTCGAGGACGGACATCGACTCGATTTCCTTGACGAAAGTCTCGACGTTGAGAGCCATGTTTGATCTCCTGATTCTTCGGCTTATGCCGCGGTTGTTTCGGACTTGGCTTTTTGCTGGGCGACGGCCGCGAGGGTCGCGGCGACGTTGCGGTGAGGGGCGGCGAGGACCGTCACGAGGCGCCGGACCGGCGACTGCATGAGGCCGAGGAGCTTGCCGACGAGCTCGACGCGCGACGGCAGGTTCGCGAGGGTCTCGAGCTCCTTCGCGGCGACGGGCTTGCCGTCGAGAAGGGCGGCCTTGACCTTCAGGTTCTGGTTGGTCTTTCCGAAGGTGTGGAGGACCTTCGCGAGCGCGACGACGTCCGTCGTCGAGTACGCGACGCCCGTCATCCCCGTGAAGTGCTCCTTGAGCGATCCGAGGGGCTTCCCTTCGAGGGCGCGCAGGGCGAGCGTGTTCTTCACGACGATGTAGTCGGACTTCGCGGCGCGGATCTGGCGGCGCAGGTCGGTCACGGCCGGAACCGTGAGGCCCTTGTAGTCGATCAGAAACGCGTGAGCCGCCTTGCCCACGGTCGCCGCGAGCGTGGCGAGTTCTTCGGCTTTGGAGGCGCGGGTGGTGGTCATTTACGCCGTCCTCCCGACGAGCTTCTCGGCGGTCGCGGGATCGACCGGAACGCCCGGGCCCATCGTCGACGAGAGGACGACGGACTTCATGTACTTGCCCTTCGCGGCGGCGGGCTTCGCCTTCTGGACCGCCGTGAGGAGCGCCTCGGTGTTCTCGACGAGCTGGACCTCGGGAAACGAGGTCTTGCCGACGGGAACGTGGATGATCGCGGTCTTGTCGACGCGGAACTCGATCTTGCCGGCCTTCAGCTCCTTGACGGCCTTGGCGACGTCGAACGTGACCGTTCCGGCCTTCGGGTTCGGCATGAGGCCGCGCGGGCCGAGCACCTTGCCGAGCCGCCCGAGCGATTTCATCATGTCGGGCGTCGCGACGAGGGCCTCGAAGTCGAGCATCCCGGCCTGGATCTTCGCGACGAGGTCGTCTCCGCCCACGAGGTCCGCGCCGGCCGCTTCGGCTTCCTTGACCTTCTCGCCGGAGGCCACGACGGCCACCCGGGTCGTCTTCCCGAGGCCGTGCGGGAGCACGACCGTGCCGCGCACCATCTGGTCCGCGTGCTTCGGGTCGACGCCGAGGCGGAGCGCCACCTCGACCGTCTCGTTGAACTTGGCGAACGCCGCCGACTTGACGAGCGCGACGGCCGAAGACACGTCGTAGAGCTTCGCCTTGTCGACTTTCGCGGCGGACGCGGTGAATTTCTTGCCACTCATGGTGTTTTTGTCTCCGGAGTCGGTCGCATCCCGCGGGTCCGACGGTGAGAAGCCCCGGGGCATCCCGGGCACCGGCGAACCGCGCGCCGGGAGAGGCCCGGCGTGGGAAGCTTCCGCCTCGTTGATCGCGGCGTCAGCCGACGACCTCGATTCCCATGGATCGGGCGGTCCCCTCCACCGACTTGATGGCGGCGGCGAGGTCCACGGTGTTCAGGTCGACGAGCTTGAGCTTCGCGATCTCCTCGACCTGCTTTTTCGTCACCTTTCCGACCTTCGTCTTGTTCGGGACCCCCGAGCCCTTTTCGAGCTTGGCGGCCTTCTTGAGCAGGACGGCGGCGGGAGGCGTCTTCGTGATGAACGAATACGACCGGTCCGAATACACCGTGACGACGACGGGGATGATGAGCCCGACGTCCTTTGCGGTCTTCGCGTTGAAGGCCTTGCAGAAGTCCATGATGTTGACGCCCTGCGGACCGAGCGCGGTGCCGACGGGCGGAGCGGGCGTTGCCTTCCCCGCCTCGATCTGGAGCTTGACGTAACCCGTTACTTTCTTCGCCATTTTCCTGCTGCCTTCCTAGAGCTTCTGAACCTGAACGAACTCGAGCTCGACCGGCGTGGGCCGGCCGAAGATGGTGACCAGCACCCGGAGCGTCGAGCGCTCGAGGTTGATGTCCTCGACCGTGCCCGTGAACTCCTTGAAGGGGCCGTCCGTGATCTTGACCTGCTCGCCGCGCTCGTAGACGTACCGCGGCTTCGGCTTCTCCTTGGACTCGGCCGTGTGGTGGAGGATCGAGTCGACCTCGTCCTGCGTGAGCGGGACGGGCGCCTTGGACGAGCCGCCGACGAAGCCCGTGACTTTCGGCGTGTTGCGCACGAGGTGCCAGGTCTCGTCGGACATCTCCATCTGGACGAGGACGTAGCCCGGAAAGAACTTCCGCTCGACGTTGCGGCGCTTCCCGGCCTTCATCTCGACGACGGTCTCCTTCGGCACGCGAATCTCGCCGAAGTGGACCTCCATGCCGAGGGCCTTGATGCGGTTCTGCAGCTCCGTGACCACACGGTCCTCGAACCCCGAGTACGTGTGGACGATGAACCAGTCCATGTGAGGCGCCGCCGCGGCCGGGGCCGCGCTGGCCAGTTCCTGAGGATCGACTTCGCTCACCGCTGCTGCCTTTATCGGGTTCGTCTTCAGCCGCCGAAGGCGGCGAAGAGTTTGTTCACGAGCGGCGTGACGGCCGCGTCGACGAGAAAGAGAAAGATGCCGACGAGGATCGTGTAGACGATGACGACCATCGTCGTTCCCACGACTTCGTCCCGGTCCGGCCACGAGACCTTCGAGGTTTCCTTCTTGACGTCCGAGAGGAATCCGCGGAAGGTGGTCCAGCGCTCGCTGAAGTTCATGTCGTTTCGTTCGTCCTTCGTGTCGTTCGAATCCGTCGTGTCGGTCGCGTTCTCTCGTCGTGCGAGGCCGAGGTTGGCAGGGGTGCGGGGATTCGAACCCCGAACCTACGGTTTTGGAGACCGCCGCTCTAGCCAGTTGGAGCTACACCCCTGTACGTCGCCGGGAAACAAGCTGTGTGAATGGAGCGGGAGACGGGATTCGAACCCGCGACCAACAGCTTGGAAGGCTGTGACTCTACCCCTGAGTTACTCCCGCTCAAGAGAGCGATTGGCGTGGAGTGGGTTCGGGAGAAACCGGCTTCCGGGTTCTCCCGGGACATGGAGCCCACGAGCAGATTTGAACTGCTGACCCCGTCCTTACCAAGGACGTGCTCTACCGACTGAGCTACGTGGGCCCGCTCTTCCCGGGAAATGGTGGGCAGAGAGGGATTCGAACCCCCGTAGCACGTAAGTGCGGCAGATTTACAGTCTGCTGCCATTAACCACTCGGCCATCTGCCCGTCCCCGTCCTTCTTCATCCCGCTATCCGGCCCCCGGAAACTCTCCCTGGAGCTGGCGATGGGACTTGAACCCGCAACCTGCCGATTACAAATCGGCTGCTCTGCCAATTGAGCTACGCCAGCACTCGCATTCCTCCCCAGAGAGAGCTCGACCGAGCGACCCGATGACCATGAAGACACGGAGAACGCACGGCTTCGCGCACCCGGCGAGGCGCGAATTGAGGTTTATATCAGCCGCCGTGAAGGCGCGTCAAGCCATTTTCATGCCGCACTTCAGCCTGCCCCGGCTTTGCGCCGAACCCACTCGTAAAGAAGGATGCCTGCCGCCACGGACACGTTCAACGAACCGGCCCCGGCGCTCATCGGGATCGAAATCAATCGATCACAGGTTTCTCGGGTGAGCCGCCTGAGCCCCGATCCCTCCGAGCCGAGACACAGGACTGAATCGCCGGAAATGTCTACTTCCCAGAGACTTTCGCCGTCCATGGCCGCCCCGTAGATCCAGAAACCGGCAGCTTTCGCCTGCTCGAGGAACCGGGCCGCATTGACGACTCGGCCCACCTTCACTCTCTCGAGGGCGCCGGCAGAGGCCTTGGAGACAGTTTCGTTGAGCCCAGCCGAATGTCGTTCGGTGAGGACGACCGAGGCCCCGGCCGCAGCAGCCGTCCGGAGAACCGAGCCGAGGTTGCCGGGGTCGGTGACTTCGTCGAGGAAGAGGACGCAGCGCGAGCCTTTCGGCCCGGCCAGGCAGTCCTCGACATCGTCGTATTCGCGCTCGGCGACCCGGGCCGCCACGCCGTTGTGCGCCCGGCCCGCGAACCGGTCCAGCTCCTCCTTCGCGACGAGGCGAACCGGAATTCCCGCGCCGCGGGCGAGCTCCTCGATCTCCGAGGCGCGCGCGTCCTTGCGGCCCCGCTGGACGAGAAGCGCCTCGACGGCGCGGGCCCTCTTCTCGAGGACTTCCCGGACCGGATGGAAGCCCGAGACGATCACAGCGGCCCTACTCGGACTCTTCGCCGCCGTCCGCGAGGAGGACGACGGCCGCGGCGACACCCTCGCCGCGGCCGAAATCCGTGAGGCCGTTTCCCGACGACGCCTTGACGGAGACCCGCGAAACCGGGATTCCGAGGAGCGCGGCAATGGTGGCCCGCATCGCGTCGCGGTAGTCCGCGACGCGGGGCTTCGACCCGAGGATCGTGACGTCCACGTTCAGGATCTGCGGGTGGTCCGTGAGCTCACGGACGTGGCGCACGAAGGCCTCCCCCGCCGCGCCCGCCCACTCGGGGCGGTCGGTCCCGAAGACGGAGCCGAGGTCGCCCGCGGCTGCCGCCCCGAGGAGCGCGTCGGCGAGGGCGTGGAGGACGACGTCGCCGTCCGAGTGGCCGACGGGCCCCGCGGCCGAGGGAATCGCGACGCCGCCGAGGACGCACGGGCGCCCGGGCGCGAGCCGGTGGGCGTCGAAGCCGTGTCCGATCCTCACGGCGTCACGCCCGCGCGGGCGAGCCAGCCCTCGGCCCACGCGAGGTCCTCGGGGTACGTGATCTTGATGTTCCAGCGCGACGTCAGGACGACCGAGACCTCGCCGCCGACGCGCTCCACGAGCTCGGCGTCGTCCGTGGCTTCCGGCCCGCCGTCTTTCGCGAGGCCGCGGCGCAGGATCCCCGCCCGGAACACCTGCGGGGTCGTCGCGGCCACGAGATCGCGGCGCGGGACCGTACCCTTTATCTTTCCGGCCTCGATGCGCTTGATCGTCTCGACGAGGGAAAACGCCGCGATCGCCGCGCCCGTGGCGTCGGCCGCGTCCACCACGGCCTTGACCTCGAGAGGGTCCACGAGCGGACGCGCCGCATCGTGGACGAGAACGAGCGCGTCGTCGTCCTTCGGATCCGCCGCCTCGAACGCCCGCGCGACGGAGTCGCGGCGCGTCACGCCCCCCTCGACGAGGACGTACGGAAGCGGCGATTTCCGGAGAGCGGCCTCGAACTGGGCCTCGCACCCGCCCGGGATCGCGATGACGGCCGAGGACACGCGCTTCGAGGCCGCGAGGCGCTCGAGCGCGTGGACGAGGAGAGGCTTTCCGGCGAGGAGGACGAGCGCCTTCGGGCCGTCCTCGTGGAAACGGGTGCCGAAGCCGGCGGCCGGGACGAGAGCCGTGGCCTGGCTCACCGGGCGAAGACTTCCGCTTCCTTCGTCTTGAGGATCTGATCGACCTCGGCGACGCTCTTGTCCGTGAGCCTCTGGACCTCGTCGAGCGCGCGCTTCTCGTCGTCCGCGGAGACCGCCGAGGCCTTCGCCTCCTTCTTGATCGCGTCGTTCGCCTCGTGGCGGTGGTGCCGGATCTCGACCTTCGCGTGCTCGGCGAAGCCGTGCGCCTTCTTGACGATCTCCTTGCGCCGCTCCTCCGTGGGCTGGGGCACCGGGATCCGGACGACCTTGCCGTCCGAAGACGGGTTCAGGCCGAGGTCGCTCGTGCGGATCGCTTTCTCGATCACGGGGCAGAGCGAGTGCTCCCAGGGAGAGGCGAGAAGAAGCGTCGCGTCCGGCGCGGAGAGGTTCGCGACCTGATTCAGGGGCGTCGGCGTGCCGTAGTACTCGACGAGGATCCCCTCGAGGAGGCCCACGGAGGCGCGCCCCGTGCGGAGATGCTTGAGCTCGTGCTTGAGCGCCTCCAGCGAGGCATGCATGCGCCGCTCGGTTTCCTTCTTGATCTCGGTGATGATCGGCATGGCGTCTCCTTCCCGGGAGCGGCGCGTCAGGCGCGCCCCGCGTCGACCACGCTTCCCACCGGCTCGCCCATGACGACGCGACGAATGTTCCCGGGGACGAGCAGGTTGAAGACGCGGATCGGCATCCGATTGTCGCGGCAGAGAGCGACCGACGTCGCGTCCATGACGGCGAGCCGCTTCTCGAGGACGTCCTGGTAGGTGGCTCGGGGGAGAAACTCGGCCTTCGGGTTCTTTTTCGGGTCGTCCGAATAGATCCCGTCGACGCGCGTCGCCTTGAGAATCGCGTCCGCGCGGATCTCGTTCGCGCGGAGAGCCGCGGCCGAGTCCGTCGTGAAGTACGGGTTTCCGGTCCCGCCCGCGAAGATGACGCAGCGTTTCTTCTCGAGGTGGCGGATCGCGCGGCGCCGGATGAACGGCTCGGCGACGGCGCGCACCTCGAACGCGGTCATGACGCGCGTGTGGATCGCGCGCTTCTCCATCGCGTCCTGGAGCGCAAGGCCGTTGATGACCGTCGCGAGCATTCCCATGTTGTCGCCGGTGACGCGGTCGATGCCCTGCGTCGCGGCCGAAACGCCCCGGATGATGTTGCCGCCGCCGATCACGATCGCGATCTCGACGCCGAGGCGCGCGACCTCGGCGACCTCGTCCGCGATGCGCGCGACGACCGCCGGCTCGATGCCGAAGGCCTGTCCCCCGAGGAGCGCCTCCCCGGAGAGCTTCAGCAGGATCCGGCGGTAGTGCGGTTCCACGTTCTTACTTGGTGAGCGCGGCCACTTCGGCGGCGAAATCGCCCCCGGCCTTCTTCTCGACGCCCTCGCCCACCTTGTAGCGGACGAAGCGCACGACGGACGCGTCCTTGGCGCCGCGCTCGGCGATGACCTGCGACACCTTCTTCGAGTCGTCCTTGGCGAACGCCTGGTCGACGAGAACGACCTCGCCGAACCACTTGCCGATCATCCCTTCGACCATCTTCTCGGCGACGGCCTCGGGCTTGCCGGCGGCGATCGCCTTCGCGCGCGCGATCTCGCGCTCGTCGGCGAGCGCCTTGGGGGCGACCGCGTCGCGGCTCGCGAACTGCGGCGCGAGCGCCGCGACGTGCATCGCGAGGTCCTTGCCGAGGTCCTCGGGCATGCCCTTCGTCTCGATCGCGACGACGGTCTTGTCTCCGGGGTGCGCGTAGATCGTGAGGGCCGAGCCGGGGCCCGCGACGAGACGCGCGAAGCGGCGCACTGCGGTCTTCTCGCCGAGGTCGCCCGTGAACGCCTGGAGGGACTCGGCGATCGTGGCGCCCGGGTGCGGCATCTTCGACGGGGGGGCCGCCGCGGCCAGGGCCGCGACGTCGCCGTCGGCCGTGTCTCCGAGGACGGCGTGGCCGTGCACGAAGTTCGTGAGCGCGTGCAGAGCCTGCTTGAACTTCTCCGTCTTCGCAACGAAGTCGGTCTCGCAGTTCAGCTCGACGAGCGCCGCCACGCCGTTCGACACCACGTGGCCGATCAGCCCGTCGGCCGCGACGCGGCCCGCCTTCTTGGCGGCGGCGGCGAGACCCTTCTTGCGCAGGATCTTCTCGGCCTCCTCCGCGTTTCCGTTCGTCTCCTCGAGCGCGCTCTTGCAATCGAGCATTCCGGCTCCGGTCTTGTCGCGGAGCATCTTGACCATCACTGCGGAAATCGCCATGGAATCCTCTCTGACATCAAAAAGGCCGGCGGGGGACCCACGTCCTCCCGCCGGCCCGAATCCTGGTGGATCGGGATCAGGCCTGGACGGGAACGGCGGGGCCCTCGGGCTTGGCCGCGCCCGCCTCGGTCACCTGGAAATTCGTGGGCATCGGCTCGTCCTCGCCGTGGACGACCTTCCCGACGAAGCGCTCTTCCTGCGCGTGCAGGCCCTCGAGCACCGCGTCCGCGATCTTGCCCGTGAAGAGCTTGATCGCGCGGATGGCGTCGTCGTTGCCGGGGATCACGAAGCTGATGTCGTCGGGGTCGCAGTTCGTGTCGACGATCGCGACGACCGGGATGCCGAGCTTCTTCGCTTCCTGGACCGCGATCGCCTCTTTCTTGGGGTCGATCACGAACAGGATGTCCGGGAGCTCTTCCATCTCCTTGATGCCGACGAGGTTCTTCGCGAGCTTCGCCTTCTCGCGGTCGAGCTGGATGCGCTCCTTCTTCGTGAGGATCGCGTCCGAGCCCTCGACGAGCATCGCCTCGATCTCCTTGAGGCGGCTGATCGACTTTCGGATCGTCACGAAGTTCGTGAGGGTGCCGCCGAGCCAGCGGTTGTTCACGTAGAACATTCCGCAGCGGTTCGCTTCCTCGTAGATCGCGTCCTGCGCCTGGCGCTTCGTCCCGACGAACAGGATGTTCTTGCCCTGCGACGCGACGTCCGTGATGAACGCCGCCGCCTCGCGGAAGCACTTGAGCGTCTTCTGGAGGTCGATGATGTAGATCCCGTTGCGCTTGCCGAAGATGTACTTCTTCATCTTCGGGTTCCAGCGCTTGGTCTGGTGCCCGAAGTGGACGCCCGCCTCGAGCAGCTCCTTCATCGTGATCTGGCTCATGAAACCCCCATTACCTCTTCGAGAACTGGAACCGGGCGCGGGCGCCGCGCTGGCCGTACTTCTTGCGTTCCTTCATGCGCGAGTCGCGCGTGAGGAGGCCGGCCTTCTTCAGGGCGCCCCGGAGCTCGCCGTTGAAGAGGCAGAGAGCGCGGGCGATTCCGTGGCGGATCGCGCCGGCCTGGCCCGCGCTCCCGCCGCCCTCGACGAGCGCGACGACGTCGAACTTCTCGACCGTCTCGGTGAGCTGGAGCGGCTGGCGGATGACCATCTTGAGCACGTCGTTCGGGAAGTAGTCCTCGAAGGTGCGGTCGTTGACCTGGACGGCGCCCTTGCCGGGGCGGAGGAACACGCGGGCGACGG
The DNA here is from genome assembly GCA_035542215.1 of Thermoanaerobaculia bacterium. Classification (GTDB taxonomy): domain Bacteria; phylum Acidobacteriota; class Thermoanaerobaculia; order UBA5066; family UBA5066; genus Fen-183. The sequence continues at coordinate 2,844 of DATKLW010000017.1, read as the reverse complement.
ATTCCTTGCGGCGCCCGACGGCCTGATACTGGAGGTTCGTCACGGGGTGCGCTTCTCCTTAAACCCGGTCAGACCGCGACGGCCGCGGGGGCCTGGGCGGCGTGCGGGTGGTGCGGGCCCGCGTAGACCTTGAGCTTCTTGAACATCTTCTTGCCGAGCTTCGTCTTCGGGAGCATGCCCTTGACGGCCTCCTCGATGACGCGCTCGGGACGTGTCGCGCGGAGCTTGTCGAACTCCACCGTCTTCATGCCGCCCGGGAACCCCGTGTGGTGCCGGTAGATCTTCGACTGCGCCTTGGCGCCCGTGAGGGCGACCTTCTCGGCGTTCACGACGACGACGAAGTCGCCCGTGTCGAGGAACGGCGTGTAGACGGCCTTCGTCTTGCCCGTGAGGTGCCTCGCGACGAGCGTCGCGAGACGGCCGAGAACCTTCCCGTCGGCGTCGACGACGATCCAGCGGCGCGTGTGGTCTGAGATTTTCGGGAGCGGCGTGCGAGTGCTCACGGGAACGGTCGTCTCCGGCCAGGCGGTAGTGGGGGTTCGACCCCGTTGGAGGATGCGGGGTCTGCCTCGCGATGCGGATCCGGGGAGCATCGAAAGACCAGAGCCCGACGGCACACGACTCGCGGGCTTCGGACAGGAACCCGAGACCCGCGGGGCAGTGGAAAATACCCCCCCTCTCCTCCCCTGTCAAGCGACCGGACCGGCCGGAATGGTCCGAAGAGGCGACAATACGGCCATGATCTCGCGAATCCTGGACGGCGCCGCCGTTGCCAAGACTCTCCGGGCCGAGGCCGCCGAAGGCGCGGCCCGGCTTGCCTCCCGGGGCGTCGTCCCCGGGCTGACCGTGGTCCTCGTCGGCGACGACCCCGCGAGTGCGGTCTACGTCAGGAACAAGGAAACGGCCGCCCGGGAGGCCGGGTTCGCCGGCCGGACGCTGCGCTTCCCGGCGTCCCTCCCCGAGGCGGACCTCCTCGCGACGATCGACGGTCTGAACCGGGACGACGCCGTCGACGGGATCCTCGTCCAGCTGCCGCTGCCGAAGCACATCGCCACCGCGCGCGTCCTCGAAGCCGTCGACCCGAGGAAGGACGCCGACGGCTTCCACCCCGAGAATGCCGGCCGCCTCCTCCAGGGCAAGCCCGCGCCCGTCCCGTGCACTCCGGCCGGGATCCTCGAGCTTCTCAAGCGCGAGAGCGTGCCTCTCAAGGGCGCGCGCGCCGTCGTCGTGGGCCGCAGCGACATCGTGGGCAAGCCGATGGCCGTCCTTCTCCTCCGGAACGACGCGACCGTCACGATCGCCCACTCGAAAACGCGCGACCTCGCCGGGCTCTGCCGCGAGGCGGACCTCCTCGTCGCGGCGATCGGGCGGCCCGGCTTCGTGACGGGCGACTTCGTGAAGGAGGGCGCGGTCGTCGTGGACGTCGGGATGAACCGGGTCACGTCGCGCGCCGACCTCGAGCGCTTCTTTCCGGGCGACGCGAAGCGCGCGGCGGCGTTCGAGAAGAACGGCTCGACGCTCGTCGGCGACTGCGACCCCGCGACCGCGTTCCCGCGGGCCTCGCGCTACACGCCCGTGCCGGGCGGCGTCGGCCCGCTGACGATCGCCCATCTCCTCCTGAACACGCTCCGGCTCTGCGAGGAGCGCCGCGGGTGATCCTCAAGGTCGGGCTCACGGGCGGCCTCGCGTCGGGCAAGAGCACGATCGCCGAAGGCCTCGAAAAACGCGGGATTCCCGTGCGCGACGCGGACCGGATGGTCCACGAGCTCTACGCGCCCGGCGGCGCGGGCGCCCGGGCTGTCGCCGCCGCGTTCGGGCCCGGCTTCCTCTGCCCCGACGGCTCCGTCGACCGGCGGAAACTCTCGATGCACGTCTTCCACGACCGCGAGGCGCTCGCGACGCTGAACGGGCTCATCCATCCGCTCGTGAGGGACGAGTGGGCGCGCTGGTTCGCCTCTCTCGCGGAGAAGGGCGAGCCCCTCGGCGTGATCGAGGCGACGCTCCTCGTCGAGACCGGCGGGCGCGAGCGCTTCGACGTCCTCGTCGCCGTGTCGGCGCCGGCCGAGGTGCGCCTCAAGCGCGCGATCAAGCGCAGCGGCGAGATCGACCCGAACGAGTTCGTGAAGCGGATGACGGCGCAGTTCTCCGACGCCGCACGCGAAGAGGTGTCCGACATCGTGGTCCGGACCGACGGCACGCGCGAGGAGCTCGAGGGCAAGATCGACCGACTCGCCGAAGACCTGCGCCTCCGCGCGGCCGAGGCCGGCGCCGGAGGCCGCAGCGGGTTCTTCAGTAAGCCGGGCGAGGCGCCGCGATGAGCTTCCGGTAGGTCGAAGGCCATTCGGCCGGCGGGCGCGCGGCCAGCGCTTCGATACCCGGCGCTCTCATGCGGCTCGCGGCCGCGGAGAGGAGCCCGGTCGCGAGGGCCGGGAATCCCTCGTCCCGGGCGAGGAGCGCCCGCACGACGAGGACGGCCGGCGCCGACCGGACCCCTTCCGGCGCCGCGTCCACGAAGCGGGACGCTTCCTCGAGCTTGCCGCCGAGGCGGAGGCTCTCGGCGTAGAGGGCAGCCGTTCCGGGCGTCGGGAGCGCGGACCAGAGGCGCGAAGCGAGACGCTGCGCGCGCGGAGCCCGCTCCATGTCGAGCGCGCGCGTGACCTGATCGTTCAGGGCGAGCTGCCACGCCGCGTTGAACTCGGCCGTGCGGCCTTGCCGGCTCGCGAGGACCGCGCGGAAGAGGGCCGGCCAGCGGAACGGCCCGAGCAGGTACCGTTCAGCCGCGTAGGACGGCGTTTCCGGCGGGGAGACTCCGATCCGACCGTCCAGCGGCGGATGGCGAGGGCT